>SSEV01000111.1 GCA_008015095.1 Lysobacteraceae bacterium | reverse complement strand
GTGATGGTGTCGACGCCCTTGCCGCTGCCGAGGCGGTTTTTCCAACCGAAGCCTTGCTCTTCGATGTCGGCGCCTTCAGGTTCGCGGCCGACGTTGGTCGGGTCGCCCGCGCCGTGCGCTTTGCCGAAGGTGTGACCGCCAGCGATCAGCGCGACGGTTTCTTCGTCGTCCATCGCCATGCGCGCGAAGGTTTCGCGGATATCGCGCGCAGAGGCTTGCGGATCTGGCTGGCCGTTCGGGCCTTCCGGATTCACATAGATCAATCCCATCTGCACCGCGGCCAGAGGGTTTGCGAGCTGGCGATCGTCGCGATAGCGCTGGTCGCCCAACCAGGTGGTTTCGGGGCCCCAGTCGATGTCCTCTTCGGGTTCCCAAATGTCGGCGCGCCCGCCGCCGAAACCGAACGTCTTGAAGCCCATCGATTCCAGGGCGACATTGCCGGCGAGGATCATCAGATCAGCCCAGGAGATGTTGCGACCGTACTTCTGTTTGATGGGCCATAGCAGCCGACGCGCTTTGTCGAGATTGCCGTTATCCGGCCAACTGTTGAGCGGGGCGAAACGTTGCGTGCCCGAACCTGCGCCGCCGCGGCCGTCGGCCACGCGGTATGTACCTGCGGAGTGCCAGGCCATGCGGATGAACAATGGGCCGTAGTGGCCGTAGTCCGCGGGCCACCAGTCCTGAGAATCCGTCATCAGCGTGTGCAGATCGCGGATGACAGCGTCGAGGTCGAGCTGTCGGAAGGCTTCCGCATAATCGAAACACGCCCCCATCGGGTCCGATTTCGACGAATGCTGATGGAGGATCTTGAGGTTCAGCTGTTCCGGCCACCAGGCCGCATTGCCTTTGGAACCGCTCAGAGTGTGGGGTAGGGCTCCGCCCGAGAACGGGCATTTTGAAGGGTTTGACATGGCGCTCTCCGGGTTCATTTCACCCGGTTGGCTGGATACGACCGGTGTCGTAATCGCGCGGGTGAATAGGTGAGCCCAGGCTATGCGAGATAATCGATATATAGAATTCGATTTTTCTGACTATTTCGATAGATAAAATCTATTATAGGTTCCCCATGCTTCTGCGGCCGCCAAAGGGCCCGTGAACAATGCGGAGCCTGCATGCGCCACGGATGGAGCGTTCTCGGATCAAGCACGCGAGCGCAGCCATGAATGGCCGCGCCGACGAAACAAGCGCGGAAGCGATGGATTCGTCGTAAGCGAGTCCGGGCATGGACCGGACTCGCGAATTGAAAACGCACAGGAAATGCGTTTTTTCAACAGCCTGCTGGATCATGCAACGGCGACAAGGACGAAGGCTTCGACCTAGCGTTCGATCGCGGGTCGCGGTCACAGCATCGGGCGATCATCGTCGCTCCGGCACTCCGTCTTGGGGCCGCGATGCGCATCGAAAATCCTGCGATGCGCGGCATAAGACCAAGCGTCATCGCGTTCGTAATAGCTTGTGACCCAGGCCTGCAGGTTCTCCAGCATCGCATCCTGCTCTTGCGCGGAAGCGTACTTGTGCGGTTCCCAGCGACGCAGGCGATTGTTAGCGAGGCAGGCCTCGAGGCCTGGATTGAGGAAGATAAGATGGTCGCAGTCTTGTGAGGCGGCGTCGATCAGATCGCCATAACAGCCTTCGATGATCCAGCCGGGCGCGGCGCTGATGAAGTTGCGCAAATCCGCGAGAACCGCCGGCTGCGCGCGTGCGATCGCGATCCTGCCGGGCTCCCAGACGATCGTGTCGAGATCGAGATGCGGCAGGCTATGCCGCTGGCTCAATACGCGCGCCCAGGTGCTCTTGCCTGAGCCGGAGTTGCCGACGATGAGAATTTTCAAAATGCGTGTAGAAATGTTCGCGGAAAAAACCACAGGGCATTGTCGAAAGAACGTCACGTGGTTTCTGCTTCAAATGCATTGGCTTGTGCTGGGTTTAGGGCAACACTGAACAAGTCCGTCCTGAACTTGTTCAGTGATCGCAAGTTCGGTGCAAGCCCGAACGCGCTCCCGCCGAATCAATCTCTTGTGTGTTCGATCCGCGAGCGGCGCACCCCTGTGCCGCGGCAACGCTGACTGCTTTCAGCGTTGCCTTAGCGCTTGCCGCCCAGCAGGCCGCCGCCGATTTTCAGCAGATCGCCCAGACCGAGCTGACCGTCGCCATCCTGGTCGAGAACCGCGCCGAGCAGCCCTCCGCCGAGCCCACCTTGCTGACGGACCTGCTGCTGTTCCTGGCCGAGGATTGCGCCCAATACCTGCGCGGTCGGATCGCCACCGCTTGCTCCCATAGCGCCACCTTCCCCCTGACCGCTGAACATGCGTTTGGCGAGATAGGACAACACGATGGGGGCGAGAATCTTCATCAATGCGCCTGCGCGGTCGCCGCCGAGGCCAGTGGCCTCACCCAGATGTTGCTCAGCGCGGCCCTGTTGTCCACCGAAGATGTGACCGAGCATGCCGGCGCCGTCGGTTTGGCGTGTCGTTGCCCCACCGCCTAGCACCATGCCGAGCAAGCCGCCAAGGTCGCCGCTGCCGACGTGATCGCGTTGCAAGGCGCCGAACAACGCTTCCGCTCCTTGCGGCTGGCTGGCGTTCTTTCCGAGCGCTCCGATCAGCAGCGGCAGCGCTGCGCTGACCGCGCCCGCAGCCTGGGTCCGGCCGACACCGAGCTGTTGCGCGATCTGTTGCAGCGGGGCGCCTTCGAGTTGGGCGAAGAGGTCATCGGTCAGCGTGGTCATGGTGCAGATCCTTATTAATGAGGAATCGGAGCGGTTGCTCGCGGGCGATCAATGTACCGCGTCCGACGCGGCTCGAAATAGGTTATGGATTTTTTTCCGATGTGCAGATACGAACATCGTCAGGTAGGTACGTGGTCGGGTTATTCGTCAATACCTAAAATCAGCCGTCTCCCTGTCTCGCATTCATATCTTCAAGTGGACGCGGATTAATCTCAATTGAGATTGAGCCGGGTCGGTTGGCCTTATGGCGGATACTCCAGGCATGGGCTGTTCCAGGTCGGACCGTCAGGCGTTTCGGCTCGCGGGCGGATATCCAAATTGTGCGGCTTCGACCTGGCGCGGAACGGTCGATTATTTCCCGGAGTTGTATCGGAACTGTCGCAAGGGCGTCGGTGCGCCGATGCCGCCGATCGGTCGGTATCGGCGCGATCTTTGTATTCGAGCGAATTCATGCGGATCTGAATCCGCTCGCGGATTCATCAGTTCGGGCCTTCTCCTGGCGGTAGTGGCAACTCGGTGTTGCGGTGGAATTCGAAGATCAGATGGGTCTCGATGTGCACCACCTCCGGCCGTTCGGTGAAGGCGGCGAGGGCGAATTCGCGGAGATGTGCGCTGTCGCGTACGCCGACGTGCACCAGGAAGTCGTCGGCGCCAGCGACGTGATAGAACGAGAGGACTTCGTGCAGGGTACGCAAGTGGGCCTGGAAGCTTTCCACCTGAGTGCGCGAATGCTGCTGCAAACGCACGGCCACCATCGCCTGGAGGCCGATACCGACAGCCTCCGGCGCTACTTCGGCGTGGAAGCCGAGCAGCGCCTTCGATTCGCGCATCCGACGGATGCGTTCCAACGCCGTTGAAGGCGCGATGCCCACGCGCTCAGCCAGATCCTTGTTTGGCAGCCGAGCATTCTTTCGTAAAAGCCGGATCAGGGCGAAGTCGATTCGATCGAGCTGCATCGGTGGGTGTCCTGAAAAAATATTATTCGCAGGTTAGCTATTAGTTCGATATAAATTCTATGGTATCGGCAAATATCCGAATATCAAGGTGTCATGTATGTCTCGTTTCGATACTGTGGTTGTCCACGCCGGTCGTGAAGATTTTGCCGAAATCGGGGTGCATGCCCCACCGATCGACCTTTCGAGTACTTATCCGGTGCCGGATCTCGGAATTGGGACAGCCAGTTTCGATGCGCTGGTGGCCGGCGAAGCCTCGGCGACTAATCCGGTCTATGCGCGTTTGCACAATCCGACCGTAGCCCGGGTCGAGTGCGCGCTGGCGCGGCTGGAAGGCACGCAGGCCTGTGTGGCCTTCGGTTCCGGAATGGCGGCGATGACGGCCCTGTTGCTGGCGGCGCGTCGTGAAGGCGGGCATGCCTTGGCGGTGCGACCTATGTACGGTACTGCGGATCACCTGCTCTCCAGCGGACTGACTGGGATTGAGACAGAAATCGTCGATGTGGATGAAATCGCCATGCGCCGGCGGCCAGACACCTCGTTAATCGTGATCGAGACGCCGGCCAATCCCACCTTGGATCTGGTCGATATCCGCGCAGTGGTCCGCGCCGCCGGGAGCGTGCCTGTAGTCGTGGACTCGACCTTCGCGACGCCCGTGCTGCAACAACCTGCCTTATTGGGCGCGACGTACGTGCTGCATAGCGCGACCAAGTTCCTCGGCGGGCATGGCGACGTGGTTGCGGGCGTGATCTGTTGTTCCGAAGCGCATGCGAAGGCACTGCGCCAGGTGCGGGCCGCCACGGGAGCGCTACTGCATCCGCTGGCGGCGTATCTGCTGCACCGCGGTCTGCCAACGCTGGCATTGCGGATGGAGCGCGCGCAGAGTAATGCGAAAATTCTCGCCGAACGTCTCGTGCGGAATCCGGCGGTCGCGAAAGTGTTTTATCCGGGCATGGGCACGATCGGGAACGATGTTTTGACCCGGACACAGATGCGCGGGCCGGGCGCATTGATGTCCTTCGACCTGCAGCGTGGACATGAAGCCGCCGCCGAGGTCATGCGCAGGGTCGCGCTGATCACGCCCGCAGTGAGCCTCGGCTCAGTCGACACGCTGATCCAACATCCTGCCGGGTTGACCCATCGAGTGCTCGACGAGGCGACGCGGGAAGCATGCGGCATCACCCCGGGTTTGTTGCGACTTTCGGTCGGGATCGAAGATGTCGAGGATCTATGGGACGATCTTGCCCAGGCGCTTGCGGCTGCTTCCGCGAGCTTGCGGGCGGCGTGAGCGTAGTTCGGTTTTCTCTGGCGATCACATCCCAACTATGTTTTTTTCCACCACTCCAAGGAGGGTTTCACCATGAAACGTTTCATGCTTGTTTTCGCTGCTATTTTCACATTGGGTTTGGGCTTTGGCGCGCACGCATCGGCAGAGCCCGAGAACGCGTGCTATGCAACCTGCCAGGAACTGAGGAGTGATTGCTTGGACCAGAACCCGAATGGTTTCGTTCTTTGCGCGCGCATTTATCGAGCGTGTCTGGCTGATTGCGACGGAGTCTGACGTTTTTTATAGATTAAGCGAGGCGCTGGCGACAGCGCAGCTGTTCGCATGGCGATGCCAGTGGTCTCAGCCGCAGGCATCGCGCGGTTCTGTGCTGGGCTGATGAACCGGTGATCGGAGCGGAAGCGCTTCCTGCAGTTCAGGTGCGTTCCATGCGCGGAAAGGGCTATGCACGATGCCGTTCAGTGCAGGAGGATGAGGGCAAGGGACAAGAGCAGGGGGCAGGCAGACCAGGATGATTCGCCGAGAGCCAGTCCAGCAGCGCCGGACTGGCGATGTGCGGTATCACAGGATGCTCAGGCGCACCCGCTCGTTCACTTCAATGCGTGTTTTGACAATGCTTATTTATCGATTCGACCGGGCAGGCTCAAGTCGCCGGAGCCGATCTTGAACACGTTCGCCACGCACAGTAGGGGGGCGTGCACGCTCTGGTTGACGCGTAAGCCGGCGGTGACGCTATCGAACTTCGCATCGGCAAGGGCTCCGGCATTGTCGAAGGGCACGCGCACTTCGACATGTTCGCCGCTGAGCACGGGATCCCAGCCAGGGCTATCGATCAGGATCGGCAATCCAGGCCAAGTTTTCGGCAATCGCGGTTGGGTACCTTCCGGGATATCGACCACCGCAAGCGCACCTTTCCCGCACGCTTCGTTCGGGGCGAGCACGACCCAATGGCTGTGCCACAGGTTGCCGTCGTTGCCCAAATTGCCGTCACCGTTCTCATCGTATAGCGGTGTGTCGTCGAAATCGGGATGTGCGGTGACCGCGAGCGCGAGGATGCCCCCGCCTCGTTCGAAACCGACCTCGTAGGGGTCGAGCGAGGTTGGCCATACATACGAGAACACGCGACTGCCTGCGAGCTTACCGGTTGCCGTGGGCCGCGAACGCCCGGCTTTGCCCGACACGGCCATGTGGAAGACCGCCACCCGGCCTTCGGTCGTGATCTTGGTGTGGATGATGTCGAAATCGGCCATGACGGCTTTGGCTGGCGTCGTTGCGATGCCGCCGGTATGCATGCCTTTGCCATGCGCGTCGGCGTTGTCGGAGATGGTGGCGATGATCATGGCGCACGCGGTGGCGAGCACTGTGGCGGCAGAGATGCGTTGCATGTCGGACTCCTTGAGAGAAGATCGGTAGAGCGCATTGGAATCGACCTGGCCAGCGTCGATCAGATCAGGGCTGTTTTCGAAGGCGCGGTGTGAATGCGGAATCGGATTACGGACTGCTTTTCTTTATACGGCTTGCTCCTTGTGGTCTTGTTCCGTGATCCTTGGCTTCGCGACATCGTTTCGGTCATGGCCAGCCTGATGTCGCATCCGCAAGCGAAGTCAAGCCGTGTTATCGATGTGGTGTGCCGATCAAGCCAATCTCATCCTCTGCGTCGATCGCGGAATCGCAGCACGTTCTCCGCCAAGGCGATGGCGTCGTCCTGAGCGAGCTGTTCGGCGCAGTCCACACGCAATTCGGCCTCCGCAAATGGCACCGAGACATAGGCGCAGACATGCGGTCGTTCGGGGTCGGTATCGGCGTTCGCATAAGGAAGGAAATACGCGCAGCCCAGACAGGTCCGCGTGCCCCTGACCAGTCCCTGGGCATGCGCCTGCTCGATCAGCAGCTGCACGATGCGCAGCAGCGATGCCGCGTCGGCATCGGTCAGGACGTTCAACAACTGGGCGAGGCCGTTGTCCTCGCGACGAATGGCGCTGATGGCGTCCACGCCTGCCGAGGTCAGCGATAGCCGCCGGGCGCGGGCATCGTCCGGATCCACAGCGCGCTCGATGAGCCCCTTGGCTTCGACTGTACGGATCGAATCGCTGATGCTCGCCACCGATACGCCTAAGCGTTCGGCCAGTTCGCCGATGCGCAGGCTCGCACCTTCGGTGGCCAATGCCGCCAACAGGGCCTGTTGGGCGGGGTGGAGCGTGGCCAGATCCCCATCGCGCCATGCCTGGGCGCGTACCAGAAGCATCAGCCGCTCAAGGCCTAGGCGCAGTTGGAGGCGTTGCATAGCGGGATCGTCCATATGAATAATTTAGGAGTCCTAATTTATTCCGTCAAGCCCCAGGACTGAATGGAGGCAAGGCGGCGCGATGTCAGTCGCGCATACCTAGGCTGTCGCGCGTGACTTGGGGTTTTCTGGCCGGATCCCGGCGGACGATCTCAGGATGCGGCTTGATCGCTGGCGCGGCCGTCGTGGCGTAGCGATGCGCGCAACTGGTCGGCATGCAGCATGCGGAGATCGTGAATAGGCTCGTGGCCCGCTCGAAATGCCTTCTCGCAATTCCCTGTTGAAACGATGCTTATCGAAATATTGGCGCCGTCATACCGGAGTGCTTGTCGGATCGGTATCTGCTTGCGATGAAATCTTCGGGCCGGAAGGATTTTCCGACGAATAGCAGGTTGTTGAAATACGCACTTCCAGTGAGATTTCTACACGGTGGCCTGAAAATGCTGATTCAGACCGCGTCTGTAGCGGAAGATCACTCGCCTACGATCACATCGAACTCGCCGGCGAGCACGCGATCGAATCGCCCGCTGCGCCAGCCGCGCACGCCATCACGCACCAAGGGCGATGGCGCGGCGCGATAGCGGCGTGCGATGCGCAGATCCTCTTCACCGACGAGGAGATTCGGCCGGGCGCGGCCAGGCAGGTCGGCCGCGCAGCGAACCTGCACGGTGGTGCGCTTGGTGGCGTTTTCGCCGTCCTGATCCTGTTCGAAAACGTGCAATCCATGCTCATCGCGCAGCAGCGCATAAGCGCCGAACCCACCGATCGCCAGTCGCGCACGGCAGCGCTCCGCATTCTGTTCCAACACCTCCACGCGCATATTGCGTCGCTCGGCCCAGGCCATGTACATGCTCAGCACTTGCTGCCACCACAATCGGGTCTGCGCAGCATCGCGTTTGAGTTCGGTCTCGCCAACGGCCAAAGCCAGCAACGCATCCTGGGGGGCGCGCACGGTCACTGCGTCGGCCGCAAGGCCGAGCAACCACAGTAGCTGCGCGCAGCGCGCGACGAATGCGGGATTGCCGCCGTCGCGCGCCAAACGCTCTTCCAAACGTTGCGCGGTGTCGAGCGCGCTTTCGATGCGGTCGCGGCGTTCGATCCGGTCGAGCACTTCGAAGCGTTCCGGTCTCGACCAGAAATCGCTTTCGGCCATCGCGGCGAAATCGGCGTCGCGCGCGCTGGCCCACACCGAAGAGGCGAGCGAATCGCTCAGTCGCGCATAGCGGGCGCGCAGCGCTGCGAGCGAAGCCTGTGTATTGTCGGGCGCATAGATCAGATTGCGCAGATCGAAATCGTCGCCAGAGTGCGCGTGGGCGAGCGTTGCGGCGGACGCGACTGGCACGGGGGCGTTCGGGTCGATGAATTCGACTTCGAGTTTTTCGCCTGCGCTGCGCACGAACAGGAACTGATCGCCGCGCGGGGCGCGGTGCTCGACGATGCTGCGCGCCAACGGCGCGAGCAGGTGATGCTCGATGGCGCGTCGCAGCGGCCGTGCGCCCAGATCGAGGGTGAAGCCGCGATCGAGCAGGAATTCGATCGCGGACGGTTCCCATTCCACCGCCCAGTCGCGGTTGCGCAGCCCCCGCCGGCTCATCGCGCGTTCGAGTTCCTTGTGCAGGATCTCGCGCATCAGTCCGCGGTCGAGCGGATTGAACAGCACAATCCGGTCGAGACGGTTGAGGAATTCGCGACGGAAGGTCTCGAATAGGGCCTTTTCGACCGCGCCGCGCGAATAGCCGCCCGCGGCCGAGGTGAATCCCGGCCCGGCGCTGCGCGAGAGCGTCGAACCGGCATTGCTGGTGAGAATGATGATGCTGTGACGGAAGTCGGCGACGTTGCCGCTGCGGTCGCTGAGCCGGCCGTCGTCGAATACTTGCAGGAACAGATCCCAGACTTTGGGATGCGCCTTTTCGAATTCGTCCAACAGCACCACCGAGAAAGGCTGCTCGCGGATGCGCGCGACCAGCGAACGCGCGCTGCCGTCGCGGGCGTCGTCGATCAGGCGCCAAGCACCGTCGTCGGACTGATATTCGCTCATATCCAGGCGCAGCAAACGCTCGCTGCTGCCAAACAGCAGCTCACCGAGCGTTTTCGCCAATTCGGTCTTGCCGGTGCCGGTGGGGCCCGCGAACAGGAACACGCCGATCGGCCTGGAGCTGTCGATCAGGCCGGCTTTGAGCATCGCGATGCGATCGACCAGACATTCCACGGCCTCGTCCTGACCGATCACGCGTTTGCGGAAGAAATCGCGCACGCTGTCCAGGCTCAAACTTTGGCGATCGTCGATCACGTCCATCGGCAGGCCGCTGCGTGCGGCGATCGCGCGCAGCAACGCGTCGCCGTCCAGCGGCAATTGCGGCGGTTCGGCCGCGACGGCGCTCTGCAAGGCCTCTTCCAACAGGCGCAGGCTGCGCCCGGGTTCGTGCTGCTCGGGGAAGAATTGCGCGGCCATGCGCTGCGCTTCGCCGAGGATGCGCATGTCGGCCACCATGCCGCCTTGTCGTGTCGCGCGCGCCTGAGCCCAGCGCGCCAGCGTATCGCGCATCGTCGCTTCGTCCGGCGCTGTCAGCAACACGATTTCGGCGTGATGGCGCAAGGCCGGCCGCGCCAGCAGCAGTTGCGACATCTGCCGCGGCGTGACTTCGCCGAGCATCAGCAATTCGCCGCGCTCTATCGCCGGCAGCAGCAGGTCGAGAATGCCGCGCGGATCCTGCTGGTGGCTGCCCTTGTGCAGAAGATCGAAGAAATCCTGCGCGCGCCATAGCGCTTTGCGCCGATTCAGCGCGATGAGCATTTCTCGGACGCGGCCTTCCAGTTCGCCGATGAATTTCTGCCCGGCCAATACGTCCATTGCCGAGGCTTCGAAGAGCAGCCAGCCATCCTCGTGCAGGCGGGCGAGCAAGCGGTCCACCAGAACGGTTTTGCCGACGCCATGCTCGCCGCTGATCAGGATGGTCTTCGGCGCGGTGGCGCTAAGCATCTCGTACAGGCGGGCGGTCTGGTCCTCCAACTCCGGATATCCGACGATGCCCTCGCGACCGCCCTGACCCCATAATCGACCTACCGCGCCGAGCGTGCGCCGCTCGCGGCGGGTCGTGATTTCGGACTGGACCTGCTGCAAGCATGAGGCCAGCACGGGTTCCTGGAACGATTTCAGCGCGCTTTCGATTTCCTGCAGAGCGTGATCATCCAGATCGTCCAGGCGCATCGCTTCGTGCCCCGGGGCATGACGTTCCGCCCAGCGCAGATAGTCGCGGATGCGCTGCCGTATCGGCGGCGCGTCCCACCACCATTCGCGGGCGTGGCGCAGCACCAGCGGCATGGTTGCGGCATCGCTCCTGGTTTGCAGCGCATCGAGAACGAAATTCAGCGGGTAGCTGCCGAATGGCATGGTCGCGTCCAGCGCCGCGCGCAAATCCACGTCATGGCGCTGGCGCAGGCTGAGGGCGGCCATCGATGACAGCACATAGCCCGGGCTGCCGATCGCTTCGACGATCTCCGTCGGCCCGAAGGCGTCCGTGCTGAGCAGGGCCACGCCCTCGCGGAATTCTTCGATCTGCAACAGATCGTCGGGCTGCTGAATGCGTTCGTCGTTGCCTTCGATGCTGCGGCGCAGACGGTAGAGCCGATCGCGCGGAGTTTCCTGCGCCTGCGTCGAGGAAGCGTTCGCATCGCCATGCGCCGCAACGCCGTCAGGCGGGGGTAAGGCGTCTGCGCCGGGGGCATTCGTCGTCGTGGGCTGCGTCCCGCTCGGCGTGTCGGCGGCTTTGCCGCGCATTGCCGCCATCACCACCATGCCGACGAAAATACCTGCTACGAACGCGAGGATTGACACGAACCGCCTCCTTCCACATGGAGAAATTAGGGCGACACCGAATGAGTCCGTCCCGGACTTGTTCAGTGCTCGCGAGCTCGGCGCAAACCTGAACTCGCTTCGGTCGAATCAAACACTTGCGTGCTTGATTCGCGAGCGGCGCATCTCTGCGCCGCGGCGACGCTGGTATTTTCAGCGTCGCCTTGAGCTATTCCAACGCCTTGAGGCGATACAGCGCTTCCAGCGCCTGTTTCGGCGTAAGTTCGTCCGGGTCGATCGCAGCCAGAGCGTCGAGCGCGGCGGAAGCCGGCGTGAACAGGCCGATCTGCTGCGGTGCGTCCAGCGTCTGCGCGGTCAGCACGGGGGCGGGATCGTTGCGGCGCTGTTCGAGTTCAGCGAGGCGTCCGCGCGCTTCGCGCACCACGGATTTCGGCAGACCGGCCAGCGCGGCTACCTGCAGGCCGAAGCTACGGTCGGCAGGCCCGTCTTTCACCGCGTGCATGAATACCAGGGTGTCGCCGCCGTTTTTATCGTGATGCTCCACTGCATCCAGATGCACGTTGGCGATGCCGCTCCCTGGTTGCGTCAGCGCGGTGAGTTCGAAGTAGTGCGTAGCGAACAGGGT
>SSEV01000145.1 GCA_008015095.1 Lysobacteraceae bacterium | reverse complement strand
GTCTCGCGCGCGATGCGCGCCGCGAGGTCCTGGTAGTACTCCGGGTGGCCCTTGCCCACGTCCGAGCGGGTCAGCACCACTTCGGCGCCCATCGCCTTGAGGTTGAAGATCTTCTCGCGGCTCATCTTGTCCGGCACCACCAGGATGAGCTTGTAGCCCTTCTGCTGGGCCACCAGCGCGAGGCCAATGCCGGTGTTGCCGGCCGTGCCCTCGACCAGCGTGGCGCCCGGCGCGATCTCGCCGCGCTGTTCGGCGGCCTCGATCATGCGCAGGCCGATGCGGTCCTTGATCGAGCCGCCGGGGTTGTGGTTCTCCAACTTCAGGAACAAGCGGCACACGCCTGCATCCAGTCGCTGCGCCCGCACGATGGGGGTGTCGGCGATCAATTCGAGAACGGAATCGTGGACTTCGCGGAGGGATGCGGATGACGTCGGCATGCCGATGCTCGGCTCGCGGAAAGGTGCCGGATTATGGCATCGGGGCCGCATTCTGCGAACGGCCCGAAAGGGCTGATCGATCCGCCCCAGCCCTTCGTCGAGAATTTTTATCCTCGAAACTCCCGCTGCTCAGCGCCGGGAACGGCGGCGGACGACGAGGAGCCGCCGCCGTTCCCGGCGAGCAACGTGGCGCCGAGTTGGCGCGCCACGGCTTAGCATGCGCATCCAGCGCGACAGCCCGCTGGGCGGGCCGCGCCTGAGCAACGGAACCGCCCACGCATCACCAGCGCGACCATCCTTGGCCGTGGATATAGGCTCAAACCGCCCGGTTCAAACCATTGGGACACATGCGTCGGATTTGCCAGATGCGGCGCGCCTAAGGCGCGCACGTTCAACTTGCACTTTGAAGTCAGTGATGCAGCTCGTCGTACATCCGGACCAATTTGTCCTTGGCGGCAAGCTTTTCGCGCTTCATCTGCGACAAACGCACGTCGTCGATCGGCAATACGCCGAGTTCAGCATCCAACACCTGCTTGTCGAGTTCCTTGTGTCGGTTGTAGAGCTGACGGAATTCGGCATTCGCCTTGATCAAAGCGTCGACTTCGGTTTGCGGTTGCCCTTCGAACATGGATTCCTCCTCACGGCGGGATAAGCGGCACGATCGGGACGATCGGGCTCGGTGTGACGGATATGAAAACGCCCCGGCCGCAAGCGGCACGGGGCGTCATGGAAAAGAGCGATTCAACGGCGTTAGTGCGGACACTCCTGAACGGAGCGCCCGCACGGACTTCGCTTCCGGCGGCATTCTCCCAGGGGGTCTCGCTTATCTGCGTCATCGGCTCTGCTCGTCGACCAGGCGGCGGTCAGCCGCCTGTGCGATTGACCCTACTCTCGTCGCGCACGCTCGGCAAGAGTATTTGCAACCCATTGATCCAGATGGTTTTTTATGTCGAGCCACTTCTTAACGCGAGAAGGCGGTTCCGGCCGAGAAACCTGATCTTTCCGTGCAAGCCTTTGTTTTGATTTCGCTTTTGCCTTGCGCAGAGTCGTCGCGCTATTGGTCAGCGAACAGGCGGCTTAGGCTTAGACGTTGGCTTTCGGATCGGCGTCTTGACGGGCTTGTTGGAAGCGCCGGCCTGGCCTGCGGCGGTCAGCTCCGCTTCCCGTTTCGCGAGCTCCGCCTCGCGCTCGCGCGCGGCGCGCAATTTTTCCTCTTCGGAAGAGACGGCACTTTCAAGCGCGCCCTCCACATCCTGCCTGGCTCTGACCTCGGCCTCTACCGCTTCGCGCAATCGCGCCGCCTCCTCCGCCTGGATCTGGGCTTCCACGCGCAGACGCTCGGCTTCGGCTCGCGCCTCCTCAGCATCACGCCGACTGGCTTCGACCAACAGTTCGTTACGCTCGATGTCTAATCGCTGCAATTCCCCGCGACTTGCTTCAGTCCGCGCGGCGATCTCGGCGGTTTCGACACGTAATTTCGCGACGGCCAAGGCCTGCGGCCGCTGCTTGCGGCGCGCGGCCTGCAAGGCCTGAATCGCCTGCCGTGCCTGCAGACGCTCATAGGCCGCGAACGGATTGTGCTGCGGGTTCTGGTCGATGGTCTGCAACCGCTGTGAAAGGCGGGCGACATCCGGGTCGGGTTCGGCGGCGCGCGGCAGAACAACGGGTAACAGCGACAACACCAAAAAGACGATGCGTTGGAGGCCGCGCTGCAGGCTCATGGCGTCTGCTCCATCTGTAAGCGTCGACGCAATTCGTCGATCTCGCTGCGGCGTTGGGCCAGTTCGGCCTGGGTCGCCGCCTCACGGCTGCGCGCATGCGCGTAATCGGCCTCGGCTGCGGCCAACCGGGCCCATTCCGCTGCCTCAGCCGCACGGCGCTCGGTCAGTGCGGCTTGCGCCCGCGCCAGTAACGTACGTGCTCTGAGCAGAGCCTCGGCCGCGTACTGGTCCGCATCCACGCTCTCGGCTCGGGTCACCGCCGCTTGGGCAGTCGCCAGTTCCTCGGTCGGCAACGATTTTGCGCCGAGCAGCAACGGAAACGTGAGCATCATCACAAGCCATCGCCGCCAAACTCTCGACGAGAGGAGATGCAAGGGCTGTGGGACGGATAGGAAGTGTGCGAAGCTTTGAGCCATGGGGAGCGTGTCGGTGATGGGGACAGTCATCGGCCGGGGTCATTGTCAACAGCATTCGCGGCCGGCGCAATCTTTCCGGACCGCACCGCACGAGGAGGTTCATCGATGGACATCGGCTATTTCCTGAAGCTGATGACGGATAAAAACGCCTCCGACATGTTCCTGACCACCGGGGCTCCGGTGCACATTAAAGTCGAAGGCAAGCTTTACCCGCTGGGCAACACCGGCCTACCGCCAGGCATGGTCAAGAAGATCGCCTATTCGCTCATGGACGAAGGCCAGGTGCCCGAGTTCGAGCGCGACCTGGAATTGAACATGGCGCTGTCGCTGGCCGACGCCGGCCGCTTCCGCGTCAACGTGTTCAAGCAGCGCGGCGAAGTGGGGATGGTGATCCGCGCGATCCGCAACGTCATTCCCTCGATCGAGGAACTGCAACTGCCGCAGGTGCTCAAGCAGATCATCATGGCGCCGCGCGGGCTGGTCCTGATCGTCGGCTCGACCGGCTCGGGCAAGTCCACCAGCCTCGCCTCGATGATCGACTATCGCAACAGCGTCGCCGCCGGGCACATCCTCACGATCGAGGATCCGATCGAATACCTGCATAAGCACAAAAAATCCATCGTCAACCAGCGCGAAGTCGGCCTGGATACCCACGCCTTCCACAACGCGCTCAAGAACGCGATGCGCGAAGCGCCCGACGTGATCCTGATCGGCGAGATCCTCGACGCCACCACCATGGAGGCCGCGATCGCGTTCGCCGAGACCGGGCATCTGTGCCTGGCGACGCTGCACTCCAACAATGCCGATCAGACCATCGAGCGCATTCTTAATTTCTTCCCGGAAAGCGCGCACAAGAACGTGCTGATGAACTTGGCCTTGAACCTCAAGGCCGTGGTCAGCCAGCGGCTGGTCACCGGCAACGACGGTCGCCGCCTGCCCGCCGCCGAAATCCTGATCAACACGCCGATGATCCGCGACCTGCTGCGCCGAGGGCAGATCCACGAGATGAAGCAGGCGATGGAAGAATCGCTGGAAGAGGGCATGGAGTCGTTCGATCAATGCCTGTTCCGGTTGTACAAGGAAAACAAGATCAGCATGGAGGAGGCCCTGCGCGCCGCCGATTCACGCGATGGCTTGGCGCTCAAGTTCCGCTTGTCCGAAGGCAGCGGCAGCGAGCACGACCCTTACGCCGTCGCCTTCGAGGGCGAAACCAGCGGTTCGTTCTCGCACTGAGCTGCTCGATTCCCGATCGCAGAAGCCCCGGCCTGACCGGGGCTTCTGTTTTTTGGCGACGTCGGCGCCAGCAACGATGCGCGGCAGCCGCCTCAGCCGCCCTGGCGCGGTGCGTCTGGTTGGTTTTCCGGATGCGCCTGTTGGAACGCAGGGAGCGCCTGGCAGGCCGCTTCGATCCGCCTGATCTCCGGGAACGGACTGAGATCCAGGCCAAAACGTCGCGCGTTGTAGACCTGCGGCACAAGGCAGCAATCGGCGAGCGTCGGGCTATCGCCTTCGCAAAAAGCGCCGGTCGCCGGATCTCCCGCCAGCAGCGCCTCCATCGCCGAAAAGCCTTCGGCGATCCAATGCTTCACCCAGACATCGCGCTCCGGCTGCGGCACGTTCCACTCATGCTCCAGATAGCGCAACACCCGCAAATTGTTCAGCGGATGGATATCGCATGCCACCAACAGCCCCAGTGCGCGCACGCGCGCCCGGCCGCGTGCAGTGGCTGGCATCAGCGCCGGCTCGGCCCAAACTTCGTCGAGATATTCCAGGATCGCCATGGACTGCCGCAGCATGCGCTCGCCGTGCTGCAGGACCGGAATGAGCTTCTGCGGATTGGTCGCGGCGAAGGCCTGGCCGTGTTGTTCGCCGCCATCGCGCAACAGATGCACCGGCGACTGCTCGTATGCAAGCCCTTTGAGATTCAGGCCGATCCGGACCCGATAAGCGGCGCTGGACCGCCAATACGAAAACAACTTCAGACTTTCGGTGTTCATGGCCACCTCCGCTGAACGAGAACGCTGATCGCAGCCGGCCGCACAAGACAACAGCCAGCATCAGCCATCGGCGCGATACTAAGCCGCCGACCTACGGTCAGCAATGCGAACCCTCAAAGATCCCGTCTCCGCCATCGCTCCCGTCAGGGGGTCGCGAGTATCCGTCGGCGGTGATGACCAGGGTGTTTCGACGGCCCGCCCTTTTCCATATCGTGCCGCTCGAGCCGACTTCGATCAGGCGCCGTTAACAATTCGCCGACATGGCGTTGCGCGGTCGTCTTTAAGAAGGAGTTCGGAACCACGTTCGCGTCGGCGCTTCATCGGGTCCGCTCGATGCGCCCACCGCAGACCGGCGCAGTCCGCTCCAATCGCGTTAGCAGGCCCTAGGGCCTGCTAACGAAGCGATGGGCGTTCACGTCGCAGACGCGCGCTCGATCCGCTGTTCGATCGCACCGAATACGCTATGCCCCTCGCGATCCAGCATCTCGATCCGCACGGTGTCGCCGTAGGCCATGAAAGGGGTCCGTGGCTTGCCGTGCTCAAGCGTTTCGACCGTGCGCTTCTCGGCGAAGCAGGAGGCGCCGAGCGAAGTATCCTGATTCGCCACGGTACCGGAGCCGACGATCGTCCCTGCGCTCAGCGGCCGGGTCTTGGCCGCATGCGCGACCAATTGCGCGAAATCGAACTGCATATCGACCCCCGCCTCCGGCGCACCGAACCATTCACCGTTGATATGAGTCAGCAGCGCAAGGTGCACCTTGTTCTCGCGCCAGGCATCGCCCAATTCGTCCGGTGTCACGAACACCGGAGACAACGCCGAACGTGGTTTCGACTGGAGGAAGCCGAACCCCTTGGCCAGCTCGGCGGGAATGAGATTGCGCAGGCTGACATCGTTGACCAGCCCGATCAGCTGAATATGCGCGGCAGCCTGCGTCGGATTCACGCCCATCGGGACATCGTCGGTAACGATGACCACTTCCGCCTCCAGGTCGATACCGTAGTCCTCGCTGGGCACGCGCACGGGATCACGTGGGCCATAGAAACCGGCGCTCACTGCCTGATACATCAATGGATCCACGTAGAAGCTTTCCGGCACTTCCGCGCCGCGGGCGCGGCGGACTCGTTCGACATGGGGCAAATAGGCGCTGCCATCGACGAATTCGTAGGCGCGCGGCAGAGGCGCGGCCAATTGCACCGGGTCCAGGTCGAATGCGCCGGTCGCATCGCCTGCATTCAATGTGTCCGAGAGCGCATTCAGTCTCGGCGCCACGTTAGACCAGTCTTCAAGCGCACGCTGCAATGTCGGTGCGATATCGTCCGCGCGCACGGCGCGTCTCATGTCGCGTGAGACAACGATCAATGTCCCGTCGCGACCGCCTTCTTTCAGAGAGCCTAGCTTCATCCGAACCTCGAAATGGAATCATTGTGGTGTCGAACGGCGAGATCGCCGGATCGGTGATAGTTTCAATTGTAACTTTGTTTCACAATCACTTCGATAGCTGCAGCCAATATGCACAAACGCTTACAGGACTGTTACTTTATTGTCTGACCGGAGTTGTCGGGGGGCGCTCGAGGTCACGGCTCCCAAATGTCCGGCATGACGCCTGCCGAATGGTATCGGAGACCGAACCTCTGGGATCGCCTATGACAAGCAGGATGCTGATCGATATTGCACAACTTCGCGCACTCGACCAGTGCGATTCCGTAAGCGCCCTCAGTGCCGCCGTGAGCGAGATCGTCTCCGGCTTGCACATCGATTACTGGCTTTACGCGTTCGAGCCGCCACTCGTCAGCGACCAGCCTAGCCCCTTGCACATGGGCACGTATCCGTCGGCATGGATCGAACGCTACCTGGAGATGGCCTACGTCAATATCGATCCGGTGGTCAGCTACTGCCACGATCATGCGATCCCCTTGCCTTGGGACAACGCCGATGATCCAAGCAAACGGATCATCGATCCGCATTTACAGAAGATTCGTCACCTCTTCGGCGAGGCGAAAGAATTCGGCCTGGGCACCGGAATCAGCGTTCCGCTGCATGGTCCAGGCGTGTGTTGGGCGCTGATGTCTTATGCCTCGCGCGATCGTCCCGCGAGCGATTTCGACCAATTGCTCCCCGAACTGCATCTGCTCTCCCATTATGTGCACGAAGTCGGACGTCGTTTTGCACGCACGAAGTCTTCGGCCCCGTTGCCGATATTGACCAAACGCGAACGCGAGTGCCTGTCATGGGCGGCCGAGGGCAAGACCAGCTGGGAAATAGGCCAATTGCTCAATATCAGCGAACGCACTTCGATCTTTCATCTTCAAAACGCGACCCATAAGCTCGGCGTCAGCGGTCGGCAAGCCGCCATCGCGCGCGCTATCTCGATGGGCCTGATCGTCTCCATCCGCAGCTGACCGCAGACGCGTCGCCGCTTTTCTGATTGACGAAGGAACCTCCGAACAAATCAACGGTTCCGCGCGCCATGATGGGTCGCGCGCTCGCGAGCCGAGCACGTCAGTGCCCGATCCGGCGGAAGCGGACTCAGGCTTGGCCTGAGTCCGCAATGTCTGAATAACACCAGGATGGCGTTGTCAGACCTTCCCTTGCAGGCTGTTGAAAAACGCACTTCCTGTGCGTTTTTCAATTCGCGAGTCCGGTACTGCCCGGACTGACTCAAGACGAGGCAATCGCTACGCGTTTGCTTCGGCGACGCAACCGCCGCGGCTGCGCTGAAACCGCTTATCAGGAGTTTCCCAATAGAAGGCCCGGCAGGCGCCGCCGGAAACGACGGCGCCCGCCGGGCAGATCCGCACTCCGGCCGGCTGCGTTGACCGGCGGCTGCGGTGGGCGACTCAATCATGCGGCGGCAGAACGAGAATTCAATTTGCCTTGCCGTAGCAGTGCCTCGGTGCCGTCCCACAACGCATGCCGCGCCGACATCGCGAGCCGTGCAGATTCTCTTGTCTCCTCAAGCCGATGCGGTTCGCGGCGGAGACTTTCCTGCACCAGTTCGTTCGCGGCGGGGCCATGGCTGTCGCCATCCAGCTCGATATGTCGCTGCAGGTAGTAGACGAAGCCGGGCGCCTGATCCGAGCTCAACCCCCAACGATCCAACAGGGATTGGAACATCATCGGGATCACGTTCTCCCGCCCATAGAAGAAGCTGGCCATAACGGTGAGAGTGCTGGCATGCAGTGCGGTATCGATCGTGTTCATCACGAAATTCCGTACGAATTGCGGGGCGTCCGCCGCCTCCAATGCCGTTTCGACGTCGCCGCCTGCGGATAACCGGGATAGAAACACGCGGAAGGATGCGGTGGATGCGCCGACGTCATCCATGGCTGTCAAATACAGATCGAGATGGCTGGCCGGGTGTCCATTGGCGTCCACATCGCTTTCCTCCGCCAGGGTGATCTCGTTGATCAGCCGGGCCGCGACCGGATCGGCCGGGGGTAACCAGGGCAAGGTAACGCAGGTCAGATCACGTTGCAGGCGTTTGGTGAGCGACATGAAATCCCATACCGCATAGACGTGCACCTGCATGAACTCACGCAGCGCTTCGATATCCGTGATCTGCTCGAAAACCGGATGAGACTCAAGTCCGGCGCGCAACCGGAGTATGGCCGGAGTGAGCACTGCGTATGTTTCCTTTTTCATAAGGTCGAACTCCTTTTTCAAGACGTGGCGTTGGGGGAAAGCGCAAACATCCTGGCGACGCCGCGCAAACAGATGGCGGCGCTCCGATCCTTTATGACATGTGCTCGGTTTCGGTGACGCCCTCCATGCTTGTCCGGGTGACGATCAACGCAGCCCCGGTTCCGCGTCGAGGCTGGCTTTCGGCAGGCGCTCTTCGCCGGATTCTATATATCCGGCAGCGAACGAACCGATGAAATCGATCTAAATTTCCTTTTCGCGGATGCGGATCACAGATGAAATATGATCGGGCGCTGCATCGCGGATTTGGCGATTAGCAATGCATCAAATCGCAACGACGAAGATCGCATCGCTTCGCAAATAGATCATTGATGATCTCTATCGCACGCTCATTGTCTTCATTCGACAGACACATCTAGCGCGTTCTCGCCAACGCGTGAAACTTCGCGACGGGAAAAACCGGAAAAAGCGAATCGATCTGTCACCGGGAAATTGAATGTTTCAATCCGGAGTCGCAACTGGATTGAAAAAAATCCATGGCCGCGCCATCAATCACAGGCAGCGGCTGCGTGTTTTTTTTCGGTTTCTCCCTTCTTCAAGCAAGTTTCGAACATGAAACCCCATAAAACACAAGCAGACAACATCGATAACGTTCTCATAATCAATATCAGTTGTTTCAATTCTCAATACAGAATTGATTTGGGGCGATGAAAATCCCCCGAAGTCAACCTGTAAGTTCAAACAGCTGCAAGTGCTGACAGTGCTCCGCCCACTAATGGCTCCCCACAAACAAAGGAGAGAGCCATGGTCATCATTTCGGCGGGCCGTGCCGGTGAACGCGGATTACGCGCAGGACTTCTCGACAGTATGTATCGGCTACGTTGCCACGTATTCCACGACCGTCTCGGCTGGGACGTGCGGGTCGAAAACGGCAGGGAGCATGATTGGTTCGATCTGATCGGACCCCATTATCTCGTCGCGCACAACGGCGACGAGACAGCGATCGGCTGCTGCCGGTTGCTGCCAACGCAGGGCCCGAACATGCTTCGAGACATCTTCCCCTTTCTGCTCGATGGATCGGAGCCACCAGCGGCGGAGTCGGTGTGGGAAGTAAGCAGATTCGCCGTTTCCGATTGCAAGCCCTGCGATGGGTTCGGTTTCAGCGAAATCCCTTCATTGATGGTCGCCCAGGCGGTTCGTTTCGCCGCAGATCACGGTGTCGAAGCGCTGGTCGGCGTGACCAGCGCTCCATTCGAGCGGATGTTGCAGGGCATGGGACTGCAGATAGAACGACTTGGCGCGGCACGAAGAATCGGTCGCGTGATGAGCCTGGCATTCCGTTTGCCGCTCGATGCGGCGACTTTGAAAGTCGCGAACGACACGGTACGCAACGAGCTTCGTCATGCGGCATAAGTTCACAGCAGACCGCGCGACGGCACATTCCTGCGCGGCCGGAACATGAAAGGAGATCTCAACCGGGCAGGCGCCTGCCCGGTATCCGCCAGATCGCGAATCAGGCGGCTGATCGGATGAATCGCAGGTATGCGGCTTGCGCTTGGTATGGCGGCATGTCCCGAACCGAACACACTACCGCTTGAGCCAGCGACTGCCGCCGACACAAGATTTATCGTGATCTCCGAGCGACAGAGCGATGGCTTCGCCCCCATCGATGGGGCGGCGGGAGCGTCTGAACACAATCATCCTTGATCTTGTTCAGACCGCACGGAGGCCGGTACGACCGGAGCCGTGCTCCCTACGGATAGGACGCGGCACGTCCGCTCCGCGAGCGACATCTCCTTATGCCGCCGACAACCCGCCGCCAACCGGCCACGAAAATGGATCGGGTCGATCCGCCGATCAATGCGGGTGATAGAGGGGGTAGAGACTGCTTTCCTCGCGTTCGATTCTTTGCACAAGAAGGCCACCGACCGTCTTGTAATCAGCCATGAACTCCTCGCGAGTCTGCTGATCGAAAGCACCGACCTGATATTTTTTGACAAAATCGACAACGCCACGCGCGATGGTGTTCATCTCGCGGCGAAAGCTACGGACCAGATTCGTGCTTTCAACATCGCCTTGCAGCGAATTCTCCACGTAGTTGTAGAAACGCACGTTCTCAGCGATCAAATGGCCTTCCAGATGCACTTTGAACGCCATTAGCATCTGCGGGATCTGCTGAAAATTGCCTCTCTGCGCCTCATCGCCGATCGCGCCGTATAGTTTGACCAGGTCGACGTGATCGCGCTTGAGCGAATCCACAAGTTGCGGGTCATAGGCGATTCCGAAGCCCGCTCGGCGCTGTTCGACCGATGGCACGCCCTGTGGTAATGCCCGAGACACCGGCTCCTGCCCCGTCCCGAGAAGTCTCCTTAGAAAATCGAGCACAACATCCCCTGTTCTGAATATGCGAGTCAGCAAGCTCCTGGACGCAGGAACATAGCCGCTGCCCTTATAGGCCGACACCTGTAAGAAATGACAGGTTGATATGATTCTCATTCTTTTTTGTTACTGGCGTCGCGAAACCGCCAAACGAGCGTGACGGGATAGACATTCCGTCGCAAGAATGCCTGGCGCCCCCATCGGAGCTGAAGCGGGCAGGCCTGCCTGGATGGGCACCGGCCCTGATTTGAAGGCCCTGATTTGAAGCGCCCGTCTACGCCACCGGGGCATCTCTCGGCGGAGCCTGAAACGCAAAGACCCGCCTGCGGCGGGTCTTGCGTGATCGTGCGCTAGGTAACGCGCGCACCGTTTGTCGTTGGCAGCCCCGGATGGATTCGAACCACCGAATGCCTGAGTCAGAGTCAGGTGCCTTACCGCTTGGCGACGGGGCTGTATGGGTTGCTGTGCGGCGATTGTAGCGCCAAATCCGGAGTGAGGCCCCGGAATGGCGGTCGCGATTAACGCTTGGAGAACTGGGTTGCTCGACGGGCTTTATGCAAACCGATCTTCTTGCGTTCCACTTCACGCGCGTCGCGCGTCATAAAGCCGGCCTTGCGCAGTTCGGGCTTGAGGCTCTCGTCGTATTCGACCAGAGCGCGAGCGATGCCCAGGCGAATCGCACCAGCCTGACCGGTGATGCCGCCGCCAGTTGCGGTGACGATCACATCGAACTTGTCGGTGGTCTTGGTCAGTTCGAGCGGTTGCCGCACGATCATTCTGGCGGTTTCGCGGCCGAAGAAATCATCGAGCGGCCGGTCGTTGATGGTGATATTGCCGGAGCCTTTGCGCAGGAAAACGCGGGCGACGGAAGATTTGCGGCGGCCAGTGCCGTAGTTTTGCGTGGTTGCCATGATCAGATATCCAGGACTTGCGGCTGCTGGGCGGCGTGCGGGTGCTCTGAGCCCTTGTAGACCTTGAGCTTCTTGAACATCGCGCGACCAAGCGGGTTCTTAGGCAGCATGCCCTTGACCGCGATTTCGATCACGCGCTCGGGATGGCGGTCGAGCGCTTCGGCCAAGGTTTCGGTCTTCAGGTTGCCGACATATCCGGTGAACCGGTGGTAATGCTTGTCGTTCAATTTGTTGCCGGTCACCGCGATTTTCTCGGCGTTGACGACGATCAGATAATCGCCGGTGTCGACGTGAGGGGTATAGACGGGCTTGTGTTTGCCGCGGAGGCGGCGGGCGAGTTCTGCGGCCAATCGGCCGAGCGTCTTGCCGGAAGCGTCGACGAGGTACCAGTCGCGTTGGACGGTCTCGGACTTGGCGATGTAAGTCTTCATGACGAGAGTCTGAGTCGGAGGGATGCTTGGTCGGGCGGATTCCGCCAGCCCGGCAGGTGCCGGCTTACGGGGAACTTTGCCGCGCGTTGTTGAAGGGGCGCAAAGAGGCGGAATGATAGCCTCCGAGACCGGCAATCGCAAGCCGGCCGTCACGACGTTGGGATCGGCCGATGCGCTCGCGAAAAATCCGCGCTTCCCGGAAGATGGCGGCGTGAACCATCCAGCTCAGGGATTCCAGCCGCTTCCGTCGATCGCCGCCGTGGCCGATCGGTGCGTCCAGTGCGGCCTTTGTCTGCCGACCTGCCCGACTTACGCCCTGGAGGGCTTGGAAGCAGAATCGCCTCGCGGTCGCATCGCCTTGATCAAGGCCTGGGATACCGGCTCTTTGGAGCAGACAGGCGCCTCGCTTGGGGACACCCACCTTGATCAGTGCCTCGGCTGTAGGCGTTGCGAAGCGGTTTGTCCGGCCGAGGTTCCCTACGGCTTGCTGCTGACCCGGGCGCGCGAGCAGCAACGTCGCCGACGCCCGCCCGGATGGCGTCAACGGGCGGCCGAGATCCTGGCAGCCCATCGAAATCTGCGCAGAGGTGTGTTCGCGATCTATCGACAGCTGTGGCCGTGGTTACCGGCGGGCCTGCGCCCGTTGCCTCGTCCGCCCGCGGCAACGCCCCTGCCCGTCACGCGACCATGCCCCGCGCTCCATGGCTCGGAACCCGCCCGCGCAGTCATCTTCACTGGTTGCTTTGCCGAACACTACGAGGGCCCGGCCCGCGCCGGGCTGACACGCTTGCTGCACGCGCTCGGGATCGAGGCTTCGTTCCCGCAAGCGTCGGTGTGCTGCGGCGCGCTGCATCTGCATGGCGGGGATCGGGATACGGCGGCATCGCTCACGGGCGAAGTCCAACGCCTGTTCAGCCGAGGCGGCACAGTCTTGAGCCTGGCCAGCGGCTGCCACGACATGCTCACCGAAGCGTTGGGCGAAAGCGCAGTCGACGCGATCGTCTTCATCGCCGCGCACGCGGACCGTCTCCGCTTCAAGCCACGCACCGAACGCGTCGCCCTCCACATCCCCTGCACGCAACGCAATGTGGTGCGCAGCGATGGGGCCCTTCGCGACCTGCTTGCGCGAGTGCCGGCGCTGGAAATCGTGGTTCTGGGCGCCGGCTTTGGCTGCTGTGGCGCGGCCGGCACGCAGATGTTGACTATGCCCGCTCACGCCGACCGCTATCGGCAGCCGCTGTTGGATCAGTTAGCCGCGCGCGGAGCCAGTCGTATCCTGAGCGCCAATATCGGTTGCCGGCTGCATCTGGCGAACGGTTCGACCACCCCCGTGCAGCATCCGCTCGAATTTCTGGCCGAATCCCTGATTTGAACTTTCCGGGCCTCAGGACGCGTTGGTTCGCGGCGTCTGGACGGCTTCGGAATCAGCTCTGTTTCCTGCAAAATGCACGCGATGAACCCCGCTCGCACGCTCTCGACATTAGACCGCCTGCTCGCCGATGCGCAGAATGCGCTGGAAACCGTCGCCGGCGAACCTCGCGCGCAGCGCCGCAACCCCGCAGAGGCCGAGCCCGAGGCGGCGCTGGATCAGGCAGAACGCCGCCACGCGGCCGGCCTGATGCGGATCAATCATGTCGGCGAAGTCTGCGCCCAAGCGCTGTATGTCGGGCAGGCCGCGGTCGCACGCAACCCGTCCACGCGGGATCAATTGCTGGCGGCGGCACAGGAGGAAACCGACCATCTCGCCTGGTGCGGCGATCGCCTGCGCGAGCTGGACAGCAGGCCCAGCCTGTTCAACCCGCTGTGGTATGCCGGCGGTTATACGATCGGGGTTCTCGCCGGGCTGCGCGGCGATGGTTGGAATCTCGGCTTCGTGGTCGAAACCGAGCGCCAAGTCGAGGCCCATCTCGACGAGCATCTGCAATCCTTACCGGCCGCGGACGCTCGCAGTCGCGCGATCCTGACGGTGATGAAGGAAGACGAGATCCGCCATGCCGATCACGCCGAAGCCGCCGGCGCCAAAGTGTTGCCGCCTCCGGTCCCCACTTTGATGGCCGCGGCGTCGAAGCTGATGAAGACGATCGCATATCGCTTTTGATGCGATGCAAAACTTCCGATCGCAGCTTTCGGCCATCCAGAGGGATCGACGCCGAGGTTTCCCGGCGATGCCGGCGCCGCATATCGAAACGCCGGCATACGCCGGCGCCTTCGGAGGATGCGGGGTAGTGACGGATCACTCCACCAGATTGCGGCCCTGGTACAACTCCTCGATCTCGCGGCGCAGACGCGCTTCGATCTTCATCCTTTCCTTGAAGGACAGATTCTTGGCTTTTTCCTCGAACAGGTAGTTGTCGAGGTCGAATTCCTTCAGATGCATCTTCGTGTGGAACAGGTTCTCCTGGTAGACGTTCACGTCGAGCATCTCGTAACGCGACTTGATGTTCTTGGCCAGATAGTCCTGGATCGAATTGATCTTGTGGTCGATGTAATGCTTCTTGCCCTTGATGTCGCGAGTGAATCCGCGAACCCGGTAATCCATGATCACGATGTCGGATTCCAGGCTTTCGATCAGGTAGTTCAGGGCCTTCAGCGGCGAGATCACCCCACAGGTGGCCACGTCGATATCGGCGCGGAACGTGGCGATGCCATTGTCCGGGTGGGTTTCCGGATAGGTGTGCACGGTGATGTGCGACTTGTCCATATGCGCAACCACCGCCTCGGAGATCACCTCCTTGCCGGCGGCCTTCTTGTCGATCACCGGCTCCTCGGAAATCAGGATGGTCACCGATGCGCCCTGCGGGTCGTAATCCTGGCGGGCGATATTCAGGATGTTGGCGCCGATGATCTCGGCCACGTCGGTGAGGATCTGCGTCAG
>SSEV01000165.1 GCA_008015095.1 Lysobacteraceae bacterium | reverse complement strand
TCTGGGAACAATGGGTTCGGCCATCGCAACGATGGACCGGCTGCGTCGGAACCGGTGCGGCCGCGCCGAACGCGGCCGGCAGGGCGTTGGCTCCAATCGAATAGGCGGCGGGCGCAGGGCGAGCCAGGCGGGCATCGTCGGCGCCTAATCGGAACAGGGCGTAGGCGACCAGCGCCGCGACAGCCAGCATGCCCAAGCCGACGCCAGTGAACCCCCGATCATGCGTGTCGCGCTGCGGATGTCGGGGATTGGTGGGTTGGTACGTCGGCGTCGCGCGCGTCGGCCTCGGATTGACCGATCTGGCGTCGATCGCGCTTTTGGCGCCCGCCTGTACTCTGCTCGATCTCGCCGCGATCGAAGTCGCGCCGACTGTCCGGTGATGCGGCGATCTTGCCGGCGGCATCGTGCGCGATGCCGTGATCGGAGCGTCGAGATAGATCACCGAGGCCGCGCGCTTTTTGCCGTGTTCGTTTGTCTCGATTCGGAAACTCAGGCGCTCCCCCGATCGCGGCCTGCGTCCGTTAGGCGGGAAGGCGGTGATGTGAGCGAAAATTTTCGATCGGGTCTGATCGGTGACCACGAAACCGAAGCCGTGATCATCGTTCCAGTGTTCGAGCGTTCCCTCGGTACGCATATCGGCTTCCTCGCCAGCCATTCGGACCTGAAGGCTCGGATTCCCGGCCGATGCCGGGACGCGGCCCCCACGCGTCTGCTGTCCAGATTCTGGCACAGCCTTCGGGGCTGCGTGCTGCACCGACCGGCAGGCTCGCGATGAATCAATCGCATATGCCGGCCCGGTCCGCTCTCCGGTATGAGCCGGCGGGTCAGCTTCTGGTCAAATCCAGCAGATAGAAGGTGTTGCATCCGCCATGCCCGGTCGAGCCCATCGCGGCGGGAATCCGATGGAAGCCGTTGCGCTCGTACAGGCGCATGGCGCGATCCATTCCGGTCAGGGTTTCGAGGTAGCAGCGCTGGAACCCGAAGCCGCGAGCGGTGTCGAGACAACGCGCCATCAGCGCATTGCCTGCGCCAAGGCCGCGCAGGGCCGGCAGAAAGTACATCTTGCGCAATTCGCAGGTGCCGGCATCGCCGCCCTCCAGCGGCGCGATGCCTCCGCCGCCTTCGATGCGCCCTTCGCGTTCGACCACGAAATACGCCGAGCGCGGCGCGGCGTAGGCGCGATGCATCCAGTCCACTTCGGGGTCGTTGATCGCGAAGCCACAGCCGGTCGCGCCGAATTCCGGCATCACCTTGCGGATGATCGCCGCGATGGCGGCGTCGTCGCGAGCTTCGATCGGACGGATCACGAACGCACAGATCACGGACGCACAGGTCACGGACAGGGAGGAATCATGCATCGCATCACTTCGCATGAGGGCCATGCACTCCCCCCGATTGGAGTCGTCGCGCGAATTCGTCGGGCTTCAGCCCGGGCGCGAACAGGAAGCCCTGACCGATCGGTACGCCCAGGCGTAACAGGAACTGGCGTTGGGCTTCGGATTCCACGCCTTCCGCGACTAGGCCGAGATTGAGGCTGCGCGCGATACCGGCGACTGCTTGGCAGACTGCGACATCCGAGTGATTGGCGGGCACGCCCTCGACGAAGAGTTGGCTGAGTTTGAGGCCGTGGATCGGCAACCGCCGCAGGTAGTTCAGCGCACTGTAGCCCTCGCCGAAATCGTCGATCGTCAGCATCACGTCCATCGCGCGCAGATCGGCGAAAGTACGCAGCGTGTCGGGCGCATCCTCGATCAGCACGCGCTCGGTGAACTCCAATTCCAGGGCGGCGCCGGGAATCTGGAATTCATCGAGGATACGGCGCACGCTCTCGGCGAGATCCTCGCCGAGGAACTGACGATACGACACGTTGACCGCGACCCGCACGATGCCGAGTCCCGCATCGCGCCATGCGGCCACCTGTCGACAGGCTTCGCGCAGCACCCAGCCGCCGATGCGGACGATGTCGCCGGTGGTTTCGGCATGGCTGATGAAACGGTCCGGACGAAGTTCGCCGAGCAGATGATTTTGCCAGCGGATCAGCGCTTCGGCCGCGACGATCCGCCCGCGCAGCAGATCGACCTGCGGCTGATAGACCAGATGGAACTCGCCATTGTCGACGGCTCGTCGCAGATGGGTTTCCATCCACAGCCGATCGGCCTGGGTCTGCGCGAGCGCGGGCGTGAAGGCCTGCCAGGCGTTGCGCGAGCGGCGTTTGCTGTCGTACATCGCCGCGTCGGCGTTTTGGATCAGCGACTGCGGACGCTCGCCGTCTTCCGGCGCCCGCGCGATGCCGATGCTCGCGGTGATGGTGAATTCCTCATTGTCGAAGCGGAAGCTGTCGGACAACGATTGCAGGATTGCGGCGGCGATCCGTTCCGGACGCTCCGGCTCGTCGGCGAGGCCGCACACCACCAGGAATTCGTCGCCGCCAAAGCGCGCAACCAGCCCGTCCGCGCCGACGGACTGCGCGATGCGCTGCGAAGCAGCGGCCAGCAATTCGTCGCCGGCCGCATGACCGAGGACGTCGTTGACCACCTTGAAGCGGTCCAGGTCGACGTACAGCACGGCGACCGGCGTCTGTCCCGGATGCTGCAGACGCTGATCGAGCTCGGCCAGGATCGCGTCGCGATTGAGCAATCCGGTCAACGGGTCAGTGCGCGCCTGCACGCGCAGGGTTTCTTCGGCATGTTTGCGCTCGGTGATGTCCTGCAGCGTACCGACGATGCGCGCGGTGCTGGGATCGCCGACATCGGCCTCACCGATCACGCGGATCCAGCTGATCTGATTGTCGCTGCGGGCATATTGCAATTCGAGATCGAAGCTGCCACCCGCTTCGAACAGGCGATCCAGGGCTGAGCCGAGCCGTGGCCGGTCGGCGGAACCGAGGCCATGCAGCAACTCTTCCATGGTGTCCGGCGGAGGATCGTGGCCGAGGATGCGCTGCGCCTCGTGGGTGAGATACAGCCTGCGACGGCCGCGGTCCCATTCCCAGCCGCCGATCCGGGCCAACCCCTGCGCGCGGTCGAACAGAATGTTGTCGCGCTTGAGGGTGGTCACGTCGCTGAACATCGCGAACACGAATTCCGGTCTGGTGCCATCGGCCTGGAACACCGGCACGGCGGTGACCGAAACCCAGGTCATGCGCCGGCTGGAAAGTTCGTACAACCCGACCAGGGTGTTGTGGATCACATGGGCGGCCTTCAACGCCCGTGTCACCGGCCAGTGCTGCGTATCCAACGGTTTGCCGGTTTCGTCGACGACTTTCCAGTCGGTCTCGATGCTGCGCAGGAAATCGCGCACGCTCATTCCGTCCGGCGCGTTGAGAATGCGATGCGCGGCGGGATTGGACGACACCACTTCCAGCTTGCGGTCGAACAGGATCACACCGAGATCGATCGACTCCATCAGCAGGCGATAGCGCGTTTCCGCCTGCCAGCGCCGGCTCAAATCGCGGGCCACGGCGACGATGCGTTTCTTGCCCTGGTAATCGAAACCGGCGGAGTGCACCTCCACCGGGAAGCGGCTGCCGTCGGCGCGCATATTGGTCACTTCGACCACATAAGTTTCGCCGCGGTCCAGCGCTTCCCATACCGGGCCCATGTGGTCCTTGGGCAGATCCGGATTCAGCACTTCGATGGTTTGGCCGACGACCTCTTCGCGCGAACGGCGATAGGCGGTCATGCCCGCTTTGTTCAAGTCGAGCACGGTGCCGTCGCGATCGATGATGCTGACCGGATCGGGCACGGCGTCGAACAGCGCGCGATAACGCAGGCGCTCCGACTCGGTGTCGGCGATGGCCGAACGCAGCGCATCGTGCGCACGATCGAGCAAGGCGGCGGTATCGGCATCGAAGCGTGGATCGCGGCGGGCCCGATCGAGTGCATCCAAGGTCTCGGCCTTGTCGGCGGCAGGCGGCGGCACCGGATCTGACCGACGTTTGCTCATGCCTGCGCCCTGGCTCGGCCCACTTTGCTGCCGGTGTCGCGTCCCAGCGCCGTCGCCAGCCAGCGCCCGGTCTCGCACAGAGCGTCGAGATCGATGCCGGTGCGCATTCCCATGCCGTGCAGCATATAAACCACGTCCTCGCTGGCGACGTTGCCGCTCGCGCCCTTGGCGTAAGGACAGCCGCCTGCGCCGGAGACCGCAGCGTCGATCACGCGCACGCCCGCCTCAAGACAGGAGAGGATGTTCGCCAGCGCTTGGCCGTAGGTGTCGTGGAAATGCACCGCCAGAGCGCCGACCGGCACCTCCTCGGCGACCGCGCGCAGCATCGCCGCGGCTTTCGTCGGCGTGCCCACGCCGATGGTGTCGCCAAGCGAGATTTCGTAGCAGCCCATGGCATGCAGCGTCTTGGCTACGCGCACGACATCCGCCACAGGCACCTCGCCCTGGTACGGGCAACCGAGTACGGTCGAGACATAACCTCGCACGGCCACGCCATCGCCGCGCGCGCGTTCGATCACCGGTGCGAAACGCCGCAAAGACTCCTCGATCGAAGCGTTGATGTTCTTCAGATTGAAAGCTTCGGAAGCGGCGGTGAACACCGCGATTTCATCCACGCCGACCGCGCGCGCGCGGTCGTAGCCCGATTCGTTCGGCACCAGCGCCGGATAGCGCACGCCCGGACGTTTGGCGATGCCGGCGTAGACATCGGCGGCATCCGCCAATTGCGGCACCCACTTCGGGCTGACGAAACTGGTGGCCTCGATGCTGCGCAGGCCCGTGGCCGAAAGGCGATCGATCAGCTCGATCTTGGTCGTCGTCGGCACCAGCGCCTTTTCGTTCTGCAACCCATCGCGCGGGCCGACTTCGACGATGCGCACATCCCGCGCATGGAGATCCGCGACCGTCATGGCGCGCCCGCATCGGTACGCCGGAAGCGCAAGGCGGCGTCATCTTCGCTGGAGGGATAGAGCCGCGCGTCCTTGCGCAGCAGCGCGGAAATCCGTTTCGGGCTGCCGTTCACCTCGAAAGCCTGGCGCTGCTTCGCGGCCTTGCCGTGGATCCGGCCCGAGGCGATGGCTTCGGCGACATGATCGTGATCGGGCAGCCACAGCGCGATGCGATCACCTTCGATCCTGTAGCGCACCAGGAACAGGCTCTCCGCCGGGGTATGGCCGCTGATGTCGCCATTCGCTTCCAGCATTCGCTCGGCCTGCGCTGGCGAAAACGCCAGATAACGTTTGCCGTCCAGAGCGAAGCCGCGTAAGGGGATCTCGATCGTGGCCCCGTCCTGCGAGAGCGGCCACGACATCGTGCAATCGTCGGCGATGGCCACGGTATTGCCTTCGGGTCCGCCAGCGAGGCTGCGCCAGCGTCCGGCCAGGGCGGGGTCGCAGTCGAACGCAGTCGTCGGCGCATGCTCGAACGAGACGCAGCCTGCGACGAGGCAGAGCAGCGCGAGCAGGCCGAGCCGGTGCGGGATCATGGCGCGAGCACCGCCAAGGCCGCGTCGGCTTCGACGAAATCGCCGGCCTGCGCGCGCAGCTCGGCGACGATGCCTGCGCGCGGCGCTTTCAGCGCGAGTTCCATCTTCATCGCTTCCATCACCAGCAGATCCTGCCCCTGTTCCACCCGATCCCCCACTTGCGCTTTGATCAGGACGACTCTTCCCGGCATCGGCGCGAGGACGCGGTCGCCGCCGCCGTCGGCGCCTTCGTTCGCCGGCTGATAAGCCGGTACGCGCAGGAAACGCCAGCGCCGCTCGCCATCGTGGACATCAATCCGCGATGGCATCGCCGCGCCGAGTTCCGCCTGTAGACGCAGACGCCGGCCTTCTCCGTCAAAACGCGCGACCAGCATGTCGTCGGCCAGCGATGCGGCACGGATATCGATCGAGCCTTCGGCGTCATCGATCCGATACGCGCCGCTGGCGCCCTGCGCCAGAAGCGTGTGCCGTATGGCGCCTTCTTCCAGCACCAAGCGACGCTGGCCGGCGTGGCCGAGACGCCAGCCGTCGGCCAGCGCCCAGGGCGAAGTCGGGTCTGCGCTGCTCGCAGCCGCTCCGCGGGTGTGCGCCTCTTCCAACAACAGGCTGGCCACGGTGGCCGCGATCCGCGCCAAACGCGCTTGCGGCGTCGGCGCGGGAGTGGGCATGAACGCGTCGGGATCGCGATCCAGCGTGCCGGTGTCGATCGTCGCTCCGACCACGCTGGGATGACGGACCAGGCGTTCGAGGAAAGCCACGTTCGATTTCGGCCCCTCGATCGCGCATTGCGCGAGCGCATCGCGCATACGCGCAAGCGCGCGCGGCCTGTCTTCGTCCCAGACGATCAGTTTGGCGATCATCGGGTCGTAGAAAATCGTCACCACGTCGCCTTCGATCACACCGGCATCGATGCGCACATGCGCTGAAGCTTCGGGCAGGCGCAGTCTCGACAGCTTGCCCGAGCCGGGCAGGAAACCTGCTTCGGGATCTTCGGCGTAGAGGCGCACTTCGATCGCGTGGCCGTGTTGTGCGATCTCGTCCTGGCGCTTGGGCAACGCTTCGCCGGCCGCGATGCGCAACTGCCATTCGACCAGATCGAGGCCGGTCACCAGCTCGGTCACCGGATGTTCGACCTGAAGCCGGGTGTTGATTTCCATGAAATAAAAGCCGCTGGGACGGCCGTCAGCATCCTGGCCGACGATGAATTCGACCGTGCCGGCGTTCTGATAGTCGATCGCGCGCCCGGCCTGCACCGCGGCGGCGCCCATCGCCGCGCGCAGGTCGGCATCAAGCAGCTGGGAGGGCGATTCCTCGAGGACTTTCTGGTAGCGCCTCTGCGCCGAACACTCGCGTTCGTTGAGATGAATGACCTCGCCGTGCGCGTCGCCGAAGATTTGGATCTCGACGTGGCGCGGATTCTCGACGTAGCGCTCCAATAGCACGCGGTCGCGGCCAAAGGCGTTGCGCGCTTCGCGCTGGCAGCTTTCCAGATTCGGCAGGAATTCGCTCGGTCCGCGCACGATGCGCATGCCTTTGCCGCCGCCGCCATGAGCGGCCTTGATCATCAACGGATAGCCGATCGCATCGGCTTCGCGTTGCAACAGATCCGGCGACTGGTCCTCGCCGGTGTAGCCCGGCACCACCGGCACGCCCGCGGCCTGCATCAGTTGTTTGGCCCCGGCCTTGCTGCCCATTTTGCGCATCGAAGCCGCTTTCGGACCGATGAAGACGATGCCCGCGGCCTCCACCGCTTCGGCGAAGTCCGCGTTCTCGCTGAGGAAGCCGTAACCAGGATGGATCGCTTGTGCGCCGGAGGCTTTCGCTGCTTCGAGAATCGCTTCTCCGCGCAGATAGCTCTCCTGTGGCCGTGCGCCGCCGATGTGGTGGGCCTCGTCCGCGAGCCGCACATGCTGCGCATCGGCGTCCGCATCCGAATAGACCGCGACGGTGCGGATACCGAGCCGGCGGCAGGTGCGGATCACCCGACAAGCGATTTCGCCACGGTTGGCGATGAGGATCTTCGAGAACATCGCAGATGAACGCATCAGGCTTCGCCATCCCAGTAATCAAGGCTCGCGTCGGCACGGCCGATCACGCGTAGATCGCCCGGCGTCATGCCTGTGGCGGCGACGTACTTGCCGGAGTCGGGATATTCGCAGACCTCAGGATATTCCATCGTGCTTACCGCGAGAAATTTAAGCGGGGCATCTCCGGTATTACGCAACTGGTGCGCGGTTTCCGGCCCGCCGGGCGGGCAGGCGATCACGTCTCCGGCGCCCACCGGATATGTGGCCTCGCCCATGCGCAACTCCCCGCTGCCTTCCAGAACGAAGAACATCTCCTCGTTCGCGCGATGCGAGTGCATGGGGAACGCGGCTTTGCCTGGAGCGATTTCGGTCAGGTTGTAGCCGAGCTTGCGCGCGCCGATCTTCGATGCGATCGGGCCAATACGGCCGCCGAAACGCGTGGTCGGCATCGGGCTGCCGCGTTGCCGCGAGCGCTCGGCCAGATCGGTCATTTCGACATCGGCGAGATTGAGAATCGGGCTGGTCATGGTGATTCCGTTCGATGGCAGACGGCTTCGATATTGTGACCGTCGGGATCGATCACGAAAGCGCCGTAGTAATGCGGGTGATAGTGGGGGCGCAGTCCGGGCGCGCCGTTGTCGCGGCCGCCTGCGGCCAGTGCCGCGAGGTGGAACGCATCGACGGCGGCTCGCGTTGCGGCGCTGAAGGCGATATGCATGCCCGCGACGCACGCTTCGCCACCGCCTTCGCCGACCCAGAACTGTGGCCGGCCGCCGACGGGGCCGAAACCGCAGCCTTGATAAGCCCCGGTCATTTCGCGAGTGACTTCCATCACCACGGCATACCCCAGCGGCGCGAGCGCCTGCTCGTAGAAGCTGCGGCTCCTGGGGTAATCGGCAACCGGGAATCCGAGATGGTCGATCATGGGGGCTCTGGTCGGAGGTGGGCTGCCGGTCGCATGGGCTTTCAGGGAGCCCAGCCGGGTTTGCGCTTTTCGAGGAACGCCCCGAGGCCCTCCTGGCCTTCCGCCGAGACGCGCAGGCGCGCGATGAGGTCGGCGTTTTCGGCGTCCAGGCGGTGACGCGAAGGCGCCGTCACGACGTGGCGGACGAGGGTCTTGGCATAGCTGGAGGCGATCGGCCCGGCCTTGAGCAACAGATCGATCTGGCGATTCACTTCGGCGTCCAGATCGTCTGCCGGCACGATGGCATGCAGCAGACCGATGCGCTGCGCTTCGATCGCATCGAAGATCTCCGCGGTCGCGAACCAGCGTCGAGCCTGACGCGCCCCGATCGCAGCGATGACATAAGGCGAGATCACCGCAGGCAAGAGTCCGAGTCTGCTTTCGGTCAGACCGAATTTAGCCTCGGGGACTCCGATGGCGATATCGCAGCATGCGATGAGGCCTACGCCGCCCCCGAACGCGGCGCCTTGGACTCGGGCGATGGTCGGCTTGGGCAATTCGTCCAGACAGCGCATCAGCCGGGCCAGGGCGAGGGCGTCGGCGCGGTTTTCATCTTCCGTGGCCGCCGCCATGGCCCGCATCCAATTGAGATCGGCTCCGGCGGAAAAGCTCGACCCGGCCGCTTCCAGCACAACCACGCGGATCGTGGAATCTTCTCCCGCGGCGGTCAGGGCGGCGGCCAGGGTGTCGATCAGATCAGGGTCAAAGGCGTTGTGCAGATCGGGACGGTGCAGGCGCAGGCGGGCGACCGGTCCGTTTCGGTGGTGCTGCAGCGTGTCGGACATACCCCGGATTCCACATGGAGACCCGTCGAATGATACCGGCTCGTTCAAAAACGATGGCGGGGCGACCGGGACAGGTCGATAGGAGGGGCGGCGAAGCCGGAAAGACTGTTGTTTCATGCGGCGCGAAATCGAGATGAATTTGATCTGGATCGGTGTGAACGGGCCGATTTGATGATAAATTGAGAACAATTCCCATTTGCGTCCGTCTGTGAATCTCAGCGAATTACCCGTCCGTACCGCCGCGATTGTCGAAGCTGTGACGGATCACAACCCTAATGATGCGATCGCACGCCGGTTACGCGAGCTGGGGTTCGTAACAGGCGAGCCCGTGGAAATCGTGGCCACCGGCCCGTTCGGCAAGGAGCCGCTGCTGGTGCAGATCGGTTTCACTCGTTTCGCCTTGCGCCGCAGCGAGGCGGCCCGAGTTGCGCTCAGGGCGCCGGAGGCGCCGCCATGAGCACGGCCGCTGCTCCGTTTCGCCTGGCGTTGGTCGGTAATCCCAACAGCGGCAAGACCGCGCTGTTCAATCTGTTGACCGGCAGCCGGCAGAAAGTCGCCAACTACGCCGGCGTCACGGTGGAGCGCAAGGAGGGCCGTCTGCAGACGCCCGGCGGCCGGCATTTCGTTCTGCTGGATCTGCCGGGCGCCTATAGCTTTCAGGCGGCCAGCCTCGATGAGGCCGTGACCCGCGATGTCTGCCGTGGTTTTTATCCCGGTGAACCGGCGCCAGATCTGCTGGTCTGTGTGGTCGACGCCACCAATCTGCGTTTGCATCTGCGCTTCGCGCTCGAAGTGCGTGGCCTGGGCCGGCCGATGGTGCTCGCGGTCAATATGATGGATGTCGCGCGGCGACGCGGGATCGAAGTCGATTTGTCGGCGCTGCAGCGCGAGTTGGGCGTGCCGGTGGTCGAAACCGTGGCGGTGCGTCGCGATGGCGGACAGGCGCTGATGGCGCAACTGGACGCCAGCGCCGACAAACTCGCGGCATCGGCCCCTTCGAGCCATGCCGCCCATGCCGATCATGCCGTGTCGCCAGATGCGCTCCATGCGGAAACACGCAGACTGCTCGCGCTCGCTGTGCGCATGCCGAGCCGTACCGCGCGGATCGACGATGCGCTCGACCGCTGGTTGTTGCACCCGGCGATCGGGCTGCTGACCCTCGCCGCGACGATGTTCCTCATCTTCCAGGCGGTCTACGCTTGGGCCACGCCGTTGATGGACGGCATCGATGCGGCGACCGTGTGGTGCGGTGACCGGATCGGGGCAATGCTCTCCGAAGGTCCGCTGCGAAGCCTGATCGTCGACGGCATCATCGCCGGGCTCGGCGGAGTCATCATCTTCCTGCCGCAGATCCTGATCCTGTTCGCTTTTATCCTCGCCCTGGAAGAATCGGGGTATCTGCCGCGCGCCGCATTCCTGCTCGATCGAATGATGCACAAGGCTGGCCTGTCCGGGCGCAGCTTCATCCCGTTGTTGTCGAGCTTCGCCTGTGCGGTGCCCGGGATCATGGCGACGCGCAGCATCCAGGATCCGCGCGACAGGATCGCCACCATTCTGGTCGCGCCGCTGATGACCTGTTCGGCCAGATTGCCGGTCTATGCCTTGTTGATCGCTGCGTTCATCCCGCGACGGGACATCGGCATGTTCAATCTGCAAGGCTTGGTGCTGTTCGCGCTGTATGCGATTGCGGTCATCAGCGCGCTGCTGGTGGCGTTCATGATGAAACGCTGGCGGCGCGACAAAGGCGAGCATGCCCTGCTGCTCGAACTGCCTTCCTACCGCCTGCCGCACCCGCGCGATGTGCTGATCGGCTTATGGGAGCGCGCAGTGATCTTCCTCAAGCGCGTCGGCGGCATCATCCTGGCATTGACGATCCTGCTATGGTTCCTGCTGTCGTTTCCCGTGCCTCCGACGGGTGCGAGCGGCGCGGCGATCGATGACAGCTTCGCCGGCAGGATCGGCCATGCTCTCGCGGTGATCTTCGCGCCGCTGGGATTCAATTGGCAGATCTGCATCGCATTGATTCCCGGCATGGCGGCGCGTGAAGTGGCGGTGTCTTCGCTGGCTACGGTCTACGCCTTGTCGGCGGTCGATGACGATACCGCCGCGCAGGCGCTGTCGCCGTTGATCGCGCAGGACTGGTCGTTGGCCACCGCCTTGTCGCTGCTGGTCTGGTACATCTACGCGCCGATGTGCATTTCCACCCTGGCCACGATCAAACGCGAAACCAACTCCTGGAGACAGATGGGGGTGGCGACTCTCTATCTGTTCGCCCTGGCGTATCTCGCCTCGTTGTCCACGTATCAGATCGCGGTCGCGCTGGGGGCGGGGTGAGCGATGGCGCTGACGGTTCCACTCGCGTTGCAATACGGTCTGATCGCGGTTGCGGTCGCGGTCAGCGCCTGGGTGGTGCTGCAGAAGCGGATGCCGGGCCTTGCGCGCCGGTTGAGGATCGCGCTCGCGCTGCCGCTCGTACGCGCCGGTGCTCCGCCGTGGTTGAGCGCGATTGGCAGACGAATCGCGCCTGCGCCTTCGATGCGGAGCAGTGATTGCGGCGGCTGCGACGGCTGCAACGGTTCAGATGGCATCGGACAGCGCTGATGCGACATGTCCGCCGGCCGCAATCGGCGTTGAGCGCCTGCTTGTTCGGGGGGGGGCGTTGTCGTGAAGTCAGCAGGCCCTAGTGCCGTCGCGGTTTGACTCCTTTGGCTTCAAACACTTCCACCGACAGACTGAAGCTGCGTTCGTCGCCGGCATGCAAAGCGCCGACGCCGACGACCTGCCGGCCGATCTCCTGACCACGACCGTCGCGGATCACCAATACCAGCGAATATTCCCAGGCGTCGCCTTCCGCAGGATGTCGGATCGTACCTTCGACATGCAGTGGCACTTGCTGCGGGGCAGCCGGACGCGCCTCCGAGTCGTAGCGCAGATAATGCTTGCACGCGGGACAGATGACAGCGCTTTCGAGGATCGTTGCCTTGCAGTGCGGGCATTCGCGGGTGGCGCCCGCAGTGCCGGGGCGCCCGGTCATGGCTCGGACGCCGGCTCCGCTTTCATGCTCTCGGTCCTGGCGCCGCCTTTGCGCTCGTTATCCCAGCCACAATCGACCTGGCCGCGGATCTTGGCGCCGGCATTGACGGTCAGGGTGCCCGCCTTGATGTCGCCGATCAGCACCGAGGTGTCTAACAACTCGACGCGCGCGGCGGATTCGATGTTGCCTTCGAGTTCGCCCGCCACCGTCACCTTCTTCGCGCGCACGCCGCCGTTGAGCTTGGCGCCGCGTTCGACCGACAAATCGCCCTGTACGTTGACATCGCCCTTGAATTTGCCGGCGATGCGGATATGGCCGGAGCCTTCGATCTTGCCTTCGATGGTCAGGTCGGCGGCGATCAGCGATTCCTTCGGCGCGGGTTCGGCGGGGGGCGCTGCGCGCGGCAGCGTGGCCGGTGCGAAATCGGTATTCGCCGCCGGCGGCGACGGCTCCCGCGCGAAGCTTGGTGTTTCCGCTGCCGGCGCGGCGAACGCGTCTTTTTTACTGGAACCGGACTGATTGAAGATGGCCATCGTGTGAAGTCCTCTGCGGCAAATGCCATGCGATCGGGCTGCTCAGCCTAACGACGGCTCCACGACGTGTGTGTGATCCCGCTCACCAATGAACGGGCGGAATCGGGAGATCATCGTTTCGCATACCGTCTGTTTGCTCGCGTTCATCGTATCGCCCGCATTCATGTTGCGGGCGTCGTAGATCGCGAGTGGCGTCACTGCTCGTGAGATCAGGCCGCAGATCGTGTCGTATAACAGACCGCGCCCCGCCCTGTTGCGTGTCGCCCGTGGTTGCGCGCACCGAGCATAGGTTCTGACATGCCCGTGCGGACAGCAGGCGGCATCGGCATGCGATGCGTCATGAGGCCGCGCCATTCACATTCTGAATATGCCAAAGCGCGCTGCTTCGATCGGTGCGTTCAGCGCGGCCGAAATCCCCAGGCCGAGCACGCGACGGGTGTCGGCAGGGTCGATCACGCCATCGTCCCAAAGTCTCGCCGTGGCGTAGTAGGGATTGCCCTGGGTCTCGTACTGCTCGCGAATCGGGGCCTTAAACGCAGCCTCTTCCTCGGCGCTCCATGATTTGCCGGCGGCTTCGATGCCGTCGCGCTTGACCGTGGCCAGCACGCTGGCCGCCTGCTCGCCGCCCATGACGCTGATGCGCGCGTTCGGCCACATCCACAGGAAACGCGCACCGTAGGCGCGACCGCACATCGCGTAGTTGCCGGCGCCGAAACTGCCGCCGATGACCACGGTGAATTTCGGCACGCTTGAGCAGGCGACGGCCGTGACCATCTTGGCGCCGTCTTTGGCGATGCCCGCATTCTCGTATTTCTTGCCGACCATGAAACCGGTGATGTTCTGCAGGAACACCAGCGGAATACCGCGCTGGTTGCACAGTTCGATGAAATGCGCGCCTTTGAGCGCGCTTTCCGCGAACAAGATGCCGTTGTTGGCGACGAGCCCGACAGGGTAGCCGTACAGATGCGCGAAACCGGTGACCAGGGTCTTGGCGTAACGCGCCTTGAATTCGTCGAATTCGGAGCCGTCGACGATGCGGGCGATCACTTCGCGGATATCGAACGGACGGCGGGTGTCTTTGGGGACAATGCCGTAGAGCTCATCAGCCGGATACAGCGGCTCGGCGGCAGGGCGCACCGCCAGTGGCAACGCTTTACGACGATTGAGATTGCCGACCAGATGACGCGCGATCTGCAACGCGTGGCGGTCGTCTTCGGCGAAATGATCGGCGACACCGGAGACACTGGTATGCACCTCCGCGCCTCCGAGCGCTTCGGCATCGACCACCTCGCCGGTCGCGGCCTTCACCAAGGGCGGGCCGCCGAGGAAAATCGTGCCCTGTTCCTTCACGATCACCGATTCGTCGCTCATCGCCGGCACATAGGCGCCGCCTGCGGTGCAACTCCCCATGACCACTGCGATTTGCGGGATGTTTTCAGCACTCATCCGCGCCTGGTTGTAGAAGATCCGGCCGAAGTGCTCCTTATCCGGGAACACTTCGTCCTGCAGCGGCAGGAACGCGCCGCCGGAATCGACCAGATAGATGCACGGCAGCCTGTTCTCGCGTGCGATCTCTTGCGCGCGCAGGTGCTTCTTCACCGTCATCGGGAAATACGTACCGCCCTTCACCGTGGCGTCATTGGCCACGATCATCACTTCGATGCCCATCACCCGGCCGATACCGCAGACCATGCCGGCCGCAGGCGCGGCGTTGTCGTACATGCCCTCGGCCGCGAGCGGCGCGATTTCGAGGAAAGGCGAACCCGGGTCGAGCAGAGCGGTGATGCGATCGCGCGCCAATAGTTTGCCGCGTTCGGTGTGCCTGTCCCTGGCTTTGGTTCCGCCGCCTTCCGCAGCGCGCGCGAGGCGGGCATCGAGTTCGGCGACCAGCGCACGGTGATAGGCGATGTTGTCGCGGAACTCCTGCGATTGAAGATCGAGGTGGGTGCTCAGTGCAGGCATTGGGACGGCCGTGTCGACGTGATACCCGCAAGGATAACCGTGCGCCGATACCTGCGCGCGGAATCGAGTCGACCCGGGCTCGGTACGGTCGGATGACCCGCATCGCACCAGGGCCAACAAGCGAAAAAAAGAAGACCCGCCGAAGCGGGTCTTCTAGGACTACGTGCAGCGTGCTTACGCGAAACGAAGAATTACTTCTTCATTTCTTCAGCAGCGGCCTCAGCCTTCTCAGCCATTTCGCCGGCAGCGGCAGCGGCGTCGGCGGTCG
>SSEV01000107.1 GCA_008015095.1 Lysobacteraceae bacterium | reverse complement strand
GACGGCGTCGTCACCGCCGGAGGACATCAGCGCCGCACTCGTCGCGCGCATCGCGACGATTCCCGCGCCGCGCCTGGTCTTCGTCGACGGGCGCCATGACGCGGCGAACAGCGATCTGGACGGACTGCCGGCCGGCGCCGACGTGCAACCCTTGTCGCGGGTGCTGCGCGAAGGCGAACCGCGCGACAGCAACTTCCTGCAGCGCCGTTATGCCGGCGCGGGCGAAGTCTTTGCGGTCGTCAACGCCGCGCTCGCCGAGGAAGGCGCGGTCGTCCGAATCGATCGCGGCGTCGAGGTCGCGCCGCCGCTGCATCTGGTTTTCGCCTCCACCGGCGTCGTGCCCGAAACCGCGATGCATCTGCGCCACTTCGTCGACCTGCGCAACGACGCGGCGCTAACCCTGGTCGAACATCATCTCGCCCTCGGCCCGCACCGCGGCCTGCACAACCATCTCGCGCATATCCATCTCGGCCAGCGCACGCGGATGCGCCATGCGCGACTTCAGAACGAGACCGAGGGCGCGACCTTGATCGCGCGCGAGGACGCAGTGCTGGCGCGCGACGCCGCCTATCGCCGCATCGACCTCGAACTCGGCGCCGGGCTGTCACGGCATGAACTGAATATCCGTCTCGAAGGCGAAGGCGCCCACCTCGCCGCCAACGGCGTGCTGCTGGCCGATGGCAAGCGTCATCTCGACACCCGCCTTGGCATCGAGCACATCGCACGCGACACCGCCTGCGACCTGCTCTGGCGCGGCCTAGGCACGGAGCGCGGCCGCGCGGCCTTCCATGGCGGCATCACCATCCGCGAAGGCGCGGACGGCAGCGACGCCGATCTGTCGAACAAGAACCTGCTGCTGTCCGCGAATGCGGAAATCGACACGCAACCGGTCCTGGTGATCCATGCCGACGAGGTCAAGGCCGCGCATGGCGCGACCGTCGGCCAACTCGATTCCACGGCGCTGTTCTATCTGCGTTCGCGCGGACTGCCCGAGGCCGATGCCCGCGCCCTGCTGACCGCTGCGTTCTGCCGCGAAGCGCTTGCGGTCATCGACGATGCACGCTTGCGCGAAGCGCTCAGCGCAAATCTCGACACCCATCTCGCCCGAGTGACGTCCGCATGAGCGCCGCCGATACCATCGACTGGACCGCGATACGCGCCGATTTCCCGTTATTGACGCGAGAGGTCCATGGCAAACCGCTGATCTATCTCGACTCGGCCAACACCGGGCAGAAGCCGGCGCGCGTGATCGAAGCGGTGGACGATTTCTTCCGCCGCCATAACGCCAACGGCAGCCGCGCAGGGCATAGCCTCGGCAGCGAAGCCACCGAAGCCTACGAAGCCGCGCGCGCCAAACTCGCCGGCTTCCTCAGGGTTCACCACGATGAATTGGTTCTCTGCAGCGGCACGACCTTCGCGATCAATCTCGTCGCTTACGCCTGGGCGCTGCCGCGACTGAAACCCGGCGATGCGATCTTGCTCACGCGCATGGAGCATCACGCCAATATCGTGCCCTGGCAGTTGGTCGCCGAACGTTGCGGCGCCAGGATCAAGGTCGCCGAGATCCGCGAGGACGGCGCGCTCGATCTCGACGCGCTGTACGCGGCGATGACCCCCGAAGTGAAACTGTTGGGCCTCACCCACGTCAGCAACGTGCTGGGCACGGTCAACCCGGTGCGCGAGATCTGCCGTGAAGCGCGACGACGCGGCATCGTCAGCGTGATCGACGGCTCGCAGGCCGCGCCGCACCGCGCCCTCGACATCCCCGCCCTCGGTTGCGATTTCTACGCCATCACCGGCCACAAGATGTGCGGCCCCACCGGCACCGGCGCGCTGTGGGCGAAGAAAGAACATCTGGCCGCGATGCCGCCCTTCCTCGGCGGCGGCGAGATGATCAAGGAAGTCCGTTTCGAGGTCACCGTGTTCAACGACCCGCCGCACCGCTTCGAGGCCGGCACGCCGAACATCGCCGGACACATCGGCCTGGGCGCCGCAATCGACTATCTGTCCGCGATCGGCATGATGGCGATCGAATCCCGCGAAGCGGAACTTCTGCAGCACGCGACCGAGGAACTGCAACGCCTCGACGGCCTGCGCATCATCGGCAAAGCCCCGGACAAGGCCGCCGTGATCAGCTTCCTGATCGAAGGCGCGCACGCGCACGATCTGGCCACCCTGCTCGACCTGGAAGGCGTCGCGGTGCGCTCCGGCCATCACTGCGCACATCCGTTGATGCAGTTCTACGGCGTCCCCGCCACCTGCCGCGCCTCGTTCGCGTTCTACAACACGCACGAGGAGATCGAAAGCTTCGTCGCTGCGCTACGCAAAGTGCGCAGGCTGCTCGGCTGACACCGTATCCCACAGAGTCACTCCCGATGCATTTGCGCACCGCCACCCACGCCGATATCCCCGCCCTGATCGAACTGGTGACCTCGGCCTATCGCGGCGAGGCCAGCCGCCAAGGCTGGACCACCGAAGCCGACCTGCTCGATGGCCAACGTATCGACGAAACCATGCTGCGTGCCGATATCGACCGGCCGCAAAGCCTGATCCTCGTCGCCGAGCGCGATCGAGGGCTGCTCGCTTGCGCCCATATCGCAATCGAAGACGGCGATGGCTATTTCGGCATGTTCTCGGTCGCCCCCGGCGCGCAAGGCGACGGCATCGGCAAAACCGTCCTGTCCGCCTGCGAGCGCCTGGCCCGCGACACGCTCGGATGCACGCGCCTGCGCATGACCGTGATCGACTGCCGCGAAGAACTGATCGCCTATTACGAACGCCGCGGCTACCGCAGAACCGGCATCAAAAAGCCCTTCCCTTACGGCGACCCGCGTTATGGCCTGCCCAAGCGCGGCGACCTGCGGTTCGAGATCCTGGAAAAGCAACTCGATGGAGACTCCGCGTGAGCGACTGGACCTTCGTCTGCGCCACTTCGCAACTGCTGCCAGGTGAAAAAACCGTCGCCTGGTCCGGCGACACCGCGATCCTGGTGGTCAATCTCGACGGTGAACTTTACGCCGTCGAAGACAAGTGCACCCACGACGAATTCGAACTGTCATCGGGTGAAGTAGATCCCGTGGAAGGCAGCATCACCTGCGTCCTTCACGGCGCCCGATTCGACCTGCGCAACGGCGACGCCCTCTGCGCCCCCGCCTTCGAACCCGTCGCGAAGTTCCCCGTGAAAATCGAAGACGGCGGCATCTGGGTGCGCGACGATCGCGATGGATCTTCGGCCCCGTAGGCTGGGTGCTATGCACCCAGCTTGGTCGTTGCGATGATGCTGGGTCGATGATGACCCAGCCTACGGTCGATCACTCAGCCTACCGATTCCTTCTTGAAGACCATGCCATGCCCATTGATCTGAGCATCCGCGAATTCAGCGACGATCTTGCCGTCCACTTCCGGGAGATCAACGCGGAATGGATCCAGTCGATGTTCCGCCTGGAGGACACCGATCGGGAGGTGCTGGACAACCCGCGCACCCGAATCATCGACGCCGGCGGCGTGATCCTGTTTGTCGAAGCAAGCGGCATCGGCATCGTCGGCACCTGCGCCCTGCAGAAGACCGGTGCATCCGGCTACGAACTCACCAAGATGGGCGTACGCGAATCGGCCCGCGGCATGAAGGCCGGAGAATTCCTGCTGGCCGCCATCATCGAACGCGCCCAATCGCTGAACGCCGACCCGCTTTACCTGCTCACCAACACGAAATGCGCACCGGCCATCCACCTCTACGAAAAACTGGGCTTTCAACACGACGTGAACATCATGGCCCGATACGGCGCCCGCTATCAACGATGCGACGTGGCCATGCGCCACGTCCGCCAGCACGATCAGATTCAGCCCTGACAAATCCCCAGCATCACAGCCAGCCCCCGGGTGTCGCCCCCGGTGAGACCCGGGGGCTACGTCATACCGATGACCCTGGCCCATCCTCAAACCCACCCCATCGTCCGTAGCCCGGGTCTCGCCCCCCGGCGAGATCCGGGGGCGCCGTACACAACGCCACCCGTGTGTCGCATAGGACACCCGGGCTACGTCACTGTTTCTGATGTGCTTGTCACCTTTTCAACACTTCCGACGACTTATGTCGCATGCTCGGCAACAGATCGGCCATGGCCATTTCCGCATCCATTCCAGACGAAGACCTTGTGGCGCGCTCCCTTGCCGGCGACCACTCGGCATTCGGAACCATCGTGTCGCGCTATCAGTCCCTGGTCGCGTCGATCGCCTACAGTGCGACCGGTTCGCTGAGCCACAGCGAGGATCTGGCCCAGGAAACTTTCATCGAAGCTTGGCGCAACCTGAAAACGCTCCACGAACCGACACGGCTGAGCGCATGGCTCTGCAGTATCGCCCGCAACCGGACGGGCGATGCCTTGCGCCGCCTCGGCCGTCAGCCGCTGCTGCAGACCGAATCTCTCGATGTCGCAACCGGGGTGCACACACCCGAGCCTGCACCGCTTGAACAAGCCATCTCCGCCGAAGAACAGGCACTGCTGTGGCGTGCATTGGCGCGCATTCCCAGCACTTACCGCGAGCCGTTGGTGCTGTACTACCGCGAACAACAATCGATTGAAGCAGTCTCGCACGCACTATCACTCAGCGAAGATGCGACAAAGCAACGGTTGTCGCGCGGACGCCGGCTCCTTCAGGAACAAATGCAGGCGTTTGTCGAGAACGCCCTTGCGCGCAGTGCGCCCAGCACGGCATTCACCGCCGGGGTGCTGACGGCGATCCCACTGGCGTCGCCGACGGCAGCAGCGGCCGTGGTAGCAGCAAAAAGCAGCACCGTCGCCAAGGCGACCGGGCTAGCAGCGCTGATGAGCGCCTTGTTCGGACCCATCGTCGCGTTCGCCAGCGGTTACTTCAGTGTCCGCGCTGCGCTCGATGCGGCGCGCACAGTCCGCGAGCGCACGGCAATCATGCGCCAAACGCGTGCATTCGGCATCGCAAGCGTTATCTACACGATCCTTGCGTTCGCCTACCTCGCGTCTGCACCAAAGTGGTTACCTTACGCCATCTGGTACGCCGGTATCGGTCAACTGCTTCCACTGGGATTCGCACTGTGGTTGGCACGTCGCGTGATGCTGTCGATCCATGAAATGCGCCAGGTCCGTGCCGAAGAGCGCCTCCGAATGCCTGCAGTCTTCAGCGAGTCGCATGAACGCGCATTGCGTCTGCGTCCTGAGTTCCGCTCGCACTGGACCTTGCTTGGCTTGCCGCTTGTGCATGTGCGCTATGACACACCCGCCGTAGAGGCAGCACCTGCGCGCGGTTGGATCGCCGTCGGCGACCGTGCCGATGGCGTGTTATTCGCGATGGGTGGCGTCGCACGCGGAGGCATCGCGGTCGGAGGTATCGCGATCGGGGTGGTTGCCGTCGGTGGTGTCGCCATCGCACCCCTGGCACTGGGCTGCGTCGCTTTTGGCGCATTGGCGCTTGGCGGTGCCGCCTACGCATGGAATGCGATCGGCGGATTTGCGACTGGCTGGCGTGGAGCGGCCGGAGCGATGGCCCTGTCGCACGATTACGCCGCGGGTGGACTTGCCATCGGTGCGCATGCCAATGATGACGCCGTTCGCGCCTATTTTGCCCAAGCACTACCCGACCCCGTGATTCCATTGTTGTTCGGATTGCTCGTCTCGCTATCCGTCTTCCCCGCGGTGCTGTTCGCCTGGCGCGCACGCGCCAATCTTCGTCCGAAATAACCGAGAACAACCCCATGTGTCCAACCGATGTTCCGGGGCCCACCCCGGTCGTTAGCCGCGTGCTGCCTATCGATCGCCTGCGCGCGTTCCTGACCGCGCTCGTGGTCACCCATCACGCTGTGCTTGCCTATCACCCATATGCGCCAAAGCCACCCGCAGCTTTGAACGATGGGTCGATGATCTGGGGTGCATTCCCGATCGTCGATCAGATGCGGATGCCAGGCGCCGACTTGCTTGTCGGCTTCAACGACTCGTTCTTCATGGCATTGATGTTCCTGCTTGCAGGCCTGTTCGTGCCCGGCGGAATCGCACGCCACGGCGGCGGCCGTTACCTGCGCGAACGAGCACTGCGTCTGGGGGCGCCGTTCGTCGTTGCCGCAGGTGTGCTTGCACCGCTTGCATATGCCGCAACCTACGCACAAGTGACGGCCTCCCCGACGCTCTCCGGATTCGCTTCGCAATGGCTCGCCCTGGGCGTATGGCCTGCCGGCCCCGCATGGTTTCTCTGGGTACTGTTCGTCTTCGGCGCCTTAGCGGCGCTGCTGAGCCGCTTCGCACCCGGCTGGGCGAACGCCTCGGCGCGCTTGCTGTGCGGTGACAGCGCACGGCCCGCACGTGCGCTGTGGGTGTTGGTTGCCGCAAGTGCGCTTGTCTATGTCCCAACCGCCATGCTCCTCGACCCCACACGATGGGCTTCTTTCGGCCCATTCTTCGTACAGACCGCACGCATTCCGCTGTACTTCCTCTATTTTGTTACCGGCGCGGCGATCGGCACTATGCAAATGGACCGGCACCTTCTCAGCGCGGACGGCAAACTCGCGCGGCGATGGTTCCTCTGGGCCAACCTGGCGCCGCTTGCGTTCTTCTTTCTCGTCGCCGCCTTTCTGATGATGCTTGACGCATCAAGGAAAGGCGAAGCCCCGTGGCTGCTGGTGCTGACTCATTTTGCCTTCGTCTTATCCTGCGCCACGACCAGTTTCGCGCTGCTGGCTTACTTCTCGCGCAAGATGCACCAACCGAGCAGGCTCTGGAACAGCCTCGCCGAGAACGCATTCGGCATCTACCTGCTGCACTACCCCATCGTGGCATGGCTTCAGTACGCGCTACTCGATGTTTCGCTGCCCGGCTATGCAAAAGCCGCCATCGTAATCATCGCCGGCCTCGGCATCAGTTGGCTCGTGGCCATAGCACTACGACAATTTGCCTGGGTGGAGCGCGTGATCGGGCGAGGCGCAAGTAAAAGCTTGCATCGGATTTGATTGCCCGTAGCCCGGGTCTCGCCCCGCGAGACCCGGGATGAGAAAAAGCCCGGAAGCCGGAATGGCGATGCCCGCTCGATGTCTGAGGGCGCTTGCGTGCCCTCATATGTATCAACAAACCCGCGTTGCGGCGCCTTGGGCTGGCATCACTCCAGCGCCAGCACTGCGTTTTTCAACGAAATAGATAGAAAGCAGCCCTCAAGAAATGAGTTTTGACACAAAGCCAAAAAAGACGAACCCACCACATATGACAGGCTCATCCTTTGACATGCGATGCGTCATTGAAGCCGACATAGAAGCCAGCACCATCAATCAGATACAGAGCCGCATACCAAAAAGCGTCCTCACCATCGCCCAGCAACCAAATGCATTGCGCAGACCGTTGCCGGCCTCCCGGATGAGGCCGGCAACAGCTTGCGCTCTTGATTACGCGAAGGCTTATCCGAATCGGACAGTATGATCAGAAGAGATCAAGCCTCCGCGGACGAGCACCAACCGCCTGTGCGCGAAAAAACCAACTCCGCCTTACCTAGAGACACGCTCTGGCCAAAGCCGCGTCGTCCAGGTTGCGCGTGTCGCGATCGTAGGCCCAGTTGTCTCCTTTGACGAAGCTTCGCGCCATGATCTGGCACAGACCGGATACGGTCTTGGAATTGTAGTTCCAGAGGTTGTCGTGAGCAGCACCTTCAACGGTGGTGGCCGAAACCCGTGCGTTACGCGGCATCAGCGCCGGAATACCACCGTTGATGGACCATCTGAAGAACCAGACATATCCGGTGAGGTTGGCCGTGGACAGGTAGTTGTTCATTCCCCACACCGCATTCCCCGGCCCGACGATGGGATCGCTCGATCCGACCAGCAGGTGAATCTCGACTTTCTTCGTCAATTCGTACAGAGCGGCGTTTGGAAAAGGACGGACCGCCATCCCGTTTTGCGTGGGTTTTTGAATCATCTGACTGCAATTGAGATTGGTGTACGCGGTCACGAAAGCAACCGGGGGACTCAGCAGGCATGTGTCCCGAACGTTGCCGGCGGGCACGTTCAAGACGAAGCGGTCGAGCTTGTTCCAATACGCCGCGTTGTCATCGGTAAAATACGAGTAATTGTTGGCGGCCAATGCCGCAGCGGTGACGCCGCCGAAGCTGCCGCTGAAGAGCACGACGTTCGTGGCGCTGGGATATAGCGTGGCTGCTTTGCCCAGCGCGGTCGTCATGCGCGCTTGCAATTGATCGGTGAAGTGGACCGCGAACTCGGTTTTGGGCAGATCGGCGCCGGTGGAGGCGTTCTTGGTGATAGCCGACCGCCCCTGGACCGCCATAAACCGGACACAGGCCTTCGCAAGGCGGAAGGCCAATCCCGGCATCTGGTTGTTGAGCACGTTATTGTTGGGGTCCATGCCCTCGCCACCATGGAACATAACGACAATCGGGGCTGTTGCGCGATTGCAGTTGGCGGGGAGGCTTCCGGCGACCCCCACGCTGTCTCTCCATTCGAAGATTTCGTATCGATAGTCGCTGGTAGCAGCCATATCCCCGTATCCGGTGTATTGAAATCCTCCTGCCGCCGCATCCATTGACGGGAGCAGCAGAGCGGCCGCAAGGGCCGCGCTCGATCTGATTGCATTGATACGGATGGCGCCTTGGTTGCGCTTCGGGCGATTGGGCTGGTGTGCGTGTGTCATTGGGAATCCCCTGTTCGTCGCATTGGTGATGTGCAGCCCCCTCCATGGGAGAACGGCCTGCGTCGATGGTGCGGGTATCCCCGCACGCTTCCTATCTGTCGCTATTCCGGACGAAAATGGGACAAGCCTTAGGGTTAATTTCGAAAAATAAAGCCCACCGTCACAAAGCGCCGCTTCGCCGCGCAAGCTTCGCGCCCCCAAGAGCCTGTTTATGGTCTTTTCAAAAGATGCGTTGGCTCGTCCAGGCGGGCGGACGCGACGCGAACCGCAGTCGGGCTGGTGGCCCGGCGATGAGTCGTCACAAAGTTCGCCCGCCTGGACGGGCCAACGCGGAGGGAATGCTCCTGCGCACGCAACATGCGGTGTTGCGCACCTGACCAAGCCCACCAGGCTTGTCGGCGGCGCGCGCCTTGCCTGTCACGTGCGCAGGGACATTCGCACTGCCGAAAAAAATCATAAACAGGCCTATCAGACTGTTGAAAAACGCATTTCCTGTGCGTTTTTATAAATTCGCGAGTCCGGTCCATGCCCGGATTCGCTTACGACGAAACATGCGCGTAAGCGGCGGGTGGCTCGGCGCAGCCATCCGTGGCTGCGCGAGCAGACTTTCTTTCGACTGCCGGCTAAAACGAAGGAAAACCACCATTGAACTTATAGCTGGGGTAGTCCCAGTCGTAAGTGATGTGGTAACGATGATAGACCCGGCGGTGATGGTAAGTATCGTACGCAGGCCCTCTGAAGTCCGGAATCCTCAACAAATAATCGAGTTCAAGACCAGGGTTGGCGGGATCGTAGTCGGCGATACCCAGCAGCGTCCATGTCTGGTAGCCCGCCGTGCCGTATTGGGTTCCGTACTCGGTCTGAGTGCCATCGCGCGGCGTGACGATGGCTATCCTGCTCGTCGTCCATGCCGGATTGGGATTGACGATCACCGCGTAGGTGCCGATTTCAGCGCCTGGATAGCCATCCAGATCGGTGATGCCGCCGGCCAGAAGTTTCCAGCCCACTCGCATATTGTAAGTCTGAACAAGATTCGCCCTGTGATTGATGACGCGGATCGTTTGTTGTCCCGTCGCCGTTTGCGTAAGGGCGATTTCGGCGCTCGGCGCGTATGAATTCATGTTCTGGATGCCACCGGCAAGAATGGCGATGCTGCCGGGGAATGTGTACGTACGCGCAGCGGTTCCGGCGCCGCCGGCAATGCGGATGAAGTTGGCGCCTTTGTAAATCGAGTCGATACTTCCGTTGCCGTCTACGTCCGCTCGTCCCTGTAGAACTCCCTGAGCGCTTGCAGAAAATATTGGGAAGACCGTCAGCAGCATGGCGATCATTAACTTTTTCATAGTCCGTCATTCCTTCTGGGGGTGTTTTGATGAAGGCGGATGTGCGAACAACTTTTTTGAGGCCGCGCACTCACAATCCCCGCACTTTTCGAGCGGGTGTGTCATCGTCGCCTAGCGGCAGCACGACAATTGACAGCGTTGTCATTACGTGGATTTCCAGCCAGTGTCAAGAGGCCGCAATTCGGATCACGCTGTTTTTCACGCTTTGATACGTGCTTGCCGACCGACGGCGGTCCAAGCAAATGAAGAAAAATGCGCAAGCAGCGGCGATACAGTGGACACCGCCATTCACGCTGCCATTCACGTTGGATGGCCGATAGAAAACAAGCGAATCCATACTTGTCGATACGCCTGAACTCAGATATTCAACATCGCCATATCCGTTATGTGGCCGCAGAAGACACTGATTTGGCCTGGATCTGGCGTTTATCGCGTTGTGTTGTGGAAGACCGTTGCATAGCCCTGGAGCCGCCTGATGTCCCGCACCCTCTTCGTCTTCGCAAGCGCATTGCTTTTGTTGACTGCCTGCCAGCGAGAGAATGCCGCAGATCCGGCGGCTGCAACCGACTCGCCCGATCTTGCGACGACAGCGCACCAGTCCAATGACCCTGAGGCGTCCGCGCCCGCCCCCTCCTCGGCAAGCGTAGCGCCGGTCGCAGTCGAGTCATTCGGCATCGAAAGTTGCGACAGCTTCGTCGCCGCCATAAATCAGTGCTTTGCCACCGCGAAGGCACATCCATCCGTCGTACAAATGCTGCGTGCGACGCACGAGCAAGAATTCGCACGTTGGCGAAGGATGAAGGAAGAGCCCGCCATGGCCAAGATGCTCGACAAGGTGTGCCAGACGCAATTGCGCGTCATCGTGGAAACCAAGAAGGGATTGAACTGCAGCTGAGATCGCTCGTGAGAATCGTGGCCGGATTGACGCCAAATCTCAACATCGAGCTCGATTCCATGCTTACTGCATGCGTGCTGACTGCATGCCTGCTGAGTGCATGCTTCCCAGCTGCATGCCTGTCGACTGCACGCTTCCCGATTGCGTGCTCGATTGCGCGCCTGCCAATACGCCGGGAATCGGAAGCATCAGGCCTTGATACGAAAGGGGCATGTATTACGCGCTGATAAGCGGCCGTTAGACGCTGTACTACGGCTTACCCTTTCCGGTATTCCTTGCTCTGTTTGCGTAGAGCCAATAGGCGAGATAGGCAAGCCACGCCCAGAGCAAGTACTTCCCACCCGAGTCTGCTTCTTCTTCGTTTATGAGAAACCCGCTGACAAAGAAAGAAATCACAAACGCACCGATGCTGATTGAGATGTGCGCCAGTTTATGTCGCTCTCTGTACTTGCGAGTCATGAACAACAGGCCGACTGCGACCGCGACGCCAATGCTAGCGGAGACGAATGGGAACATCTGTGTCTTCCATCGTAAGGGGGCGCTTTGCGCCCGAAGGCAAACAGGCGGATAGACGGTCGAGCCCGAACGATCTTAAAACTTTCGAGACCGATCTCGGAATGGGCGCGTCCGATCGCATTTCGCCGGCCTGCCGACGAACAGCGCCTATATTTGACTCCACAGACAAGCTATTCGACGCCATCCGCATCGCTTTTAATCTCTCCTCTGAAAAACTTCGCAGACATTGCTTTTAATTCGTTTCTTTCAAACAATTTGCCCTGGAACTCGAAATCCTTATCAATGCGAACGATAAGCAATTGATCGAAATCGCCCTGTCTTTTGACAAGCACGCGATTGTTTTTCTTTTCGGGAGAAATGGTTTTCACCTCGACACGCTTGCCATCAATAGTGCCGTCGGAGCCAGCCCGGTGAGTTTCATGGCGGCGAAGGCCGTGGTTGATTTCTGCATAAATCTCGCCGAGCTCGCCCCAAACCTGCAAATATCTCCCCGTGTTCTCGAAGTGACGAACAGCGCAGTCAACCAGATCGTGGAAAATCTCTGTTTGTTCGATCACGCTGTAGGGAAATCCATCTCTACTCTGAAAAGGATGTTGCTGTTCGTCTGCGCATACATCTTCTGAGCCTTCTTCCAGGTCTGATTCGATCCACTTGATATCAATGCTTTCCCATTCCCATGGCGCTACGCCGCAACCAGCCGCATCGGCTATTTCCTGGGGGCTGTAACCTCGCTTATTCATTTCATATAGAAATTCCCAATCGCCCATTGGCCTCTCCTTTTTAGTTATGTCCAACCCCACGAAACACGGTATATCTCGCATTTCGCACCCTGATGAGAAAACCCGTTGATCGGCATCGAACCGCCGCGCTGCCCGCCGCCCGCTTCGATGGAAACGTTCGGGCGCCGGGTTTATCGGGGCTCGTTGTCGAGGACGGCGAGCCCCATGTCGGCGAGCATCCCGGTCATCCGCCCGGCTTGTACGGCCTGTTCACTGGAAGCGTTGCCCTGCTCCGCACGTTTCGCGACGCCCTGGGCGATAGCGGCAAGGCGGAAGAAACTGAAGGCGAGAACGAAGGGCCAGTCCTGCAGGATCGGGCGTCCGCTGCGTTGCGCATAACGCGCGAGCAACGCGGCTTCGTCAGGAATCCCCAATGCGGCGCGATCGAGTCCGGCCAAGCCCGGCAGCGCCGGATTGCGCGGCAGGCGCAGGGCCATACAAAAATATCCCAGATCGGCCAGCGGATGGCCCAGCGTCGATAGCTCCCAATCGACGATGGCGATCACGCGCGCTTCCTGCGGGTCGAACATGAGGTTGTCGATGCGGTAATCGCCGTGCACCAGGGCCGCTGCGCCGTCGTCGTCGAGGCAACGCGCGGGCAGGCGTTCGATCAGCGCGTTCATCGCCGCGATCTCGCGGGTTTCGCTGGCGCGGTATTGCTCGCCCCAGCGCGCGAGTTGGCGCGCGAAATAATTGCCGGGCTTGCCGTAGTCGCTCAGTCCGACGGCGGCGGGATCGACCGCGTGCATCGCCGCCATCGCGTCGATGATGGCGGCGTAGATCGACGCGCGCTCGGCGGGCTGCGCGTCGGGCAGCGCCGGATCCCAGAAGATGCGGCCGTCGACGAACGCCATCAGATAGAACATCGAGCCGATCACCGATTCGTCCGTGCACAGATGCAAGGGGTGAGCGACCGGAACAGCGCCTCCGTGCAGGGCCTGCAGCACACGGAATTCGCGATCGACCGCATGGGCCGATGGCAGCAATTTTCCCGGCGGTTTGCGTCGAAGCACGTAGGCGCCGCTGGCCGCATCAATGCGGTAGGTGGGATTGGACTGCCCTCCTTTGAATTTGGTCGCGTTGAGCGGGCCATGGAAGCCAGGGACATGCGCTTCTAGATACGCGGCCAAGGCGTCAGCGGGAAGATCGAGCGCGTGGGTCATGGTCGTCCTTTGGCGGAAGGGTGTTGTCACCGCCCCTGGCATGCGTCTATGGAATGCAGGCGGGTGCCGTTTCAGCGGCAATCGGAAACGAGACAGTACTGTTCATCAAGCAGATGCGCGGATGTTTGAACGCATGGTTCGAGCCTCTGTGCATTTGTCGGGGTGAAGCCGTTCCCACATGGGCTGATTCGATGACTGCCAAGTCTGCTGCTAGGTGTGCTGCTGGGCTTTCAGCATCGACCGCGCCAGCGCGGCGATATGCACTTCGTCGGGGCCGTCGGCCAGGCGCAACGAGCGAGCGCCGGCATAGGCCTGCGCCAGGAAATGATCCTGCGACAAGCCGCCGGCGCCGTGCACTTGCATCGCACGATCGATCACTGCGCAGGCCATCCGCGGGGCGACGATCTTGATCATGCCGATGAGATCTTTCGCGCCTTTGTTGCCATAGGCATCGAGCGCGGCGGCCGCTTGCAGGGTGAGCAATCGCGCCTGTTCGATTTCGCAGCGCGAGAGTGCGATCGCTTCCTGCGCCATGCCGTGGCCGCCGAGCGGCTTGCCGAAGGTGACGCGGCTACGCGCGCGTTCGACCATCGTTTCCAACGCGCGCTGAGCGAGGCCGATCAGGCGCATGCAATGGTGAATGCGCCCCGGCCCGAGCCGGGCCTGCGCAATCTCGAACCCACTGCCGGATTCGCGCAATAGGTTCGCCACCGGCACGCGTACGTCGTCGAAAGCGATCTCGACATGGCCGTGCGGCGCATCGTCGTAGCCGAACACAGTCAGCGGCCGAAGCACCTTCACGCCCGGCGTGTCCATCGGCACCAGCACCATCGACTGCCGCCGATGCGGCGGCGCGTCGGGATCGGTCACGCCCATCACGATCAGCACGGCGCAACGCGGGTCGCCGGCGCCCGTGGTCCACCATTTGCGCCCGTTGATCACGAAGGTGTCGCCCTCGCGCACGATCGGCAGGGCGATGTTGGTGGCATCGGAACTTGCCACGTCCGGTTCGGTCATCGCGAAGGCGGAGCGGATCTCGCCCGACAGCAGACGCGGCAACCAGGGCGCGCGCTGTTCCGGCGTGGCGAAGTGCAACAGCACTTCCATGTTGCCGGTGTCCGGCGCACTGCAGTTGAACGCTTCGGGGGCATAAACGCTGCGCCCGGTGATTTCCGCGATCGGGGCGTAATCGAGATTGCTCAGACCTGCGCCATGTTCCGCGTCCGGCAGGAACAGATTCCACAAGCCCTGCGCGCGTGCTTCGGCTTTCAGCGTTTCGAGCAGCGGCGGAATGGTCCAGCGCGTCGCCGGATCGGCCGCATGCGCCTGAAAGGCCGCTTCGGCCGGAATCACCCGTTCGGCCACGAACCGCGCGACTTCGGCCTGTAGCTGTCGCGAGCGTTCGGAGAACGGGAACAGACTGGCGGCAGGGTCGGTGCGCATCGCGATCTCCGGTCCGGTTTGCGATCAGTAATTTGCGATCAGTAATAGGTCCACATCGCACGTTCGCCGTGCAGATGGGGCAACGTGTTCCAGGTACGCATCCTCAAGCGGCCGCTGCCGGAAAACAGCTCCGACAACGCGCTGTTGCGCAACGAAAGGTTCAGATCCACGGCGCGCTCATCGGGGACATCCAATGCCTGCTGCACCAGGCGCGAAATCACCCCTCCCGAGCTGAGCACCAGCACTTCCGTATCATCCGCGAGGGCGCGCAAGCGTTCACCGGCCATCCGCACGCGCTGCCCGAACACCGCCCAGGTTTCCGGCACATCGGGCAGTTCGTCGCGCGCCCATGCCAACAGCGCCGCTTGCAGCATCGCACCGACATCGCGCGGGTGACCGCTCCGGCTGGCGACGACGACCGGATCGTCGGGATCTCGCGCCATAAACGCGCCGAAAACGGCGCGATGATCGAATTCGGCCAAGCGTTGATCGGTCAGGGGCTCGGGCCAGTCCGCGCCTTGCGCGAGAAAGGCCTCGGCCACGCAGTCCGCGGTCTGCCGGTGGCGGCGCATGCCGCCGGTGACGACCGCGCCGAAGCGGTGCCCGCCGTGGATGAGCCAGTGGCCCAGACGACGCGATTGCTCGTAGCCGAGATCGGATAGTTGATCGTAGTCGTCGGCGGCGTAGCTCGCCTGCCCATGGCGGACCAGAAACAGGCTCACTGCCACGATGCTCCGGACACATGGCGATCGAACCTGTGGCGGCCAGGCATGCGTGCAGAACGTACGCGACGCTGCCCGGCAACGACGAAGCGAGCCCTCCGGCGGCTGTTGAAACGGATTTGCGGCATAACCGTGCATGCTACCGGGCGCCCGGATGCCGTCAAGCCGCCTGCAGTGTGGCGCCCCTGGGCGGGAATCCGACCTGCGAGCGGAGCGCTATCGCCGTTCCGACGCGCTCGATCGATCAAGAGACAGGGTTCAGACGGCGATCGGAAGCGCGCCACGCGCAGATTGCGGGCGGTAATCCGAATGCCCCATCAGATCGACGCCGCAACTCAATGCGTAGAGCCAGTCGAGCAGCGTGTGCATGACATCGCCACGGAACGGCAGGCCGTGCTGAGGGACGATCATCTCAGGTTGCAGCTCGCGCACCATATCCACCCAAAGCCGCACGACGCGATTGCTGGCCATGTAACGCTTGTGGAAGCCTTCCATGCACGGCCTGTACGCGTCGAAATCCTCGACGAACCCGTAGTGCGTGCCGGTGGGCACTAAACCGGAGCAGACATCGCCGGAAAACAGAATCCTGCTGGTTTCATCGAAGAACGAGAGGTTGCCGACCGAATGCATGAAATGCGCCGGCAACGCCAGGATCGAGGCTTCGCCCAACCGGATGTTCGCCCCTTCGTCATCGACCAGGCGATAGCGCGCGTCTCCGCCCACGTCGAGGTAATGCGGAACCAGATGCGGTACGAAGCGCCCCCAGAGCCGCGAACAGACGACTTTGGCCTGCGTGTAGAGCAACCATTTGTCGACCGATCCGATCACGTCCGGATCCTGGTGCGAGCATAGGATCAGGTCGATCTTGTGCGAGGGCAATTCCCGTGCCAACGCCATCGTGAGCGGGGTGTACAGCAGCGATCCGCCCGGATCGATCAACGCCGAATGACCGTCGTTGCGAATGAGGAACTGGTTGGCCTGCACGCCGTCTTCGCCGCGCACGAGATCGGAATAAGCCAGGCAGCGATGCGCCCCCGAATCGTAAAGCACGAATCCCATCGCCCATTCTCCTGTCAAGACTGGCGCGCATCCTAGGCGACGACGCCGGCACCGGAATTGAGCATGATCAAACCGCTGGATTCACGCGCATCTCAGGCCGAATTGCGGACGATGATCAAGCGGATTCCGTGATCCGATTCGATATCGGATGCAATCTGATCAGCAACGCTTCACCGCCGCCATCGAGTTGGCAGCGCTGTCGCGTCGCATCGGCGCATAAGATCGCTGTGTCGCCGGGATCAAACCCGATGCGGGTGTCCGCGCAAACGGCTTGTGCGCGCCCGGAGAGCAGATACACCGCCCAGACCGCGCCCGGCTCGGCGAACAGAATCATCGAGCCGACCAGCGGCCGACGCCAGAGATCGGCCTCGATCCGATCCCGACGCCACATCAGATTGAAATCCCGGGTCGGGCCATCGACCAATTCGCCGCGCAACGCGCGCTCACCTGCAAAACGGTGTTTGCCGTACGGCGGCTCAAGCGCGATGGTTTCGCCGTCGTCGAAGCGCAAGCGCAGGCCCTGTCCATGCAGCAGCACCAGTTCGCGGTCGACGCCGGGGAATGCGGAGAAATCCGCATCGCTCTCGATATCGGCGATCGACAAGCGCCAGACCCAATCATCCGCGCCGGGGTCGATTGCTTCGCGCACGATCTCGCGGGTCCAGCCCAGGCCGTTGCGCCAGCGTTCGCGCCGGTACTCCTGCGCGGGAATCAGTCGCAGACCTGGCGTCATCGGCGTCTCCATCAGGGGCCGGCGGAGTGTATCCGATGCGCGCTCGGCCTCGAAAACGCCGACGGCGGCCGCTCTGCGCGACCGCCGTCCGCATGGTGCTCGCACGATCAGCGCTTTGCCGCGGGCTTGGCCGGGGCCTTGGCGGGAGATTTGCCAGACGCCATCGCGGGGGCGCCGCCGAGCAGGATCATTTCGCGATTCTTCTCGACCGTCTTCAGGCCGATGCCCTGCACCTGGGCGAGCTGCTCCGCGCTGCGGAAG
>SSEV01000052.1 GCA_008015095.1 Lysobacteraceae bacterium | reverse complement strand
GTCGTTACCAGCGGGGTTTGCATTACGCGATCGTCGACGAGGTCGACTCGATCCTGATCGCCGAGGCCCGCACGCCGCTGATCATCTCGGGCCCGGCTGACGAATCGCCCGAGCTGTACGTCAAGGTCAACCGCGTAGTTCCGCAGCTCAAGCGTCAGGAAGTGGAGGACGGCGTCGGCGATTTCTGGGTCGACGAGAAGGGCAAGCAAGTGCATTTGTCCGAGGCCGGGCAGGAGCACGCCGAAGAACTGCTGCGCCGCGCCGGCATCCTGCAGGCCGACGACGGCCTGTACGCCGCGCACAACATCCACGTGGTGCATCATCTCAACGCAGCGATGCGCGCGCATGCGCTGTTCCAGCGTGATGTCGATTACATCGTGCGCGAAGGAGAGGTGGTGATCGTCGACGAATTCACCGGTCGCACACTGCCGGGACGACGCTGGTCGGATGGATTGCATCAGGCGGTCGAGGCGAAAGAGGGCGTTCCGGTGCAGCGCGAAAACCAGACCCTCGCCAGCATCACCTTCCAGAACCTGTTCCGCATGTATGGCAAGCTCGCCGGCATGACCGGCACCGCGGATACCGAAGCCTACGAATTCCAGAGCATCTACGGTCTTGAAGTGGTGGTGATCCCGACGCACCGGCCGATGATTCGCAAGGATCATTCGGATGCGGTATTCCTTAATCGCGCGGGCAAATTCCGCGCCGTCATCAACGAGATCAAGGAGGTCCACGGCCATGGACAGCCGGTGCTGGTCGGCACCACCTCGATCGAAGTGTCCGAAATGCTGTCCAAGCAGCTCGAAGCGGCCGGCATCCGCCATGAGGTGCTGAACGCCAAGCAGCACGAGCGCGAAGCGCATATCGTCGCCCAGGCCGGACGGCCCGCGGCGGTGACCATCGCCACCAACATGGCCGGCCGCGGTACCGATATCGTGCTTGGCGGTTCGCTGGATGCCGAACTGCAAGCCATGGCCGAGGATGCGTCCGAGGCTGAGCGCGAGCAAGTGCGCATCGCCTGGAAAGAGCGTCACGAACAGGTCAAGACCAGCGGCGGCTTGCACATCATCGGCACGGAACGCCATGAGTCGCGACGTATCGACAACCAGTTGCGCGGTCGCTCCGGCCGTCAGGGCGATCCCGGATCTTCGCGTTTCTACCTTTCGCTTGAAGACAACCTGATCCGTCTGTTCGGCGGCGAGAACGTGCAGAAGATGATGAGCTTCCTCGGCATGAAGGAAGATGATGTCATCGAAGACAAGATGATCAGCCGGATCATTCAGAATTCGCAGCGCAAGGTCGAAGCCCACAATTTCGACATCCGCAAGAACCTGCTCGATTTCGACGACGTCAATAACGACCAGCGCAAGGTGATCTATCGCCAGCGCGACGAGCTGTTGGAGGCCGACAGCGTCAAGGAGAATATCGACGGCATCCGCAGCGATGTGATCGCCGAAATGGTCGAACGCTTCGTGCCGCCGAGTTCGATCGATGAGCAATGGTATCTGCAGGGGCTCGAATCCGAGCTCGACGCGGAACTCAACCTCAAGCTGTCTCTGACCAAGCTGGTGCAGGAAAGCAGCGAGCTCGACGCGGAAAAAATCGCGGCGCATGTCCAACAGGAGGTCGCGCGGCTATTCGAGGACAAAGAGGCTTCGATCGGCGACGAAAACATGCGCATGCTCGAAAAGCATCTGATGCTCAACGTGCTCGACCAGAACTGGAAAGAACATCTCGGGCGGATGGACTATCTGCGCCAGGGCATCCACCTTCGCGGTTACGCCCAGAAGCAACCGAAGCAGGAATACAAGAAAGAAGCATTCGAGCTATTCAGCGATATGCTGGAGAAGGTCAAGCGCGAAGTCGTTTCGTTGCTTGCGCGCGTGCGCATCCGCAGCGAGGAAGAGATCGCGCAGGCCGAGGCCGCCGAGCGCGCGCGCGCCGAAGCCATCGCACGGCAGATGCAGTTCCAGCATCCGGACATGGGCGGTTACGGCGCCGACGAAGAAGCGGCGCAACCTGATTACCAGTACCCCGCAGCGGTGCCGAAGGTGGGGCGCAACGATCCTTGCCCGTGCGGATCGGGCAAGAAGTACAAGCATTGTCACGGGCAGTTGGCGTAATACGCCCGTCTCAAGAGCGGCGGGAGCGTCTGTTGATCCGGCCGGTTCAGACGCTGTCCCGCGCGTAGAGATCGATCGCCAGAGGCTTTCTGCGCGTCACGCGCGTGCGGGTATCCGTCGATCCATGTCGTATCATTCCGCACAGCGATGGATGCACGATGGCATTCGCCCCTGTCCATGAACGACCCAGATCGAAGTCGAAGCGCAAAAACCGTCGATGTCGTCGCTGGCGTGATCTCCGACGCGCGCGGACGCATCCTCCTGGCGCGCAGGACCGAAGGCCGCGATCTCGCCGGCTTGTGGGAATTCCCCGGCGGCAAAGTCGATCCGGGCGAGACGCCGGAACAAGCCTTGATACGCGAACTGCGCGAAGAGCTGGCGATCGAGGCCAGGCTTGGTGCGCCCGTCATCGCGGTTCCGCAGCAATATCCGGACAAACGCTTGCGCCTGGACGTACGTCGCATCTTATCTTGGCGTGGTAGCGTCAAAGGTCTCGACGGGCAGGCCCTGGCCTGGGTGCCGCCACACAAACTGCCAAGTTATGCGATGCCCGCGGCCGATCGGCCGGTCGTCGCCGCCTTGCGGGATACCGACCGCTATCTGGTGACGCCGGAGCCCGAGACCGACGACGGGGCTTGGTTATCCGGATTGCGCGCTGCGCTCGATCGAGGCGTCCGTCGCGTGCAACTGCGCGCGCATGCGAGCGATCCGCAGCGTTGGCGGACTCTCGCCGCGAATGCGGCTGAAATCTGTCGTGCGGCCGGTGCGCAAGCGCTGATCAACGGCGAGATCGAACTCGCGCGCGAACTCGGTATCGGACTGCATCTGCGTGCCGCGCAACTCATGGCCTGCGGTCAGCGGCCGTTGCCCGCGGCGGAGCCCGTTTTCGCGTCCTGTCACAATCTCGAAGAGCTCGTGCATGCCGAACGCATCGGCTGCGATGCCGTCGTGCTCGGTCCTGTCTTCGAGACCGCGTCGCATCCGGGGCGATCCGGTATCGGCTGGGATCGTTTCGCGCTGATGCGTGAGCGCGTGTCGTTGCCGATCTACGCCATCGGTGGTCTGCGCGATACGGATATCGTCGAAGCCCGTGCCCATGGCGCACAGGGGGTCGCGGCGATACGCGGACTGTGGGTGGGATAATGCCGCGGTCAATGCCCGACTGAGATTCCGGCCGCTTCTGCGCCCGACTACGTTTTCGCCATTTCCGCCAGGCGCAGGTACTGACGATGCAAAACATCGACATGCCGTTGCAGCGTACCGAGGCTGCCGGCGTTGACGAGGACATCGTCGGCGATCATCAGGCGTTGTTGTCGGGTGGCCTGTGCGGCGATCATCTTGTCGGCGAGCCCTGGGTTGATGCCGTCGCGTCGGATCAGACGCTCGCGCTGCAATTCGATCGGGACGTCGACGACGAGGATGCGATGCAGCCAGGGGTAAGCGTCGCGCCCGCCGACTTCGGTGAGCAACGGAATCGCGGCGATCGCGTAGGGACTCGCCGCCTGCGCGCAGTCGTCGGCCAGGCGTTGGCGCACGCGCGGGTGAATGATCGCTTCCAGGCGTTTGCGCGCCGCGTCATCGCCGAAAATACGCTGACGCATGCTGGCGCGGTCCAGCGCTCCGTCCGAGTCGAGCACCTCAGGGCCGAATGCGGCGACTACTTCGCGCAGCCCTTCGCTGCCCGGCGCGATCGCTTCGCGCGCGGCGAGATCGGCATCCGCGACCACGATGCCGTGAGTTTCGAAACATTGCGCGACCGCGGTCTTGCCCGAGGCGATACCGCCGGTCAGTCCGACGCGATATGCCGCCATCGGTTCAGGCCATGCCGGTGAGGCGCAGATAGGCGCCGATGATCCGGTCGCCCCACAGGAATGCGATCCAGCCGGCGATGGCGAGAAAGGGCCCGAATGGAATCGGCGTGGCGCGATCACGGCCCTTATATGCCAGCCAGATCGAACCGATCACCGCGCCGACCAGCGAGGACAATAGGACGATCGGCAGCAGGCTCTGATAACCGGCCCATGCTCCGAGCGCGGCCAGGAGTTTGAAATCCCCGTGGCCCATACCTTCCTTGCCGGTCAGTTGTTTGAACACCCACCACACCAGCCACAGACTGAGATAACCGAGCACGGCGCCGGCGATCGCGGCTTTGGCCGGGATGAAGAGATTGTCGACACTGGCGATCAAACCGAGCCACAGCAAGGGCAGTGTCAGCTGGTCGGGGAGCAGTTGCGTGCGCAGGTCGATGCCTGACATGGCGATGAGGAAACAGGTCAGCACGGAAGCGCCGAAGCCCTGCCAACCGAAACCGAAGCGCCAGACGCAGGCGGTGACCAGCAACATCGTCAACAGTTCGACCAGCGGATACTGGATTGAGATCGGTGTCTTGCAACTGCGGCAACGGCCGCGCAAGGCAAGCCAGCTGAACACAGGAATGTTCTCGTACCACGACAACTGATGCCCGCAATGGGGGCAATGCGAACGTTCAACCACGCTGCCCGGCGGCGGCGGATCGTAGAGTTCGGCCTGGCCAAGAACTTCGCGGCTATCGCGTTTCCACTCCCATTCAAGCCGCCTAGGCAGGCGCAGGATGACGACATTGAGGAAGCTGCCGACCAGCAGGCCGAGCCCAGCCGCGATCGGATAACCGAGGCCGGGATTCTGGTCGAGGAACGCCATCGATGCGGGACAGGCCGGTGGTCGCGCCGGATCAGCCGACGACCGCGGCGAGCTTGAAGATCGGGAGATACATGCCGATCACCATGCTGCCGACGAGCACGCCGATCACGACCATGATCATCGGTTCGAGCAGGCTGGCCAGCGCATCGACCGCGTTGTTGACCTCCTGTTCGTAGAACTCGGCGACCTTGAACAGCATGGTGTCGAGCGCGCCGGCTTCTTCGCCGATCGCCGCCATCTGCACCACCATGTGCGGGAACAGGT
>SSEV01000181.1 GCA_008015095.1 Lysobacteraceae bacterium | reverse complement strand
GCGACAGCCTTGATCCTGATGACGATTTGGATTTTCTTCCAGGGTCTGCGGATCGTGACCGGCCAGGCTCGCGACTCGATGATGGCGCTGGTGGTCAATTCGTTGAAGGCGACGCTGATCATTGCGGCAGCGACTTCAGTAGGCGTGCTCGGATCGGATATGCATGACTTCATCACCGAAGACATGCAAGGCGTGATTACCGAACTGGTCACCGGCGAAGAGGATGTAACTGCGCAGGATCAGATCGACAAGAACTTGGCTTACATGCAACTAGCGATGTCCAGCATTGAAGCCATCAAAGTCTTGGACGATCCAGCTCTGCTTGGCGAAAAGAACCGGGCGCTTTGGATGGTCGGTATCGGCACGGCCGGGCCGGCGATGACCGGCGGGGCGATGTTATTGCTCTACGAGATCGCACTCGCACTGTTTGTCGGGCTCGGACCGTTGTTCATTCTCTGTCTGCTGTTCGATGCGACGAAGTCCCTGTTCCAGCGCTGGCTGTTGTACGGGATCGGTACCATGTTCTCGCTTGCCGTGTTGGCTGCCATGGTGGCTATCGCTACGAAAGTCGTGATTGCTGTCGCAGCTGCTTTCTGGGCTACTGCGCTAATCGGTAACCTCCTGCTCGGTGATGCAACCCTCAATCAGGGCATGACCGCGATCGCCATGCAGCAAGGCGGCATCGGCCTACTTCTGACGGTGATCCTTATTTCCACGCCTCCGATGGCAGCTGGATTCTTCCAGGGCACCCTCGGTAACTTCCTCACCTATGCGCAAGTAGGTAGCGAGGCCAAGGGGGGGGGCGGTGGACGTGGTGGTGGTGACCCCCGCAACCCGGGGCCATACCATGATCGGGATGGCGGTTATGACGGCCGCGCTTCCGATGGTGGCGTACCGATGCGTGGTCGGCCTAGAGGTGAAGCTGCCGACGCTGGTGGATACAACGAACGCGCCACAGTTGGGCGCTATACGGGCGCAGAAGGGAGTGCTGGTCCCCAGACGGGTGCAGGTCGTCGTGCGGCGGCACGGAATGAACCGCCGACGGGAGGTGGGGGGTGATGAAGCTGCTCCATTCCGTGTTGCTAGTGCTTTGTCTTGCGCTTGCCGGTCAAGTGCGAGCGGAAGGCAATTGCCCCGATGGGTACTACCCAATAGGGGGAGGTGGCGTGGAAGGGTGTGCTCCGATGCCTGGGGGAGGCGAAGACGAGCCTCCCCCGGATCCAGGCCCGCAGTGGGAAAATCGCTGGGGCGTAGTGGTCTTTGATGCGTCCAAAGAAGTTTTTGGCATGTCTGATGGCATGCGTACCAAACGGAAGGCACAAAAAGCAGCGTCGGCACAATGCAAACAGCGTGGCGGCCGATCCTGCAAAATCATCGGTTGGGCCTATAACCAGTGCATGGCCCTCGCGATAGGCGATACATGGGCCCATGTTTCTGGCGGCGAAACTCCGGATGTCGCTCAGCAGCGCGCGATTTCGCACTGCCGTAGCAAATCACCCAACTGCGGGGTCGAATACTCAAGCTGCAGCTACCCCGTACGCGTCCGTTAACTGGTGCCCCGTACAGAACTAAAGCCAGAGCCCGCCAATAGGCGGGCTCTGGCTTTTGAGCGTTTAGTGCATGTCCGGCGCCTGCGAGCAGGCTGATCTGATCATAGCCAGCGTCCACGCTGCGGGTGGCAGACAACGTACTCCATGCGCTACCAGCCCGAATAGTCCATACTTGCCCCCGCAAGGCGTTGAATATCCATTGGAGACTGGATGGCTGATATTCGACAAAAGGCAGTGGCCACTGCCAACGCTTACGATCAGGGCGATATTTCTCCCTTATCCGAGGCGGATACCCGTAGGCTCGTCGCCTCCACCGTACTGATCACCAGTCGGGGGGGCGATCCGGAGCTTATGGGCCGCTATGGTCATGTTGGGCGCTACGAGGCGGGCGCAGGATTTTTGGCGGATGCTGGTTATATCGATCGTGATCGTCTGACGGCAGCCATGGAAGGGTTCAGGTCGGAGTGGAGCTGGGCCAAGAGCGGCGGGATGCGCGCTTTTCTCGAAGACCCCGTCAATTGGAACAATGGCCTAGATCTCGAACAATATCGTCGTTCGCCGCAATTGCAGGATCGGGCGTTCAAAATCAACGCTGAGAAGGATTTCAGGCGTGCGCAGGACGAAGGCTTTATCGATGCAGATGAGAAACCCGCCCGGATCGCTGGATTCCTGAAGGCTGCACATATCGCAGGTTTTCACCAAGCTCGAGAAGCAATGATCGGCGGGCGCGTCTACCGTGATCAGAACGGCGTCAGCAATTATGAGCTGATCCACGACATCAGCCGGAATAAAGACGGCCTGGACCAAAGAATGGCCGTGGATTTGAAGCCAGAGCGGAGCTTCGCCAACCCGGACCATCCAGAACATGCGCGTTATCAAGACATCCTCTCCCGTCTCAGCGGTGCGTCGGGACTAGGGGAAAGCGAACGCGAGCGGGCGGCTGGGGCGATCCTGGTGGCGTCAGCCGCAGCCGATATGAACCGTGTCGATCATCTGGTGCCTGGGGCGAACGGCGTCTTGTTCGCTGTACAGGGCGCGTTGAATGATCCGGCCCAGAAAATGATCCGGCTGAATGTTGCGGATCTGGTTGCGCAACCTTTAGAACGAACCACTGCACAGTGGGACGCGATCAATGCAAGCGCATCTCCAGGCGAGGAAACTGCCCGCCAGGATCGTTCCCGTGGGGTCTGAGGCCCTGCATCTAGGCAATCGATCGCTACGGGAGTGGACAACGCAAGGCCAAAGAAAAGCCCAGCTGCTGCCGGGCTCACTGTGTTTGGTGGGCGGTGCAGGGTTCGAACCTGCGACCCTTGCCGTGTGAAGGCGAGGTTCCGGCCTTGCGAATCAATGAGATATGAATTAAGTGTCTGATTTGTAAGGTCTCGATATATTGCGACACTTCGCGATATGATCGCATTTGCTGGCACAGTGCTGGCATGGACGATCAATGACGAAACGAACGACACTCACGCGAGCGGCCGTGGAAGCCGCGAAACCTCAGGCCAAGCACTACCGCATCCATGATGCCAAGTTGCCCGCACTGTTCATCCGCGTCCTGCCGTCAGGCGTAAAGACCTGGTACGTGACCTGGGCGCGGAACAAGGAGCGCGCCATTGGGAAATGGCCTGGCGTGACTGTTGAGGCCGCCCGTGTCCAAGCGGTGGCCCTTCTGGTCGAGGTGGACACGACCGGGGCACCCGGCAAGAAATCGACTTCCACGGTAGCGGATGCCTGCCGTGATTACGTGGCCGCGCTGCGAAAAGATGGCCGCGACGCTGCCGCCGACGATGCGGAACGGCGTTTCGAGCGCACCGTATATTCCGACCGAATCGGAAAGCTGACGCTCTCCAAGTTGGCGCAGGACGATTTGGAAAGCTGGCGGGACAGGATCGAGAGCGGAGAATTGGCCGATCTACCATCGAAAAAGGGCCGCCCACCGACGGCGAAGCCGCTATCGAAGGCAAGCGTAAACCGCATGCGCACTGTGCTGGTGGCCGCTCTGAATCGCGCCGTTTCACGCCGGAAAGTGACGCCGGATCGAGCGATCGAATGGGATAGCCTCAAGCCATACGACAAGGTCGGCAATCGCCGCGAAATATATCTGGATGTACAGCAAAGACGCGCATGGTTAGCGAGCGCGGCGGGTGATTTACGAGACATCATGGAATGTATCGCGCTCACGGGTTGCCGACCTGGTGATCCGCCGGCAGTGCTTCGACGCGACTATGACGCGAAGCATGGTGCAGTGATGTTCCGCACGAAAGGGCATGCGCGGAAGGTCGCTCTGTCACCTGCGGCTAAGTCGCTTTTCGATAGACTTTCGAGCGACAAGTCGCCAGACGCGCGCCTATTTACGAATGGTGGCGCGGCATGGCGCCCCCATGACTGGCGCGACCACGTGAAAGAGGCCGCCAGTAGTGCAGGGCTTCCGTCGGGTGTTGTTCTCTACACACTGCGGCATTGCTGGATTACGGATGCCATCGTCGGAGGAATGGACTTGCTGACTGTGGCAAGAGTGTCGGGTACGTCGCTGGCGATGATCGAAAAACACTACGGCCATCTTGTGCAGGGGGCGGCCCGAGATAAGTTGGCAGGAATCAAATTTCTGTAGCGTTTAAACGCATAGCCTGACGCGGCGGACATTCTCGCAATGGGATGCGGCTCGCTCGAATCTGAAACTACCCCCGTCGCATGTATCGCGACGTATCGCAAGGGGTTAACTCAGGCATGCAGCAAATCCAAAAGCTGAAGCTGTCGCTTCGTGAAATCGCCGAAGCAACAGGCGAAAGTCTCCCGCTGATCCATGACGCGATCAATGCCGGCCACTTGGACACGTTCCTGGTTGGGCGGCGTCGGTTTGCGAAGCCGGCCGCCGTGTCCGCCTGGGTCGATTTTCTTGAGTCCATGAGCAAGGCGGGGAAGCCGGTTTCTTACCGTGCGCGACCGACGGAGCGAGAGGCGATTGCAGCATGACGCACGCACAAAAACGAACGCCACCGGAGGCAACGGTGGCGTTCGAAGCAACAACCCGAGAGGCGTCCCGCGAAGGACAGGAACAGGCTACGCGGGCCGTATCGTGCGACCCACTGCGAGAATGTCCGAAACTTCCGCCGGAGCCGTTTCCCATACGCGCGCAGGCGATCCGCACGGCGAAGACGACGCTTGCGTTGCATAAGGCCGTTGCGCGTTACGCTTTTGCCGCGATGTGGGCGAGGCATTCCACCGGCCGAGGCTACGACCTGGCACGGGAAGCCGTCACCAACGCCATCGTGTCGCATGCTCGGCACTCTTCGGTTCTTCCCCGACTTCGCGTTCGATTCATCGCGCACGTCGTTACGCTCATGGATGAGGCTGCGCGCTGCGCGGTTGAGGGCGTGGACGAGTGACCGAAGCCAAGGCCGCGCGCAAGAAAGACTGGCGCGATGAAAAACGCGCGCACAGCCCGACGCCTATTTCCGAGTATTTTCGCCGAAGCGCAATTAACGACAGCGGGCTACAGTTCGAATTCGATGATGCAAGGCTGAACGCGGAAGCTGCCTACGCGCGCGGGGACTACGAAGACGGGCGCGCGTGGTACACCGAATGCGACCGGATCGCGGCTGAAGTGGGGTATCCGTACGATCCGCCTCTCGCTGTGACCGAAGCGCCGGGCTATGTTGAGCCGAAGCCTTCCGACGCCGCGAAACCTACCGGCATCGTCTTTACGCGCGTCGGCGACCGTCTCGCGTCCGGCTTGAAGCCGATTGCATGGCTTGTGCGCGGTTACGTTGAATCCGATTCCCTGGCGTTGCTGTTCGGTGACCCGAATTGCGGAAAGTCGTTCGTAGCTATCGACCTAGCGTGCTGCATTGCCACTGGTCGCGAATGGCACGGCCGGAAGACGAAGCAAGGCGCGGTGTTCTACATCGCAGGCGAAGGGCAAAACGGCCTTGATCGTCGCTTCGCCGCGTGGTCGCAAGGGAACGATGCCCCGCTGACCGATGCCCCGATCTACACAAGCTCGCGACCGGCGATGCTGCGCAACGAAAAGGGTGCGGCCGAAGTTGCGAATGCCGTCCAAGAGTTGGTAGATCAAACCGGCGAAATTCCTGCGCTTATCGTCGTCGACACACTGGCGCGCAACTTCGGCGGCGACGAAAACAGCACCGAGGATATGGGCGCGTTCGTCACTAATCTGGACGTATTCCTGCGCAAGTCCGGCGAATGGTCCGCTGCGGTTTTGGTCGTCCACCACTGCGGCAAGGCCGACAAAACGCAGGGGCGCGGTAACTCTGCGCTCAGGGGCGCGATTGACGCCGAATACTCGCTTGCGGTCGACGAAGACAAGACGATCACGATGCAGGCTACCAAGATGAAAGACGCCGGATTCCCTGAGCCCGTGGCGTTCCGCATGCGGGTCGTCGAGATTGACGGCGAGCTCGACGAAGAGGGCGAGCCTGTCACCAGCGTGGTTCTGGAAGGCGCGGAACACGTCCCACCAGTGAAGGGTGGCAGGGTCGCGCGCGGTCGGAATCAGACGCTTGCGCTGTCCGTGTTGCGCGAGTTGACGGAAGAGGTTCGCCGCCGCGCTTTGGCGGATGGCCGGCCTGAAGCTGCGGTGCGCGTAGACAGGGGCGATTGGCGCGACCGTCTGGCGGCGAAAGGGATCAATAAACAGCGTTTCTACGAGTTGCAGAACGCGCTCAAGAACGCCGGCTTGATCGTGATCGAGTCGGGCGGATGGGTGAGCCTTGCCGATGAATCGCCGCTGTGAAGGTAACGCCTCCGGTAACGGTTCGGGTAACGGTTCGTCACGCTCTGTCACGGTCCGGCGGTAACGGTACGGTCCGGTTTTCCTATAGGAAACCGGACCGGAAACCGGACCCGTTACCGCCTGTGTATAAGTCATGGGTCCTTCCTGAGCGGGGGTGCCTGCGGGGTCTGAGACACCGCGCCATTCGCGGTGTGCGTGTCGATTTCGTAGTTTTTTCTTCTTCTAACCAAGCAAGGAATTTCAAAAGCATGGCAAATACCGAAACAAAATCAGAAATTCGGCGCGTGAATCGTATCGGCCTGGCGAAAACCTTCGGGTGGACAGTCGCCGAAATCGACAAGATGGTCGAACTCGGATGCCCGTACATCAAGCGCGCCGCAAGCAAGGGCGATGAGTGGATTTTCGACACTGCTGACGTACACAACTGGGTTCTCGAAAGAATTCGTCTCAGACAAGAGACGGGGTTACGCAGTCGGTGAAGCGGACATCCTCGCAATAGGCTTCGCCCGCATTTGACGCGACCATTTACACAACCCAAAGAAGCGAACCCGCACCGCATGCCCGCACCCAATACTGAACTTGATCGCCGCGTCACCGCCGCAGCTTCCGAACGCGGATACATGAGCCGTGAGGCTTCCATTGTTTCCAGCGACCATTCTGCGCGGACAATCGAACTCGCATTTTCCAGCGAAGTTCAAGTCGAGCGCGACGGATGGATCGAAATTTTGTCGCATGAACCTTCTGCGGTCGACCTGTCGCGCCTGAACAACGGTGGCGCGCTGCTGGAAGATCACGACTGGAAGGCGCAACGGGGCGTCGTTGAACGCGCATGGATCGACTCGGACGGACGGGGCCGCGCCCTGGTGCGCTTCAGTCGCACCCCGCAGGGCGAAGCCCTTTTTACCGACGTGGCCGATGGTATCAAGCGCAACGTGAGCGTCGGCTACTCGATCAAGTCGGCGAAAGTCGTCGGCGAACGCGACGACGGAACCGACATCATTCTGGTGACGCGCTGGCAACCCTACGAAATCAGCATCGTGGCGGTTCCCGCCGATACAACTGTTGGCGTCGGCAGAAGTGCCGATAACAATCAAGGCCAAAGGAAGTCCCGCAACATGAGCAAAGTTCGCAGCGCCGATGCCGCAAATGCCGATATCGTCACAGCGATTCGAGATGCAATGACCGCGCAACCGTACCGCGCACACACGCCAGTTGGTGCGCATCAGCCAACCGGCCTGATTCCTACGCCGACAGTGCGTTCTGTCATCCTGCCCTTGCGGGCGACCAGCTTGACGGGTCTGTTTGACGCTGACGGAAAACTCAGCCGCACGCCGGCAGGTACCCCAGCGGGACAGACTGTGCGCTTGTCCGGTGCATTGATCGAGAATAGCCGCGTCGCACGCGCGGGCGCGCATGTGATCGTTCGCGGCGATTCCGGCAAAGGAATTCGTTTCGACAACACGACTGACGGAATCGCCTTCGAGCGCCTTCCGTCGCGGTTCGTCAGCGTCGGCGCCATGCAGTTCTACCCGCTAGCGAGCGAAGACGCCGACGCGCCACTGGTGCCCCTGCCTATTGCCCGCAGCGACATCGAAAAGAATTGGGGCAGCGCCGAAATCAAGGCGTTTCGTATCGAATTGAATCGCTCAGCCTTCAACGCGACCACCACCGAAGACCTCATTGCCGAAGTGATGACGGCCGTGACGCTCGGCATCGCGCGAGCGGCAGACGAAACGCTGCTGACTGCTGCGGCCTCTGCAACACCTTCGGCATTCAGCCTGGCGTCGCTCGCTGCGAAGGACTTGCAGATCAGTGACGTTCGTGCCTTGGTAGGGGCAAACGCGAATGGCGCAAGCATCGGGTCCGATGGCGTGCTGCGCGCAGCGGGTATTCCGGCAACGCTCACCCCGGACGTTCCCGGCACGCTCATTGCCGACTGGTCACGCACTGCGGTGGTGGTCGGCGATGAAGTGACGTTGTTGTTCAAGCGCACAAGCAATAACGGCAAGCTGGAAATGTCGGGTTGGCTGGCGATGATGCCGGTGATCCCTGACCCGACCTACATTTGGTCGGTGGCTTGACGTGTCCTGGCTAAATTCTCGGCGTAAACGGCGCGCCGAATCTGCGCCGCCGCCGTCGACAAGTGAAGCCCGCTTGTCGGCAGCGATACATGCGGCGCAGATCATCGAGCGTCATTGCGCTGGCGAGGATGGCGACTACATTCCGCGCGTGTTCGTCATCTGTCACGCACTAGGCGGCATGTTCCTGTTCGGCGGCCCAGAGGAAACTTTGGCGCGGATCGGCAAATTCTTTCCCGACCTTGGCGAAGCCGCTGCGATTGCATCGGCTCGCCATCTCACCGACCGCGTTCGCGCGGAACTAACCAGCAAGTCACTTCCAGAAATGGATATACCTCGCCGCCGCTGGATGGACTGGCACGCGGACGATGAATCAATTTTCCGAATTTAACCCGAAGGAACCAACCCGCATGGCAATTTTCGAACGTACCAAGCAAGTCAAAACTCCCCGCGTGCATCTGAAGTCGAACGGCGGATTCTGCATCAACGGCAAACACATGACCGAAGGTCAGATCGTCGAGGTTTCCGAACAGGAAGCAAAGGACCTCGTAGGTCGCGGAAAGGCCGTTGACGCGACGCCGGGCGAAGTCTCCGCAGCAGGTGCAGAAATCGAAGTTGCGCCCATTATGGGCGGCAGCAGCGCATGGCAGGATGCGGCATGAGAATTACCGCTGCCAAACCCTCTTGCGCAGACCGCTATCCGCTTCGATTGATCGCGCCAGTTTCGTTCGACGGGAACCTTTTCCAAGCTGGCGCGCTTGTCGAAGTCTCAGATATGCAGGTCGTCGAACTCGTCATGTACGGGTTGGCCGAGGCTGCGATAGATTCGGAAGTGAAGGCGAACGCAGCCGCCGTCATTCGTCCGCGCGCTGTAATCGAGTTTGCCGACGACAGCATGTCGCCACGCCAGCGCAAACGCTGGCGCCCGCGCCGTATCGCGAACCGCCTTGCGCCTCGCGGTCACTCTCGCCTGGATGCCGGCACGGGAATCATCGAGCAGATCAAAGATCGCTTCAGTTGATCCAAGGGCGACGGCGGCATTGTCCGCCGTCGCAATGAAAACTGCGAGATTAGTTTCGATTCGAAATTAAGAAACGGGAATTGCGACCTTGTCCAGCAAAGCAATGAAGATGTCGGTCATCATCGGCGGGGCGATTTCCGGATCGTTCCGCAGCGCCATGTCTTCAGCGCAAAGCGGACTGAAGGCAATCGGTTCTGAGATTGCGAAGATCGAGCGGCAGCAGCGCGAAATGGCGCGCCAGCCCGATTTCTTCAAGGCTATGAGCGATGGCGCGATCAAGGCGCGGATGGAATATGCGCGCCTTGCGCAGAACGCCGAAAAGCTCAAGTCGGCGCAAGCATCACTCGCACGCGTCAACGAACGGATCGAAGCAAATCGCGCGAGCCGCGTCGAAGTCGGCGGTCAACTCCGTAATGCCGCAGTCACATTCGGCGCAATCTCTGCCGCAACTCTGGCGCCGATCCGCGCTGCTACAGAATTCGAAACGACTATGCTCGGCGTCGCCAAGCAGCTTGACGGCGCTCGCGACAAAGCCGGCAACCTCACGCCGGAATACTTCGCGATGGCGAAGCAAGTCCAAAGGCTCGGCCGCGAAATTCCGATTGCGACGAATCAGATCGGCGACATGGTCGCGGCCGGCTTGCGCATGGGCGTTGCGAAAAACGAAGTGATCGGCTTCACGCGCACGGCCGCGATGATGGCCGATGCGTTCGAATTGCCGGCAGGCCAGCTCGCCGACGACATGGGGAAGATCGCTGGCCTGTTTCACATTCCGATCCCGCGCATCGGCGAACTGGCGGACGCGATCAATTACCTGGACGACAACAGCAAGTCCTCCGGCGCCGACATCATCAATGTGATGCGCCGAATCGGCGGCATGGCGCAAACGCTGAAGATGCCGGCGAAGGAAGCCGCCGCGCTTGGATCGACATTTCTGTCGCTCGGCAGTTCCGCAGAAGTTGCCGGCACCGCGTCGAATGCCGTGATGCGCATCCTAGGCGCAGCGACGGCACAATCGAAAGCGGTCCGCTCGGGCATGTCTTCTATTGGCCTTGATCCCGCAGCGGTTCAGGCCAGCATGGCGAAAGATTCGACAGGTACGATTCTCCGCGTTCTGGACAAACTGAACTCGCTCAACAGCGAGCAACGTATGGTCGCGTCGACGCGCATCTTCGGTGCGGAATACGGCGACGACATTGCGAAGCTGGCGGGCGGTGCGGATGAGTATCGGAAACAGCTTGCGCTGGTACGAAGCGAGCAACAAAAGGGCAGTATGTCGCGCGAATTTAGCGCGCGCCTGAGAACCACAGCCGCACAGTGGCAGATCGCGAAGAATCGCGCATCTGAGCTTGGCGTGACAATCGGCAATGCTCTACTGCCGGCAGTGAATGGATTGCTACAGGCCGCCGGCCCGATGGTCGAGCGATTCGCAGATTTCTCGCGGCGGAATCCTGGCGTGATTCGAAACATCGTCGGATCGGCCGTTGCGCTGACTGGCCTCAGGGTAGCCGCGCTCGGCGTGCGCTACGCCTGGCTGGCGATACAAGGCCCGTTCCTGAAGGTCGGCCAGTTGTTCGCACGGTTTCGCGCGATGAAGGCGGTTGCGGAAGCCGGCGGCCAAGTTGGTCGCTTCGGAAGTGCATTGCT
>SSEV01000082.1 GCA_008015095.1 Lysobacteraceae bacterium | reverse complement strand
GGACCCTGGCCTGGGTCAGAGGCCTACCCTGCGGGCTGAGGTAGATCGTGCGCACCGGTCGCGGATCGGCGGCCCGGGCCGCCGATCCGCGACCGGTGCGCACGATCTACCTCAGCCCGCAGGGTAGGCCTCTGACCCAGGCCAGGGTCCGCGAACTCGCCGGTAACGAACGCCTGATCCTGCTATGCGGTCGTTACGAGGGCGTGGACGAACGACTGATCCAGGCCGAAATCGACGAGGAACTTTCGATCGGGGACTATGTGCTTTCAGGGGGCGAACTGGCTGCGGCCGTATTGATCGATGCCGTGGCCAGATTGCAGCCCGGGGCCCTGAACGACGCCGAATCCGCGACGCAGGATAGTTTCGAAGACGGCCTGTTGGACTGTCCGCACTACACGCGTCCGGTCGAACATGCCCTGGGGCGAGTTCCGGAAGTCCTGCTCTCGGGCAATCACGCCGAGATCGCGCGCTGGCGCCGGCAACAGGCGCTGGGCCGGACTTGGCTACGTCGGCCCGATCTGATCGACTGCGAGACCCTGAACAAGGCCGACCGCGATCTGCTGGACGCCTTTATGGCCGCACGGGCGGCCGCTTCGGAGAAGCCGGCCTGAGAGCTGGCGCCACAAGGGAAAGGGTCGCTATAATGCGCGGCTCAGTTTGTCTGAGCCCTCCCGAATTACCCCGAAATTACTAGGTCAGCGCCGTCCGGCGCGGCCGTTTCCTCATCAGAAAGAACGACTTAAGCAGGCCGTATCATGTCCAAGCCGTCCATCCACACGCTGCTGCAACAGTTCGAAGCCGATCAGGTGCAGCGTCAGCTGCCGGAATTCGGCCCCGGCGATACCGTCATCGTCAACGTCAAGGTCAAGGAAGGCAACCGCGAGCGCGTGCAGGCCTATGAAGGCGTGGTCATCGCCAAGAAGAACGCCGGCCTGAACTCTTCCTTCACTGTCCGCAAGATTTCCCACGGCTATGGCGTGGAGCGCGTTTTCCAGACCCACAGCGCCACTATCGACTCGGTCGAAGTGAAGCGTCGCGGCGATGTGCGTGCGGGCAAGCTGTACTACCTGCGTGATCTCGAAGGTAAGAAAGCGCGCATCAAGGAAGACCTTTCGATGCACGCCAAAGCCAAGGCCGAAAGCGCCGCCGGCTGATCGTCAGCGCCAGCAACGACAACGACCCGACACGGCCGCCGAAAGGCGGTCGTTTCGTTTGCGTCGCCACCTCGCGACGGTTGTGGCGTGTGCGGTCCCGCGAAAGATCGGGTATTCGAGCGATGCAGAAATGCGCTTATGGCGCGTCTGTGCGAATCGTTGCGCACAGCGCCTTGCACCGCTTGCGTCAGGCTTGGCGTGGCGCTGGGATCAAGCCGATCACCTCGCGTCCGCGTGAGGAGCATCCCAACCCATCGCTGTCCACCAAGCGCTGAACTCGGGCGTTTTGCGCACCTCGTCGAAATCCTTGTCGGCGCCGATGCGTTCACGGCTCGGTAGCTTGCCCATGGCGTGCGAGCGATCCAGCCATTCCACCATCTCCGACAATTCGCCGCGCAATGCGTGCACGCAGGCGAGGTTATAGGCGCTTTGTCCCGGAGAGAGCGCTTCCGCTTTCGACAGTTTTTCCAAGGACAGGTCCAGGAACTGCCGTGCTTTTTGTTGCTCGTGACCGAATTTGGCGATATCGGCGAGCGCATTGCCCCAGTTGTTCAGGGCGCTGGCGCTTTCGGGGTCTATTTTCAACGCCATTTCGTATTTTTCGCAGGCCAAAGCGCACAATTGCACGCCCTCATCACCTCCGATCAGACGGGCCTTCTCGTCGAGCGACATGCCCCAGTTGGTAAGCGCCGGAGACATCCTGGGATCGGTCTCCACGGCCAGTCGATAACTCTCTGCGGCGATCGTGTATTGCTGAATGGCGTAGGGCTTGTCTTTGGCGTTCTCCGCGCGCTTTTGCGCTTCGTAGCCCTGCATAAATGCGATGCGGGCGCGGACATCCGAGGACAGCTGGGTCAGGCTCGCGTGGTCCACCGCCAATGCGGAGACGGCGGCTTCCACTCCTTGCGTCGCGATGGTTTCCGCGATTTTCTGGTCGGCCGATTCGGCGGCCGACAGGTCGGCGAAGACGGCCTTGTGCTTCGCGATCTGGCCTTTGGCGATTTTCAGCAGATCCAGGCCCTGGTCGTTGGCGCCGGTCGGGAACTCGACGAATTGCCCGAGGATTTCCTCGATGTGTTCCAAAGGCGCGTGCATGAACGGAAACGATATCCCCAGCGCCCCGCATAAGTGCATGAAGAACTCGTCCGCGCCGGCGAACTGCAGGTAATGGCAGCCTTTGGACGGCTTGCCGCAGAACAGCGATCGCAGATCCTTGTGCGGTTCGGCGTCGAGCCCGATCCAGTACAAGGCGTGATCGTAGCGATCGCAGTCCTGGATCAGGTCGAACAAAGGATCATTCAGTCCGCTGTAACCGCAAACGATCCAGGTGCGGCCGTCGCGTGCATGATCGAACAGGGGGCGCAAATGGCGTTTGTGCTCCTCCAATTCGTCGGTGTTGTTGAGCAACGAGAAACCATAGCGCTGGCCGTGCAGATGGAAGATCGCTTTCTCGGGGAGATCGTGGTAACGAAGGATCCGCGACATAGTCAGGTCGTAGACCGCAGGCAGCTCGTTGAACACCGCGCAGGTGCGCGCGAGCAGGGAATCGAAATTAGTGGTGAGGATCCGACCCACGTAACCGTGTTTGATCAACGCGGCCATCCCGGCGTGCGCCCAGTTCAGATTGGCGCCGTCGATATAGCCGCGGATCAACTCGCGCTGATCGCCGTGCTCCATTTCCGCCATGCAATCGGCGTATCTGACTTCGAGCGGCTCGCCGTCGTGGTCTCTGTGCCGAGCTTGCGCACGTTCCAGAGCGCGATGATACACGCGCTGATAGAGCGGGTCGGTGCGTATGCGCTCGACGATGCCGCTGGCGAGCGGAATACCCGCGGTTTTCGAGCAGCCTGCGCCGATCAACAAAGTGCAGCCGGTCCTGTGATGCCTGCCTAGCTTGAGCGCCGCTGCGATATCGTCCAATGTTCGCGCCATTTCCATTCCCGTCCCTGTGCTTCCGACGCAATGTAGCCCCGGCGCTGAAGGGCGGCAAGCGCGGCCTTGTGCACGCATCTTGCATGGCGCAGGCTATGCGTTCTGTCGTACTTCCGTCCCGTCATGTCCGAAGACAGCGTTTCCATTCGCCTCGATCTCTGGTTGTGGGCCGCGCGTTTCTTCAAGACGCGCAGTCTGGCCAAGCAGGCGATCGAGACCGGCAAGGTCGAGATCGGCGGGCAGCGCGCCAAGGCTTCGCGAGCGGTTCGCATGGGCGACGCGTTGCGCATCGTGCGCGGAGAGGAAGTCTTCGAGATCGTGGTTGCGGGCCTCAGCGATCAACGCGGGCCGGCGTCGGTCGCGCAGACCTTGTATATCGAGCCCGAAGAGGCGAGGGCGAAGCGGCTGGAAAGATTGGCGACTTTGCGTGCCGCGCGTGCGGGCTATCAGCCGCCGGAGGGCAAGCCCGACAAGCGCGCGCGTCGCCTGATTCGGGCGCTCGGCGATATCGACGCGCTTTGAGCGGGCCTGCTCGGAGTCAGAAGGGTGTGAATCGTTTGCGCTGATGGCTGATCGGCTTGTCGCGTGTCTAAACGCGCCGATGGGGAACCTGTTGTGGCGATGCGCATACCCATCGTTTCTCACCGGGCCTTCTTGCAAACGCATCGGAGGGGCGCAAGACGCGGTGCCGCACACCTGAACGGCACCACGCCTTGCGTACCCGTACCACCGAGGAAAGGAGCGTGATTGAGCGGGTTCCGGGACTCAGTCGGCGTCCGCTCGATGACACAGACCGGGCTTGTCGCAAAAAGTTCCGTAAGGGCTCGTCCGGTCCCTGCGGGCGCGGCCACGGGGATCGGCTGCACGGCGCCATGCGGATGAATCCCGCTTTCCCGTCCGCATGCCCTTATTCGCACGCATCCGTTCGCATATCGATGCGGATGCCGCAGCGTTGCGTCTTCAGATCAGATCGAAACGATCCAGATGCATCACCTTGCTCCAGGCCGTGACGAAGTCTTCGACGAACGCACGCTCCGCATCGGCTGCGGCGTAAACCTCGGCGATGGCGCGCAATTGCGAATTCGATCCGAACACCAAGTCGACGGTGGTGCCCGTCCAGAGCAGTGCGCCGCTGTTGCGGTCACGCCCCTCCAACACGTTCGGCTCGGTTTTTGAGCGCTTCCAGCGCGTACGCATGTCGAGCAGGTGCCTGAAGAAATCGTTGGTCAATGTCCCGGGACGCCGGGTGAACACGCCATGCTCGCAGCCATCGCTATTCGCGCCGAGCACGCGCAGGCCGGCAATCAGCACGCTCATTTCCGGTGCGGTCAGCGTCAGCAACTGCGCCTTATCGATCAGGTATTGCGCGGATACGTTTTCGAGGCCTTTGCGAGCGTAGTTGCGGAAGCCGTCGGCGAGCGGTTCGAGCACGGCGAATGAAGAGACATCGGTCTGTTCCTGGCTTGCGTCCATGCGTCCTGGCGCGAACGGCACGATCACATCGTGGCCAGCGCGTTTGGCGGCTGCTTCGATCGCAGCGTTGCCGGCAAGCACGATCAGATCTGCCATCGAGATCTTCTTGCCATCGCGCGCCGATGCGTTGAACTCGGATTGGATCGTTTCGAGCGTAGACAGGACATGTGCGAGTCGGTCGGGTTGATTCACTTCCCAATCCTTCTGTGGCGCCAGACGCAGGCGCGCGCCATTGGCGCCACCGCGCTTATCGCTACCGCGGAACGTCGAGGCCGAAGCCCAGGCGGTGGACACCAATTGCGCCACGCTCAGCCCGGAGGCCAGTACCTTGGTCTTCAGTACGGCGGCGTCAGCGCTGTCGATCAGCGCATGATCGACGGCGGGAATGGGATCCTGCCAAACCAATTCTTCCTTCGGGACCAGCGGGCCCAGGTAACGGCTGCGCGGGCCCATATCCCGATGGGTGAGTTTGAACCAAGCGCGCGCGAACGCATCCGCGAAGGCTTGCGGGTCCGTGTGGAAACGCCGCGAAATTTTTTCGTAGACCGGATCGATGCGTAGGGCCATATCGGCGGTGGACATCATCGGCGCATGCCGGCGATGCGGATCATGCGCATCTGGCACCGTGCCGGCGCCAGCGTCGTTTTTGGGCTTCCATTGGTGCGCGCCTGCCGGACTTTTGCTCAATTCCCATTCGTAGCCGAACAGCGTGTCGAAAAAGCCGTTGTCCCATTGAATCGGATTCGGCGTCCATGCGCCTTCGAGC
>SSEV01000217.1 GCA_008015095.1 Lysobacteraceae bacterium | reverse complement strand
GTGTATCTGCATATGTTCCGTGGGCTGATGTACGGCTCCTACCACAAGCCGCGCGAACTGGTGTGGATCCTCGGCATGCTGATCTACCTGGTGCTGATGGCCGAGGCCTTCATGGGGTACGTGCTGCCGTGGGGCCAGATGTCGTTCTGGGGCGCAAAGGTGATCATTTCGCTGTTCGGCGCGATCCCGGTGATCGGCAACGGCCTCACCGAGTGGATCATGGGCGACTATCTGCCCGGCGACGCCACTCTCAACCGTTTCTTCGCGCTGCATGTGATCGCATTGCCGCTGGTTCTGCTGCTGCTGGTCGTGCTGCACTTGGGAGCGCTGCACGAAGTCGGGTCGAACAATCCCGACGGCGTCGAGATCAAGAAAGGACCGAAGGGCAACCGCTGGTCGAGCACCGCTCCGGCCGACGGTATTCCCTTCCATCCGTACTACACGGTGAAGGACACGTTCTTCGTCGGCTTCTTCCTGATCATCGCGGCCTTCATCCTGTTCTTCGCGCCGACCTTCGACGGTTGGTTCCTTGAGCACGACAACTTCACCGAAGCCAACCGTCTGGTGACGCCCGCGCACATCAAGCCGGTGTGGTACTTCACTCCGTACTACGCGATGTTGCGCGTGATTCCGCACAAACTCAGTGGCGTGATCGTGATGTTCGCGGCGATCGCGGTGCTGTTCGCGGTGCCGTGGCTGGACAAGGCCAAGGTCAAATCGATCCGCTATCGCGGCGTCATCGCCAAGATCGCATTGGCCATCTTCGCGATCAGCTTCGTGTGGTTGGGCAAGATCGGCGCTGGCCCGGGCACCGACCCGGTCGAGACCCAGATCGGACGCGTGCTGACTTTCCTGTATTTCGCCTTCTTCATCACCATGCCGGTGTGGACGAAGATGGATAAGACCAAACCGGTTCCGGAACGGGTGACGATGCATGATTAAGCCATCCATGACCGAGTCGTCCATGATGAAGACCTCGATCCTCAAGCGCGCCGCGACCATCGTCGCACTGATGTTCACTTCGGCCGCCGCGTTTGCTTCCGAAGGCGGCGACCTGATGCACGCCGGCACCGACCTGGAAGACAAGGCTTCGCTGCAGCGCGGCGCGCAGTTGTACGCGAATTACTGCGGAAGCTGCCACTCGCTGAAATACATGCGCTACTCGCGGATGGCCGAGGATTTGGGCCTGAGCGAAGAGCAGGTGATGCAGAACCTCAATTTCAGCGGCGCCAAGTTCGGCGAACATATGGTCGCCACCATGCCGGCCGCGTCTGCGGAGAAGTGGTTCGGTAAAGCGCCGCCCGATCTCAGCGTGATTTCCCGGGTTCGCGGCAGCGATTGGATTTACACCTACCTGAAATCCTTCTATCTGGACGACACGCGTCCGCTGGGTTGGAACAACCGGCTGTTCGCCAACGCATCGATGCCCAATCCGCTGTGGGAGATGCAGGGCCTGCAGCGGCCGGTCTACACCAAGAAAGTCCAGGTCGATACCGACGACAAGGGCAAACCGGTGATGGGCTGCGAGCACGGCACTACCGAGGCCGACGACAGTTGCATCAAGGAACTGGTCGTGTCCCAGCCCGGCGCGCAGAACAAGGCGCAATTCGATCAGACCGCGCGCGATATCGCGGCCTTCCTCGAATACGTCGGCGAACCGGTCGCGCTCAAGCGTCAACAGGTCGGCGTGTGGGTCGTGCTGTTCCTCGCCTTCTTCACTCTGATGGCATGGCTGCTCAAGAGGGAATACTGGCGCGACGTGCATTGATGGCGCAACGTTCCCGTCGCTCTACGATCACACCCAAGACGGCCGGTTCGTCCGGTTCGCGCGTGCCATGAAGATGGATGCGAGTTCGCGTATGCGTAATGCTCTGACCCTGTTCTCTTCCGTCGACGATGTGCTGTGCCACCGCGTCCGGCTGGTGCTTGCGGCGAAGGGCGTGACGTACGATCTGGTGGCGGTCGACCCTCAGGCGCCGCCCGAGGATCTGATCGATCTCAATCCCTATCATTCGGTGCCGACCCTGGTGGAGCGCGATCTGGTGCTCTACGCGGCGTCGGTGGTCAGCGAATATCTCGACGAGCGTTATCCGCATCCGCCGTTGATGCCGATCGACCCGCTCTCTCGCGCCCGTTTGCGTCTGGCGATGCTGCGGATCGAGCATGACTGGGTGCCGCAGGTGCAGGCTGTGCAGTTCGGCAGCAAGCAGCAGGCCGAGGCCGGCCGCAAGCGGCTCAAGGAACTGCTAACCGCCGCGGTGCCCTTGTTCAAAGCCAGCAAGTTCTTCCTCAACAACGAGATGAGCTTGGCCGACTGCGCGATGGCGCCGATCATCTGGCGTTTGCAGGCGTTGGACGTCCCCTTGCCCAAAGACGGCAAGGCGATCGAGGACTACGGCAACCGGATCTTCCGCAACCCGGGCTTCGTGCGTAGCCTCACCCCGCAGGAAAAGGCGCTCCGCGAGATTCCGAGTTGAGAGGGGGGCGAGTTCATCTGGCCCAGAGTTTGCTCCGCCAGAGCGCTCGCATGTGAATCGTTGTGGATCCCCGCCGGCATCCTGCGGGTGGGCTTGCCCTCATTTTCAGGGCGTTCGGACTGTCCCGGTCCCAGTAGCCACAGTACACTCCCCCCATGAGCACTGGGGAATCCCCAAAGATGACCAGCCAGCGGCCGTATCTGCTGCGTGCCTTGTACGCATGGATCACGGACAACGGCATGACGCCGCACTTGGTGGTCGACGCCACCCGACCCGGGGTCAGGGTGCCCGCATTCGCGGTGAACAACGGCAAAGTCGTATTGAATATCGTCGATCGGGCGGTCGCCGGCCTGGAGATGGGCAACGACGTGATCAGCTTCAGTGCGCGTTTTCGCGGCGTAAGCCATTCGGTGGCCGTACCGGTGTCTTCGGTGCTTGCGATTTTCCCGCTGGAAACAGGCCTGCTGCTGACCTTGCCCGACGACCAGCCCGAAGATCCGCTTGCTGATGAGGCGCCGCAGATGTCGCCAGAGAGCGTTGGCCTTACCGAAACCGGCGATGCCGCTGAGCATGGCGATGGCGGTGAGGATGGCGGCGACCAGGGGCCTTCGTCCCCGCGCCGTGGCGGCCATCTCAGGGTAGTGAAATAGGAATATCCACGACTGTCGGGGGGCGGTCCGATGACATCAATGCAATTGGATTACATCGGCCGCTCTGAGCGGCCCGCTGAACGACACCATGCGTTGACCTTGCAGCACCAGCCGCGCGACGTGGCGGTCGGCGCCGTCCAGGGAATATTCGAAGCGGAAACTACGTTCGAATCCCAGTCTGCCGTCTTCGCCGCGGCGCAGGCGCAATCCGGTGGCGTGTACTGTCTGATCGATCAATTGCACGCCGGCGGCCTCGCAGGCCTCGCGGCCGAGCGTCACCGCCTGTTCGGCGGCGGCGCGCGAAGCGCTCCAGAATGCGAACAGGATCGCAGCGAGAATCATCAGGATCAGTAAAGTCGGCATCCCTCTAATGTGCGGCCACGATGCGGCCGACGCAATCCCTAGCCACGGAGCGCTATCCCCGATGAGACTCGTGTTCGCCGCCGATGTACTTTTTCCGGTCCTGCTCGGACACGGCGTCAAGCGGATCGGTTCGGCGCCGGACGCGGATATCGTGGTTCCCGGCGAGAACGTCCTCGCGCAGCACTGCGAACTGCAAGTCGGCGCACAGGGAGTCGTGCTCAAGATCGCCCGTGGCGCGGCGGTGAGTGTCAACCAGCGTCCGGTAGAGGGCGTGCTGTCGCTGCGTCCGGGCGACCGCCTGTCCATCGGCGAGATCGAAGCCACGCTGCAGGCGGATGAGCCGGTCCAGGAGCGCGCCGCGCTGCAGCCGCAGGACGACATCGGCGCAACGATCGTGCGCGCCGCACTGCCCAAATACGCGCTGCGCGCGCAGTCCGGACGGATCCTCGGCCGGACCTATCCGCTCGCCGGGCAAACCGTGATCGGCCGTGCGCCGGAATGCCAGTTGCGTCTGGACGAAAACAGCCTCTCGCGCAAACACGCGCGGTTGATTCCGACCAATGAAGGCGTCGTGATCGAGGATCTGGGATCCACCAACGGCAGTTTCCATAACGGCGCCCGCGTCCAACGCGCGGTGGCGCAGCCAGGCGATGAGATCGGTTTCGACACCTTGCGGTTCCGCCTGGTCGATCTGGGGCGGGAGAATGCGACATCGGCGGATGTGCCGACGTCCGCACCGCGTAAGGCTCTGCCGCGCTGGGTCGTCGTAGCCGTGCTGCTCGCGGTTGTCGCTGCGGTCGTTTTCGCGCTGAAGTAACCGCTTCGCGGGGTTCCCTCAGGGCCGCATCGTCAGGTGGAATTGCGATCCGGCGGCGGCCCGAGTTTGAGCGACAGGTCGATCGCGTGCACATGTTTGGTGAGCCCCCCGATCGAAATGCAGTCCACGCCGTCTTCGGCGATCGCGCGTAGGGTGCTCATGTCGACGCCGCCTGATACTTCCAACGGGATGCGTCCATCGTAAGGCGCCGATTTCGCGATCCGCACCGCTTCGCGGCGGGTGTCTGCGTCGAAATCGTCGATCAGGATGCGGGTGCAACCCGCATCCAGCGCTTCGCGGAGCTGCGTCAGAGTCTCTACTTCCACGATCAGCGGCAGCTGCGGGTGCCGTTCACGCGCGGCCATCGCTGCGCCGCGCAGCGAACCGTAGGCGCGGATATGGTTTTCCTTCAGCATGACCGCATCGAATAGCCCGATACGATGGTTCATGCCGCCGCCAACGCGCACTGCGTACTTCTGGGCGACGCGCAGTCCCGGGATGGTCTTGCGGGTGTCGAGGATTCTCGCGCCGGTGCCGCGTACCGCATCGACGTAGCGGGCGGTGATGGTGGCGGTGCCGCTCAAGGTCTGCAGGAAGTTGAGCGAAGCGCGTTCGGCGCTGACCAGGGCGCGATTGCGCCCCGCCAGGGTCGCGATCACGCTGCCCTTGGCGATGCGATCGCCTTCGGCGACGCGCCAATCGATTCGCACCTCCGGATCGAGCGCGCGATGGCAGGCGTCGAACCATGGCCGGCCGCAGATCACCGCGTTTTCCTTGCACAGCAGATAAGCGATATCGGGAGCGTCGGGCAGCAGCGCGGCGGTGACATCGCCGTCGCCGATGTCCTCGGCCAGCGCCGCCGCGACATCGGCTTGGATCACCGCATCCGGCGGCGCAGGCGCCGAAACGTTCATAGACCCTCGACCTGCGCCGTGGCGATGGCCTCTTCGGCCAACAGCACCGGAATCCCGTCGTCGACGCGATACACCGTCTTGCGATCGCGCGTCACCAGCGCTTCGCGGATGGGCCGGTCCTGGGCGTTGCCGTCCGCACGGCGGACTGCACCGGTGGCGATCGCGCGATTCAGCGCTTCGAGTGCGGATGTCTCCAGCAACGCCAGTGGTTGGCGGCTGACGGGGCAGAGCAGGAGATCGAGCAGCTTGCGGTCCATTCGGTGATGCCGGTACGGAAGACCGCTAGAATACCGTTTTGCAGCTGGCGCGATGCCGCAGGGTGATGCGATGGCAGACACGACGACGGGCGCGGCGGCAGGGCCGCTGGTCGGCATCGTCATGGGGTCGCGCTCGGATTGGGAGACGATGCAGCATGCCGCGGCCCGGCTCGAAGCGCTGGGCGTGCCGCACGAGGTGCGCGTCGTCTCCGCGCATCGTACGCCGGATGTCCTGTTCGAATACGCCGAGGCCGCGCGCGCGCGCGGCCTGCGCGCAATCGTCGCCGGCGCCGGCGGCGCCGCGCATTTGCCAGGCATGCTCGCGGCCAAGACCGCGGTGCCGGTGCTCGGCGTACCGGTGCAGAGCAAAGCGCTGAACGGGCTGGATTCGTTGTTGTCGATCGTGCAGATGCCTGCGGGCGTCCCGGTCGCAACTTTCGCGATCGGCAATGCGGGCGCGGCCAATGCGGCGCTGTTCGCCGCGGCGATGCTCGCTGCCGAATTTCCTGTGATCGCGGCGGCGCTGGATGACTTCCGCGCCAGACAGACGCAGGACGTGATCGACCACGACGATCCCAGAGCATGACCACGGTCGGTATCCTCGGCGGTGGGCAGCTCGCTCGCATGCTCGCGCTTTCCGGAGCGCCGCTCGGCCTGCGTTTTCTGGTGCTCGACACCGCGCAGGACGCCTGTGCGGGACAGTTCGCGCCGCTGATCGTCGGCGATTACCGCGACGAGGCTGCGCTGGCCGAATTCGCTTCGAAGGTCGACGTCGCCACGTTCGATTTCGAGAACGTCCCGGCCGAATCGGCGCAATGGTTGAACGAGCGAGTGCCGGTATTCCCGAATCCGCGTGCGTTGGCGATTGCCCAGGACCGGTTGGCGGAGAAATCGCTGTTCCGGGAACTCGGCATTCCGGTGCCCGAATTCGCCGATGTGTCCGACCGCGCCTCGCTCGATGCGGCGGTTGCGCGCATCGGTGCGCCCTGCATCCTGAAGACCCGCCGTCTGGGATATGACGGCAAGGGGCAGTTCCGGATCAAATCGGTGGCCGATATCGACGTCGCCTGGACGGCGCTCGGCGCTCAAGCGGCAGGCGTCGGTTTGATTCTCGAAGCTTTCGTGCCGTTCGAGCGCGAACTGAGTGTGGTTGCGGTCAGGGGGCGTGATGGTGAATTCAGGACTTGGCCGTTGACCGAGAATTGGCATGTCGACGGTGTGCTCTCGGCCAGCCTCGCGCCAGCGCGTGCGCAGACCGAAACCACCGCGCGCGCATACGCCTACGCGCAGTCGCTGGCCGAATCGTTGCAGTACGTTGGCGTATTCGCCCTGGAGCTTTTCTACCGCGGAGGCGAACTGCTGGCCAATGAGCTAGCGCCGCGCGTACACAACTCCGGTCATTGGACGATCGAAGGCAGCGAGACTTCGCAATTCGAGAATCATCTGCGCGCCGTGCTTGGTCTGCCGCTCGGCGATACGCGCATGGTCGGTGCGGCCTGCATGCTCAACTGGATCGGGGCCATGCCGGATGCCGACGCGGTATTGCGCGAGCCGGGTGGGCATTGGCATGACTACGGCAAGCTTCCGCGCGCCGGGCGGAAAGTCGGGCATGCGACCTTGCGCGCCGACGATCGCGTTGCGTTGCGCACGGCGCTGGAGCGAGTCGGACGAGCTCTGGACAGACAGGATCAGGTCGCGCCGGTGATCGGAACAATGACGGGAGACGAAACGTGATGCATCGTGTGTTGAAGTTGATGTTGGCCTGGTTGATCGCGTTCTCGGCGGCTCCTTCGGCGATGGCTTTCGCGGGAGATCCGCTGCCGTTGAAGGAGGGCGAGGGCGCGGTGTTGTTCCACCTGGTCAACAATTTTCCGGCGGCCAGTTCGGTCGGCTATCTGACTTCGCCGGTGCAGGTGCAACGGGTCGATGCGGACGCCAAGAAACTCACCGTCGGCGTCGATCTGACCGGGATGCTTACCACGGTCAACTACATCGGCGTTTTGCCGGCAGGCCGCTACCGGCTTTACGATTTTCAGCCCAGGATCGGTTGTTGGGTGTGCAAACATCCGGACTTTCCGCCGATCGCCACGATGCCCGATTTCGAGGTGCGCGCCGGCGAGGTGTCCTATCTCGGTACGATCCAGTTGTCGATCGTGTCCTATCCGCTAGACGAGAAAAAACCGCGCAAGGTCTCGTGGGGTTGGGACGAAACGCCCGATATGGCGCTTGGACAACGCATGTTCGCCGCCTTGCAGCCGACGCTGACGGCGATGCCGTTGCGTTCCGGATGGGCCGAATCGCGCGAGCCGGGCCATGACGAGCGTTGGCGCGCCGCGATCCGTTCGGAATCGCAGGGGATGGTGATCGGCGGGCGCTACGGCCGCGACGGATTCTATTTCGGCGCGCAAAACGGCGTGGTCAAACGCTGGCGCCCTGGCACTGATATCGAAATGCTCGACACGGGCAGCTCTTTCCTGCTGGTCTCGGCGCTGGAGACGCCCGGTGGCGTTCTGCTCGCATCGGGTGAAGCGAGCACCCTGCGCAGTTCATCCGATGGTGGCCGCACCTGGGCGGATCGTGGCGCGACGCTGCCTTACGGGCAGGTCGCCAACCTGATCAGCATTGATGACGGGAATGGCGTCGCATTCACCGTGACATCGGGAGGGCGCGTCATCGTGTATCGCGGGCAGGCCGATACCGGCGACTTCAGACCCTTCGCCGAGTTCGAGATGAAATTCGCGTTCTGGACCGGATTACCCGGGGTGATGCCGCAATTGTTTCGTCATGGCGAGCGGCTGGTGTTGACTCTGCCCAGCCGCAAATTCGCGGTGATCGATCTCGCCACCGGCGCGAGCGAAGCGCTCGATCCGCCGGGCAGCATCGGCAATTTCAAGATGAATCCCGATGGCACCTTGTGGTGCACGTGCGCGAAAAGCATCGCGTTCAGTCCTTACGTGAGCAAGGACTTCGGCAAGACCTGGCAGGCGTCGGAGATCAGCCGCTTTATGATGCTGCCGGAATTCTTCGACGCGGAGCGTGGTTTCAGCTATCAGGGCGCGATCTTCTCGGCGAAAAAAACCGGTGTGGCCAGGACCGCCGATGGCGGCAAGACCTGGGAACTGACCCATGAGCCCGACATCAATCTCGCATGGTGGGCGCCGGCCTATTCGGCGGATGGTTCGGTGATGCTGCTGCACAGTTTGCAGGTCTTCGGGAATCACGGGATGACGCTCAGCAAGTACAGCCTTGATGGCGGCACCACTTGGCAGCGCGTGCCCGATCGGATGTCCTGGGCCTACGCCACGGGAATATGAACTAGGGCCTGTTAACGCTATTCGGGTACATTGCGCGGCCATGCCGAGGGCGCGCTCGCAGATCAAGTGCGCAAGCGCTTAGTCCTGCGTCTGCGACGTCTGAATCACACCAGGATGGTGTTGTTCGGACCTTCCCACAGCAGAAACCTGCAACCAGTCCTTGAATCGTTGCGAATCCGGTATCGCCGGACTCGCAACTTGGAAAGCGCGGGCCAAAGCATGTTGCGCTCCGATCTCGGTTCTATGATCGGTCTGGCCTGGGCGTTGGGCTGACGGCGGTCACGAAATCCGCTCAATCGCGCAGTGCGAATTTGCTTCGGCGCTTAACGGCAACGTCCGAAACGGTCGGGCGATGCGCCCGGCCCGCCACGGAGTCCAGGCGGGTTTTCCCAATTCGTCCCCGGGCCACCCGCACGTCCTGGTGGATTGCCGTCGCGGTCCAGCCAGCAGCGCGCGGTCTGATTCCACCAACCATGGCGCGGATGCCAGTAGCCGTAGCCCGCGTTGAAATAATAGCCGCCGTCAACGATCACGAACTTGTGACGTTTGCCGTCGCGATGATAGTAGCGATAGTCGGGAGATGCGCCCGGTCCGCCGCGCCATCCTGGCGGGTTCTCCCAATTGGTTCCGCGACCTCCGGCCGCCCCGGGCGGATTGTGGTCACGGTCGTGGGCAAGGACGGTGTTGGTGAAGGAGAGGCCCGCGCAAGCGAGCGTGAAGCTCAAGGCGAGCGACTTCAGCACAGAGGTGGAAGATGGCATCGAAGACTCCGGTCGTTGGATGGATGACAACCGGAAAATGCACGGGAGGCCGTTGCGTTGACGGGTTTCCCGAAAGCGTTCATCTGCGGGCAGGACATCCGTGCGCGAGTCGTGACTCCTATTCCGGGAGTCTTGTGCAGCGACTTTCGCGAATCCCGACTGCGACGGATGCGGCTGTTGGCGTGGGAATGAATGAAATACGCAAAAAACGGCCGGGGGTCGCCCGGCCGTCGGTGTGATGCGGATGGATGCCGATCACTTCATGTTCGAAGCGACGAAATCCCAGTTCACAAGACTCCAGAACGCCTCGACGTACTTGGCGCGAGCGTTACGGTAATCAACGTAGTACGCATGCTCCCACACGTCGCAGGTCAACAAAGGCGTGTCTTCGCCGGTCAACGGCGTCGCGGCGTTCGAAGTGCTGACCAGGGCCAACGAACCGTCGGCGCGCTGCACCAGCCAAGCCCAGCCCGAGCCGAAGGTGCCGATTGCGGTCTTGGTGAACTCTTCCTTGAACTTGGCGAAGTCGCCGAAAGCCTTGTTGATCGCTTCGGCCAACGGGCCGCCAGGTTCGCCGCCGCCATTGGGCTTGAGACAGTTCCAGTAGAAGGTGTGGTTCCACACTTGCGCGGCATTGTTGAACATGCCGCCTTGCGACTTGCGCACGATCTCTTCCAACGACGCATCGGCGAACTCGGTGCCGCCGATCATGTTGTTCAGATTGGTGACATAGGTCTGGTGGTGTTTGCCGTAATGGAAATCGATGGTTTCGGCCGAAATATGCGGCTCAAGTGCGGTGCGGTCGTAGGGCAGGGGCGGCAGTTCGATGGCCATGACGGGCTCCATGGAGTTGGGTGAGGGCGATTACCTTGGTCCGTCGCGGACGGCCAGCGGTCCACCGCCGCGCGAAGCATTACAATATCGGATTGTACCCGACACCCTCGGCCGCGCGTCGCGGCCCCTCTCAGGAGAGTTCTTCCATGCCCGTCATGCAGCGGATCCAGGCCGAGATTGAAGGCCATCCGATCGTATTGTTTATGAAAGGAACGCCGCAGTTCCCGATGTGCGGTTTTTCCAGTCGCGCGGCGCAGACGCTGAAAGCCGCCGGCGCCGCGGAATTCCATTCGGTCAATGTGCTGGAAGATCCGGAAATCCGCGCGAACCTGCCGAGGTTTTCCAACTGGCCGACCTTTCCTCAACTGTTCATCAACGGCGAACTGATCGGCGGTTGCGATATCACCGTCGAGCTGTACGAGTCGGGCGAACTGGCGAGGATGATCGCCGAGACCCAGAAAGCCTGATGCCGGCGCAAGAGCGCCCATCGCTCGCCGGCCGTGTCGTCCTGGTCGCCGGCGCGTACGGAGGCTTAGGCAAAGAAGCTTCGCTGGCATGCGCCGAAGCCGGAGCCAGCGTGATTCTGCTCGGTCGCAAGCTGCCCAAGCTCAACCGGGTTTACGATGCGATCATCAAAGAGGGCGGGCGGGCGCTGCTGTATCCGCTGGATCTGGAAGGCGCTACGCCCGATGATTACGCCGAGCTTGCCGGGCGTATCGAATCGCAGCTCGGCCGCCTCGATGGGCTGTTGTATTGCGCTGCGGAATTCGCCGGGCTTACGCCGTTGCAGAACACCGATCCTGCTGTTTTCGCGCGCGCGTTGCACGTCAATGTGACCGCCCGGTGGTGGTTGACGCAGGCCTGCTTGCCGTTGCTGCGTCGCGCCGAGGACGCAGCGGTGGTCTATCCGATCGATGATGAAGCGGGATGTCCGGCCCAGGCCTATTGGGGCGGTTACGGCGTATCCCAAGCCGCGACGGTCGCGCTGATCGAAATGCTCCATGCCGAACTGGCGAACAGCCGCGTGCGGGTTTCAGGTCTGGCGCCCGGGCCGATGCGCACGCCATTGCGCGCCCGTGCGCAAGTGGAAGAGAACGCCGGACAAGCAGAAGAGGCTTCGATCTGCGCGCAGGACTGCCTCACTCTGTTGTCGTCGGCAGGGGCCGCGCAACGCGGTCGGGTGTGGAGCCCGCGGCAGTGAGCATCGCTTCCGCCGCGCTGCTGCTGTTCCTTATTCTCGATCCATTGGGGAATATCCCGATCTTCCTCGGTTTGCTGCGCAATCTTCCGCCGCAGCGGCAGCGGATCGTGCTGGCGCGTGAGTTGCTGATCGCGCTCGGGGTGCTGATGGCCTTCCTGTGGTGCGGCAAGTACGCATTGGAACTGATGCATCTACGCCAGGAGTCGGTATCGATCGCTGGGGGGATCGTGCTGTTCCTGATTGGCATCCGGATGATTTTTCCCCCGCCAGAGGGCCTGATGGGCGAAATTCCAGACGGCGAGCCCTTTATCGTGCCGATGGCGATTCCGCTGGTGGCAGGCCCTTCCGGAATGGCCGCAGTGATCTTGATGGGCAACAAGGATCCGGCGCGTCTTGGCGACTGGAGTGTGGCCCTGCTGATCGCCTGGGTGGCGACCGCGGCCATCCTGTTTTCCGCGACTTTTCTTTACCGTTGGCTGGGCCAGCGCGCTTTGACTGCAGTCGAGCGTCTGATGGGCATGTTGCTGGTGGCGATCTCGGTGCAGATGCTGCTCGATGGCCTGTGAACCTACCTGTCCGCAGTTAGGCTCTAACAGGGACAAAACGCGCGCTCTGTGCGTTTTGACTCGGTGCTTCGCGGCCAGCATGGCTGTTCTCACCGGCACCTGTCAGCGCAGTCAAGTCGAGAATCCGGTACATGCCCGGACTCGTTCACAATAAATCAATCGGTTACGCGCTTGCTTTGTCGGCGCGGCCATTAGCAGACCGTCTTGTAGCAGACCGTCTTGCAAAGGCCTGCTAAATCGATACGGAAGTACCGATCGTTTGTATTGAGGACTAACTGGACAAGACAGTTGCCGACTGCGCTTCATGTAATTTGTCAATAGTGTTCAGTCTTTATTTTCAAAGGCTTACGCTGGCTTTCAAGGTCATTGCACTGTCATAAACCCCACGTATCGTGTTAACCTGAAATTAACCCGGGTCCAATGTCATGTGAGGGACGACGGGTCTCCCCCTCTGCTTCACATCAACGGTTTCCATCACGGGCGCAGTGCGCCGGTGTTGCCGCGTACGACCCATCGCATCGTTTTTCCATCGAGGCCAAGAGCAATGAACCATACGAACCGAATTCGGCTTTCTAAATTGTCGATCGGGCTGATCGTCGCGTTGACGGCTGCCCCTGCGTTCGCCCAGAACACCACCGCCGGCGTCGGTGGTCAGGTGGTCGGCGCCGACGGACAGCCCGTCGCTGGCGCTGAAGTCACGATCGTCCACACCGAATCCGGTACGGCCAGCCGCGTCGTCACCGACGCCAACGGCCGTTACAACGCCCGCGGTTTGCGCGTCGGCGGCCCCTACAAGATCACCGTCAACAAGGATGGCGCCGGCAGCCGTTCCGAAGATGACGTGTACCTCGCCCTCGACAAGGTGTCGCAGATCGATCTCACTATCGGCGCCGAGGAATTCGAAACCATCGAAGTCACCGGGGTGTCCGGCACGGTGATCTTCAGCGCCGACAAGATGGGCGCGGGCAGCAACGTCACGCGCGATCAGCTCGACTCCTTCGCATCGGTGCGTCGCGACCTGCAGGACTACGCCCGCCTTGATCCGCGCATTTCGCAGACCGACAAGGAACGTGGCGAAATCTCCGCCGGCGGCCAGAACACCCGCTACAACTCGGTGACCATCGACGGCGTGACCACCAGCGATACTTTCGGTCTGGAATCCAACAACCTGCCGACCGCGAAACAGCCGATCTCGATCGACGCGATCCAGGAAGTCAACCTCAACATCGCCAACTACGACGTCACCCAGAAGGGATACACCGGCGCCAACATCAACGCCGTCACCAAGTCGGGCACCAACGATTTCCACGGCAGCCTGACCTACGTGTTCCGCGACGAAAGCCTGGTCGGTAAGCGCTACAACCGCGCCACCGGGGCCTACACCGACTTCGGTCCGTTCGAAGAGAAGACTTGGGGCGTGACCATTGGCGGTCCGATCATCAAGGACAAGCTGTTCTTCTTCGCCGCTTACGAAGATTTCACCCAGACCAAGACTGTTCCGGACTTCGGTCCGGTCAACAGCGGCGCGGGCACCATCGTCGGCCTGTCCGACACGTTGATGAGCCAGTTCGCAACCGTGGCGAACAGCACCTACGGCATGAACGTGGGCACTTCGCAGATCCCGAGTGGTTTCGAAACCCAGGTCAAGGACGCGCTGTTCAAGATCGATTGGAACATCAACGACGCTCAGCGCATGAGCTTGCGCTACAACAAGACCGAGCAGAACGAGCCGTTCTTGCCCGATTTCGGTATCCGCAGCCTGTCGCTGTCCTCGCACTGGTACAACCAGAGCAAGGAATTCGAAACGATCGTGGGCGAGTGGTTCGCCGATTGGTCGGACAGTTTCTCGACCGAGGCCAAGGTTTCGTACCGCAAGTACGACAGCCTGCCCGAGAACAACTCCGATCTGCCGCAGGTGACGCTGGGTTTCGTGCGCCGCCCCGCGGTCGCGCCGAATCCGCCGCATCCGTACGCCACCGGCACGGTGAACCTGGTGTCGGGCACCGAGCGCAGCCGTCACTTCAACGAGTTGGGCACCAAGACCACCAACCTTTATTTCGCCGGCAACTGGTATGCCGGCGACCACACGCTGAAGTTCGGTGTGGATTACGACAAGAACGAAGTCTTCAACGCGTTCTTGCAGGACACCAAGGGCAACTACACCTTCGGTTGTATCAACAGCTCGGCGACCGTGACCTATGTCGATCCGGCGATCCCGGGCGGCGTGGTCAACTGCTCGACCTCGTCCGAAACGGTGATCGACGCGGCGGTGCTCTACAACTTCCGCATTGGTCGTCCGACCAACTACCAGGTGCAGATCGGCGCGCCCGGTTTCAATATCAACGACGGCGTGGCCGAGTGGTCGCTGAAGAACTTGGGCCTGTTCGTGCAGGACACCTGGATCGTCAACAATAACCTGACCCTGTCCTACGGCGTGCGCGTCGATATCCCCGAGATGGGCGATAAACCGACGTTCAACGCTGCGGCGTCGGCGGCGCCGGGGCCGCTGACTGCGGCCGGCCGCATGACCGGTGGTTTTGGTTATAACAACAGCGAAACGATCGACGGTAAGGAACTGATCCAGCCTCGCTTCGGCTTCAACTACACCTTCGACAGCGATCGCCCGACCCAGTTGCGCGGTGGTTTCGGTCTGTTCCAGGGCGCGGCTGCCAACGTCTGGTTGTCGAATCCGTATTCGAACACCGGTATCGCCACCCGCATCATCGGTTGCGGGGGCTCGTTCGGCGTGACCTGTACCGCCGGCACGTTCAATCCGAACCCTGCGACCCAGCCGGTCCCTGCGGGTACGCCGCCGACCGCGAACGTCGACTTCCTTTCGCCCGATCTGCGTCAGCCCTCGGTGTGGAAGGCCAACCTCGCCTTCGAACATGAGCTGCCGTGGTGGAACATGGTGTTCGGCGCGGAATATGTGCAGACCCAGGTCGAGAACGGCATCTACTACCGCTTCCTGAATCTCGGTAATGCCACCCGCCTGGGCCCGGATGGCCGTTCGCTGTTCTATACCGCACAGGGCTATAACCCGGCTTGCTGGACCACGACCGGCGGCACCATCACCACCGGCGCGACTTGCACCGGTTTCCGTACCCGCTCCGGCAGCAATGCCGCGTTCAACAATGTTCTGTTGGCCGAGAACACCAACAAGGGCCGTGGCGACAATCTGACCATCAGCCTGACCCGGCCGATGACCAACGATTGGGCCTGGAGCTTGGCCTACAGCTATACCGAAGCCACCGACGTCAATCCGTTGACCTCGTCGGTCTCCAACTCGAACTGGCTGAACCGTTCGGTGTTCCATCCGAACGAAGAAGTCGCTTCGCGCTCCAACTACGTCAATCGTGATCGTTTCATCGGCAGCCTGCAGTGGCAGCACCGTTTCTTCGGCGAGAACAAGACCAGCGTCGGCCTGTTCTACGAAGGCCGCAAGGGCAAGCCGTACAGCTGGACTTACAACAACGATATGAACGGCGACGGCGTGTTCGGCAACGACCTGATGTACATCCCGAATCCGGGCGAAAACACCGTGGCGTTCCGCGACCTGAATGGCAACGGTTCGGGCGACGAAGAGGCCGCGTTCTGGGCGGTGGTCAACTCCAACCCCAGCCTGCGCCGGCATATCGGCGGTGTGGCCGAGCGTAACGATGCGTTCTCGCGTTGGGTCAACACCTTCGATCTGCGCGTCAGTCAGGAATTCCCGGGCTTCTTCGATGACAACAAGTTCATCGTGACCCTGGACGTGCTGAACGTCGGCAACCTGCTGAACAAGAAGTGGGGGCGCACCGACGAAATCGGATTCCCGCTCAACCGTAGTTTCGTGAACTACGGCGGTATCGACGCGCAGGGCCGCTATGTCTACATCGTTCCGTTGGTCACCAACCCCACGACGCTGCAAACGCGTGCCGACCTGGAGGACTTCGTGACCCGTCAGGAACGCGCCGAATCGCAGTGGGCCGCGCAGTTGACCCTGAAATACACGTTCTGATTCAAACGTTATCGGTAGTATTAAAAACGGGGGCTTCGGCTCCCGTTTTTTTGTACGGTCAATCTCACGACTCTGCGAGAAAGCGCTAGAGCGCTTTCTATTTATTTGTTTACATGTCCAGAAGATGCGAAGTAGTTGCTGCATTCTTGTGGTGTCACCGTATCGATGAGCCTTCCGATTTCATCCCAGAGCGCATCCATCGCTCTTAATGGCCGCCCTGCGTAGCATCGTCTTGAGTTTGGAGAACATCTTCTCGATCGGATTCAGACCGGGAGAATACGGCGGCAGATAGCGAAGCGTGGCACCAACCGCTTCAATGGCTTCCCTGATGCCGGCCACCTTATGACAGGACAGGTTGTCAACCACGACGATATCGCCGGGCTGCAGCGTAGGACACAGCCAAGTGCGGATATAGGCCAGGAAAGCGGCGCCATTCATCGGGCCGTCGAGAACCATTGGCGCGGTGATGGCATGTTGACGCAAGCCTGCGATGAAGGTCGTGGTCTTCCAATGCCCATGAGGCGCTGATGCGATGCATCGCGTACCGCGAGCAGAGCGGCCACGCAAACGGGTCATGCACGTGCTGGCCCAGGTCTCATCCAGAAAGACTAGACGACGTGGGTCGAGCGCCGTCTGTCCATGTGTCCATTCAGCCCGTGCCTGCTGTACGTCTTCGCGTGACTGCTCGCTGGCGTGCAGGGTTTAAAAAAGGAGCAGCCATGCGATGGAAGCATGGCAATCTAACCATCAAATCTGTCGATAGTATTGGTCATAACCATCTATGGGGAGATCTGAATATCAGTGGGGTGGATTACAAGCTCGTAAATGGGAGAGGGAGTTGGAAGGGAGAGACCGCCTGGCTGTGGAATGAAAAAGGCGAGGCCTGGTCATTAACTGGTGAGATTTCAAACAAATCATTTTCAGCCCCGCGAACTATTGAAGGAAGCAGGCATCGTGATCACGACATTAAAGTCTCATGGTAACGCGGCTTTAATTGTGCTGGGCCTTATGGTCTTTTTAGGTTGTGCTGATGGTCGACGCATCGCTGCGTCTAAAGAGGTAAGTAAAACGGTCTGTTTTTTCGATCAGGCTGAAGTTGAATCGTTTCGTAACTCGATTTTGGAAAAAATACAGATCGAGGTTCCTAGAACAGCAGAGGCTGCCGGGCGTTCTATTTTCTTTTCAATTCCAGAAAGAGAAAGGAGGCTGCTGCTATTGGCCGCGAGAAAAGTAGGGCCTGATGGCGATTTTTATGCAAAGCTCGATGAGGAAATTGAACGGTCAGTCTTTACCGATTTTCTAGAAGGCTGCGCCGATAAGGATGTCGAATATAGCCCGGACAGGACGTTGGAATGGATGCTTTCACTCGCAGGGAAAAAATGGGGTGCTTACCGCCCTGGCGGTCAATGCGTCGGGTACTGTAAGCAGTTAGGCGAATATGGAGTAGTAAATGCGACAGAAAAATTGAAAATATCACTATACATTTCCTTGTATTTGATGGCGCACGAAAAAATGACGCCAGATGACGCGCTTTCTGCAATGGGCATTCACAAAGTTAGTCTGTAGGGCATCATCACTCTGACTTTTTTGCGGGTGATGCTTTGTGGGCCCGCCGTCACCGCTCGGGTGGTCTGGCTGGCATCGGGTTTTATATCACGGCCAGCAGATACTCCAGAACGAGCAGCACTTTGTTTGCGCACGGCCTTTTCAAAGGCAAGGAGGTCTGTCTGAGCGGAATCAGGTCTCTTGAATGTATGTGCGGCCCCGGCCAGCTACCCATCCCCCGGCATCTGCGTTAAAGTCGGTCGGACCGAAAACGACTGAAAACAAGCGAAATGAACGATTCGATCCCGTCCGTGCTGCCCACGGTCGACGCCCATATCTATCCACGTGGCGCTTTGGACGTACTTTCCCGCGACGAAGTCGCGCGCCTGCGCGACGCTTCCGGCGGCGGTATGCACGAATTGCTGCGACGCTGCGCGCTGGCAGTGCTCACCAGCGGCAGCGCGTCCGACGACCCGCGCGCCGCGCGCGAGTTGTATCCCGATTTCGATATCCAGGTGCTGCAGCAGGATCGCGGCGTGCGGATCGATCTGGTCAAGGCGCCGGCCACGGCCTTCGTCGACGGGGAGATCATCCGCGGCGTGGCCGAACTGTTATTCGCGGTGGTTCGCGATCTGGCCTATACCGCGATCGAGCTACGCAACGGTCACGGCAACAGTCGCGATCTGAACACATCCGAAGGCATCACCGATGCGGTGTTCGGGTTGTTGCGCAACGCACGCATCCTGCATCCGATCGACCCGAATCTGGTGGTGTGCTGGGGCGGCCATTCGATCAACCGCGACGAATATCTCTACACCAAACAGGTCGGCTACGAGCTGGGTCTGCGCGGCCTGGACATCTGCACTGGCTGCGGCCCTGGCGCGATGAAGGGGCCGATGAAAGGCGCGACCATCGCGCACGCCAAGCAGCGTCATCGCCGGATGCGCTATATCGGCATCACCGAGCCCGGCATCATCGCAGCCGAATCACCGAACCCGATCGTCAATCATCTGGTGATCATGCCGGACATCGAGAAGCGGCTCGAAGCTTTTGTTCGCATCGGTCATGGCATCATCGTATTCCCCGGCGGTGTCGGCACGGCGGAAGAAATCCTCTATCTGCTCGGTATCCTTTTGCGCGAGGAAAACGCGGGGTTGCCGTTCCCGTTGATCTTCACCGGCCCGCAGGCTTCCGCCGCGTATTTCGAACAGATCGATAAATTCCTGCGCTTGACCCTCGGTGAGGCGGCGACGTCGCGTTATCAGATCGTGGTCGGCGATCCGGCGACGGTCGCCAAGCGCATGTCTTCCGGCATCCGTAAAGTGCGCGAATATCGGATTTCGGAGAAGGACTCGTTCTTCTTCAACTGGTCGTTGGAGATCCCGTTGGTGTTCCAGCAGCCGTTCGCGCCCACCCATGAGGCGATGGCCGCGCTCGATTTGCATCATGGACGCAAACCGCACGAGCTGGCGGCCGACCTGCGCCGCGCGTTCTCGGGCATCGTCGCCGGGAACGTGAAGGAGGACGGCATGCGCAGGATCGAACAGCATGGTCCGTTCAAGATCCATGGCGACGCCGATATGATGCAGTCGTTGGATGCGCTGTTGCGTGCGTTCGTGGAGCAACGGCGAATGAAGATCTCCGGCGCCTATCGGCCGTGCTACGAGGTCATCGCCTGAACCGCGTCTCGGTTTAAGGCGCACGCAAGCCGGTGCGATGCGCTGGCGATCGAGTCATCGGCCGCAAGTCCGGACATTTACCGGCTTGCGGCGTGAATGCGTGGGCGGAATGCTTTTCCGACGAGCTGTTAATCCATAGGCAAGCGCACGGTGACGACGAAGCGCCCGTTCTCGCTGCGCGCCTCGACGCCGCCACGGCCCTGGGTGTATGCCTGAATCTGCGCGAGCGATGCGGGCAGTCCGACGTTGTGACCTGACACGGGCTGCGTGGCGCTTGGGTCCGGCACCGGATTCGCAATCGTGACGGTGATCATGTCCGCCTGTTCGCGGACATCGATTTCGATCTCTCCGCCGTTCGGGATTCTCTCGATGCCGTGCCTGATCGCGTTTTCGACCAGGGGTTGCAGCGACAGCGTGGGCAAGCGCACGTCCGGGACAGGATCGGGCAGCGACCAGCGTACGCGGAGTCGCTCGCGAAAACGCAGCGATTCGATTTCGAGATAACGCCGGATCAAGGCGATTTCTTCCTGCAACGGGATCTCGCGTGCGCCGCCAAGCGCGGCGCGGAACAAATCCGCCAGATCCAATAGCAGATGCTCTGCTTCATCCGGACGGTGATGGACCAGCGCGGCTCCGGTATTGAGCGTGTTGAACAGGAAATGCGGACGGACCCGCGCTTGTAACGCGGCGAATTCGGCCTGCTTGGCGCGTACCGCGAGTTGTCGGGCACGCCAATGGTTCTGGAAGGCGGCCAAACCCAACCAGCCGACGATCAATGCGATCAGCGTGATCCGCAGCAGCAGTTCGCCGCGCATGGTCGGCTCGATCAGCCAGACGTCGTGCAGCACGCTCCAACTGGTCAGCAGGACCAGCCAGCTGTTGCAGACCAACAAGGCAAGGGCAAGGTAAGCGATCAGTTGCGGCCGCACGGCGCGCAAATAGTTGCGCAATACATACAGCGTCCCCAACGAGAGTAAGGCGACCCACTGCACCAGCAGCGAAATCGATCCGAAGCGCACCCATTGCCAGCCAGGCTCGTCGCTGGCTAGCGTGAGGATCGCCGCCAAGCCTTCCGCCGCGAGGACCACCCAGATCACGACCCGGCCCTGCCAGAGGCTGTCCAACGGGGCGCCGATGTCCGTGTCGATGACGTTTCGCGTTGTTTTTACAGGAAGATTCATTGCGCCATCATGCCTCGGCATCGCGTCTTGGGGCAGGGGGACCGCTCATGCCCCCCCCCTTGCCGCCCATCGGTCATCGATTGGCAGTGCTTCCGGGCCCCCCCTATGCTTCGCCCACTCATCCTGGGGACACCAGATGCGAGTCTCACGCCATTCCGGACGCCCGGCCTTCGGTCGGCCCAAGTCCGCCCCCTGTGGCTTCAGCATGGTCGAACTGGCGATCACTGTTTTCGTGCTCGCCATCCTCACTGCCTTCGCGATCCCCACCATCACCAGCACCATCAACGCGAGCCGTCTGACCAGCAACGCCAACGAGGTCGTGGCCGGCATGCAGCTGGCGCGGATGGAGGCCATTCGTCGCAACCAGCGGGTGACTTTCTGTCAGAGCAACGACGCGGTTGGCTGCAGCGCGGTCGGCGCCGGTTCCTGGACCGGGTGGATCGTCATCACTGATGCGGGCGAGGTCGTCCGCGCCGCTAATTTCGAGGCGCCCCTGCAGGTGCGCTCCAGCACCAATCTCACTAACAACCGTCTGGTTTTCCGCGCGGATGGTCTGGCTTACGCCGGCAATGCGCTGCTTACGGGGAATGTCCGGGTATGTCTGCCGACAAATACGCCGGTACAGAACGCCCGCGACGTGAATATCGCTGTGGGCGGCCGTCTGACGGTGCGCAATGCGGCCAATGTCACCGTCGCCTGTCCGAGGCCTGGCAACTTATGAAGCCTGCAGAATCCAAAATGCGATCTTCCGTAGCCTTGCAACCCATGCGCCGTTTCCCGATGGCGGTGCGCGGCGCGGGCATGGTCGAAGTGCTGGTTGCGGTGCTGGTGCTGGCCATTGGCTTGCTTGGCGTCGCCGCGATGCAGGCGACTGCGCTGCGCAATAGCCAAAGTTCGCTTGAGCGTAGTCAGGGTGTGGTTCATGCCTACACCATCCTCGACGCGATGCGCGCCAATCCAGAGCTGGCCCGCAACGGCGCCTACAACATGGCGATGACCTGCGCTGCGCCCGGTGCGGGCAATATCGTCGCCAACGACAAGCGGATGTGGATCCAGACCTTGCAGACCAATCTCGGTGCGAGCGCCTGCGGCCAGGTGCAATGCGTCGGTGACCGCTGCACGATCACAGTGCGTTGGGACGACTCCCGTGGGACGGCCGGATCGGCCGCGCATAACTTCAGCACGACGACACGTATATGACCGGCACGCATATGACCGACGCGCATATCACCGCTTCGCGCATCGCCGGTTCGCATGTGATCGGCTCGCGCGCCTTTCCACGGACTCACCGGATGCCGTGCGCGCGTCGCGCGCATGGCATGACCCTGGTCGAGCTGATGATCGCCATGTTGCTGGGGATGATCGTGGTCGGCAGCGCCAGTGCGATCTTCATTTCCAATCGGCAGACTTACCGCGCCACCGAGAGTCTGGGCCGCGTCCAGGAAAGCGGGCGGATGTCGTTCGAGCTGATGGCCCGCGATATCCGTGAAGGCGCCGGTAATCCCTGCGGCAAAAACCTGCCGATCGCGAATGTCCTGGACAACCCCACTGCGAACTGGTGGAGCGACTGGGGCGTGGGCATCGTCGGTTACGACGGCGCGATCGCCACGCCCGGCCTGCCGTTCGGCGCGGCGCCGCAGCAACGCGTCGCCGGCACCGATGCGATCGAGCTCAAATCGGCGGACAGCGCCAGCGCGCGGGTCATCGTCAATCATCAGCCGGCGTCGGCCACCATGTTCCTCAATACGGTGAACCACGATTTCACCGATGAAGACATCCTCATGATCTGCGACAACCGCCAGGCGGCGATTTTCCAGGTGACCAACGCCAGTCCGGGGACGAATACGAACGTCGTGCACAACCGCGGCGGATCGGCCAATCCGGGCAACTGCACCAAGGGGCTGGGCCTGCCGGTGGTGTGCACCGCGAATGGCACCTCGTACGCCTATGGACCGAATTCGATGGTGACCCGGATGCGTTCCGTACGCTGGTATATCGGGCGTAATCCCAACGGCGGCAACTCGCTGTTCCGCAGCACGATGACCAGCTCCAGCGGATCGATCGCCGCGCAGCCGCAGGAAATCGTCGAAGGTGTTAACAACATGACCTTGCAGTATCTGCTGCGCGACACCGGCGACTACGTCGATGCCGGCGCCATACCGGCGAACCGCTGGCGCGATGTCGTCGCGGTCCGGGTGAACCTCGCGCTCGCCAGCCGCGATCGCGCGGGCGTCAACGGCGCGGCGCTGCAGCGCACCCTCGATCACACCGTCACTCTTCGGAACCGCATGCAATGAACGGCTTCCATTCTTCTCGCGCTTCGCGCGGCGCGCAAGGTGGCGCGACCCTCGTGGTCGTGCTCGTGCTGCTGTTGGTGATGACGCTGCTCGGTCTGGCCAGTCTGCGCAGCACGGTGCTCGAAGAGCGGATGAGTTCGAATCTGCTCGACCGCAGTATCGGGTTCCAAAGCGCGGAAGCGGCGCTGCGTGAAGCCGAAGTCATCCTGGCCGCGGCGGCGCCGGTTTTTCCGCCGGCTGGATGCGACGCCAATGGCCTTTGCGCGCGGCCGGTCGCCACCGACCCCGAGCGCTGGCTCGACACCGCCTTTGCGGGATGGCGCAACGGCACCGTCGTCGAGCCGAGCATCGGCCCGCCGCAATTCATCGTCGAAGACATGGGCCAAGGCCCGAACTGGCCGTTGTGCGATGCCGAAGTCCCGATCAACCCGAATTGCCTGAAACCGCGCTATCGGGTCACCGCGCGCAGTTCGCAGGCAGGCCGTGCGATGGTCATGTTGCAAACCACTTATTCTGGTATCTGAGTCCGAGGCTGCCGTGAACACTTTGCGTACTTCTCAAGCCGTGTGCGGACCCACCGCAGGCCAGCCTATCGGCCGTTGCAACGCCCGCAAGTCATTGCTGGCGCCGCTGTTCGCGGCGATGGCCACCATGCTCGGATTACCGGTGCATGCCGCGGTGTCTTTCCCGGATACGCCGATCCAGATCAACAACGGCGTACCGCCGAATATCTGGTTCATCCTCGACGATTCGGGATCGATGGCATCCGATTTCATGCCCGACAGCGTGCCGGCCACGGCGCCTGCGCCGAATATCGCTAACCAGGCCTTTACCCGCAATACGATCTACTACAACCCGAGAGTGACCTATCGCGGCTGGCAACAGGCCGACGGCAACCTGCTGCCGAGTACGCCGTACAGCGCTGCCTACACCAGCACCACGATGGCCAGCGGCGGCACCACCAATCTCGGCAATGTCACGCGGACGTTCTATGTTCCGACCGCGACCAACACCAATCTCGCCGACACCACGCAATACATTCGCTATCAGTTCCCCGCCAATACGACGACCGCGACCGAGTGTCTGTGGGATCCGACCCCGACCGCCGGTTTCAAGGCTTGCACCGCCGTGACGTCCTTCAATTGGGGGGGCGGGCTCACCCGCAGCGTGGCGCAAGAAATGGCGAACTTCGCCAACTGGTATTCGTATCACCGCACCCGCACCAAGGTCGCGAAGGCCGGCGCCAGCTACGTCTTCAACGATCCGAGCATTTTCAATGCCGATAGCGATTATCGGGTCGGTTTCACCACGATCTGGCAGCGCAATGAGTTCGAGATTCCAGTCGGCAACAATAACGGCATCTTCCGCGGCAACAGCCCGGGCCAAAACCGCCGCGAGTGGTTCGACCGTCTGTTCAATGCGACCGCGTCAGGCACCACGCCATTGATCCCCGCGCTGTCGCGGGCAGGCGACTATTTTTCGGAAACCGGAACCGACAGCCCGTGGGGCCCGCAAGCGGCGGGCTCGCAATACCAGTGCCGCCAGAACTTCACCATCCTGACCACCGACGGTTACTGGAACAATCTGACCGGCGCGCTCGACGTCGGCAACAGCGACGGCACCGCCGACACTGCGACCGACGCCAAAGTCTATGGCCCGCCGCAAACGTTCCCGCCCACGCCCGACTATCTGTTCCCGTCCGGGGCTCCCTATGCCGATACCTGGACGAACACGTTGGCTGACGTGGCCATGCATTTCTGGAAGCGCGACCTGCGGCCCGATCTGAGCAATATCGTGCCGGCCTCCGCGTCCAACCCCGCGTTCTGGCAACATATGGTCACCTTCGGTATTTCGATCGGCTTGCGCGGCGCGCTCGATCCGGATACCGATATGGCGGCTTTGAGGGCAGGCACGCTGTCGTGGCCGAATCCGATGGATGTCGAAAACCTCGAGCGCATCGACGACCTGTTCCATGCCTCTGTCAACGGTCACGGCGAATTCGTTTCCGCCAGCGACCCATCCGAGTTCGCGGAAGGGTTGGGCGATGCGTTGCGCGCCATCGCCGAACGTCGCGGTTCGGGTTCGAACGCATCGGTCGCCAGCACCTCGACCAGCTCCGGCACCAAGCTGTTCCAGGCCAAGTTCTTCTCGGGTTCCTGGTTCGGTGAATTGCAGGCGTTCCCGGTGACCTCATCGGGGATCGGCGCGACCGAATCATGGTCGGCCACCATCCCGGCCGCAGCGAGCCGCAATATCTTCACCTACAGCGGGGTGCTGGGCGCGCCCGGCACGACATTCCCGACCGCGAATCAGACCACCGCACTCACGGGCCCGGTCGTGGATTATCTCCGTGGCGAACGCAACGACGAACCCCAATTCACCGCGGGCGCGCTTTTGCGCAATCGGCGCAGCGTGCTCGGCGACATCGCCAACAGCTCGCCCGCCTACGTCAAAGGGCCCGGCGCCGTCGAGACCGTCTATATCGGCGCTAACGACGTCATGATGCACGCTTTCAATGCAGCCGACGGCACCGAGCGTTTCGCCTACGTGCCCGGCGGCCTCAATCTGGCGCATCTGAAGGATTACAGCGATCCGGATTACGGACATCATTTCTTCGTCGACGGCCCGATCGTGACTTCCACCAGTCGTGAAATCTCCAATCGCACCATCCTGGTCGGCACCCTTGGGCGCGGCGGCAAGGGGCTGTATGCGCTTGACGTCACTGATCCGGAGAACTTCGCGATTGGCGATGTGCTCTGGGACACCGGCGTCACCAGCGACGATAAGCTTGGCCGCATCCTGAGCAAGCCGATCATTTCCAAACTCAACGACGGCAGTGTCGGCGTCATCGTCCCGAATGGTCTGAACAGCACCGACGAGACCGCCGTACTGCTGGTCTACGATCTGTTGACTGGAGCCAAGTTGGGCGAGATCGACACCGGCGTGGGCGGGAACAACGGCCTGTTCGCGCCGCGGGGTTGGGACTCCGATCTCAATGGCACTGTCGACATCGTGTATGCCGGCGATTTCCGCGGCAATGTCTGGAAGTTCGATCTCGGCGACAATCAGGCGAGCAATTGGGACGTCGCCGATGGCCGACCGTTGTACGAGCCCACGGGTGGGCTGGATCAGCCGATCACCGGCGGTATTTCGATCGCTGTCGATCCGAGCACCTATCAGCGCTGGGTGTTCTTCGGCACCGGCCGGCTGCTGACGACTTCGGATCTCACCAATACCTCGCGGCAAAGCTGGTACGGCGTGATCGACGACCCGACGAACACCGGGGCTTTGCGCCGCGTCGACCTCACAGCGCGCGAAATCATGCAGATCGACGCGGGCACGCTCAATCGCGCCTTCGAACCGAATTCCCCGTTGCCCGGCGGCAGCAAGGGCTGGTACATCGATCTCGATACGCCGCCGACCAACCTGCTCGAAGGTGAACGCATGGTCGGCGAGCCGCAAGTCATCGCCGGCAATCTGGTCGCGCCCAGCATCATCCCCAGCACCAGCAACCCGTGTTTCCCGGGGCGGGGCTATATCAATGCGGTCGATGCCTTCACCGGCACCAGCGTGACTGCGGGCTTCTTCGACGCCAACGGTAACGGCAACTTCACCGACGACACCCTGGGCGCGGGCCAGACGCCGATCGGCTCGATCGATCTCGGCGTGGGCATGGTCACCGATCCGGCCGTGTTGGACAAACTCATCATCGCCGGCGGCTCGTTGGCGAGAACGGGCAGCGTCGGCATCGAGAACCCGTCGGCGCCCGGCCGTATTTCCTGGCGTGAAGTCCTCAGGAACTGACTATGAATCCGAGAACCCCACCTTCATCGTCGAATAAGCGCGCGGCGCGAGGTTTCACCCTGATCGAGGTGTTGATCGTCGTCATCATCATCGGAATCCTCGCGGCCATCGCGAATTCTGTCTACCAGGATTCGATCGTCCGTACCCGGCGTAGCGCCGCGCAGGGATGCGTGCTCGAAACGGCGCAGTTCATGGAGCGCTATTACACGACGAACATGACCTACGTCGGCGCTCCGAATCCGGTATGCACGTCGGGGAGAGATGTCACCGACCACTACGTCATCGCTTTCACCGCAGCACCGACCGCCACCGCATACGGCGTTCAGGCGACGCCGACCGGAGGGCAGGCCACGCACGACACCAAATGCGGCGTGCTGGGCATCAACCAAGCCGGCGTCAAGACCAAGACCGGGACAGGCACGTTGGACGAGTGCTGGTGAGCGTCGCGACGTTGAATCTCGCTTCACCGGAAGCCCGCTCACCAGAGCGGGCTTTTCGTATATGCGCCACGCACAGCCAAGTGATGCGCTCCGGCATCTTCCGCAGAAGCGGATCTGATTTGCGACGCGACCGAACGCGCCGCAGCGCGCGGTGGTCTCAACGGGCGGGTTCTTGATGGGAGAGCAAAAAGAAACCCCGCGATTCGCATCACGGGGTTTCGGAATTGGCGCCCGAAGTTGGACTGCGCCGCGGTGGGAATGCCGAGCGACGCGACCGAACGCGCCGCAGCGCGCGGTGGTCTCAACGGGCGGGTTTTTGATGGGAGAGCAAAAAGAAACCCCGCGATTCGCATCACGGGGTTTCGGAATTGGCGCCCGAAGTTGGACTCGAACCAACGACCCCCTGATTAACAGTCAAGTGCTCTAACCGGCTGAGCTATTCGGGCGGGGGCGCTTATCGTAATGGGCCTGCTCTGCACGATCAAGCATGGCCGCTTAATAACGGGGGATCAGGCGCGTCTTAATGTTCAGCCCAGCCGCGACCGAGGTCACAAACCAGAAGCGCAGTCCACGGCAGCCGAGGCTGTAGGCTTGTCGGTGCGCAGGCGGCCGCCATTGGAAAGAATCAGCGACACCGCGTACGCGGCGCCACGGCGGTCGCAGAGCGTGAAGCTCAGGTTGGAGCCGGCGTTGCTGCCGTTAGGCTGGTAGACGATGCGCGGGCGCCCGGGCGATCCGTACAGACGGACACCCTCGTCGAGCGGGCCGTCCCGACGCAGCAATGGTTCGTTGGGCGTGCGCAGACGGTTGTGGTCGAGATCGACGAAGGCGATCCAGCCCCGGCTCCAGTCCCGAGCCCCGGCGCACTGTCCGCCCGGCGCGGGGCAAACCACTACTTCCTGACCAAGCACCGTGGCATTGCGCAGGCCGTCGAACAGGGTGGTGGTGATCGCGCTGCGGGCGGCGGAGGCCTGTACCCGGCTGACCGCATTGGAAACGCTCGGGATGGCGACACTAAACAGGATCAGGATGATGGCGACGGCGATCATCAGGTCCAACAGGGTGAAGCCGGGATGAAGCGTCGGCAAAGTTCCGCGACGAATCACCGACGTGGTGAGAGAGGGTTCTGAAGGTGGCATGACGGGTTCCTGCGAGGAGTGAGAGGCGAGTGGGCTCAGTGTCGGCAGTGCGAGGCGAGGCGGGGATCGGCACGTGGCGCATCCGCCGGTAGGGAAATGCCTACCCTCCATGTACGAATTCGAGTGATCAGGCAGCCCATGGCGTCCTGCTAGACTGCTCCGATTGTCTTGCCGGTTCGCAGATGAACGAAGCCATCCGCCAGCGCGCCGATACGCCTTTCCAACTGGTGGCGCCTTACCAGCCAGCCGGCGATCAGCCGCAGGCGATCGCGAAGCTGATTGAGGGGTTCGAGAACGGGCTCGCTCGCCAGACCCTGCTTGGCGTCACCGGGTCCGGCAAGACCTACACCGTCGCCAATGTCATCGAGGCGGTGCAGAAGCCGACCCTGGTGATGGCCCATAACAAGACG
>SSEV01000228.1 GCA_008015095.1 Lysobacteraceae bacterium | reverse complement strand
GGCAATGGCGGCGCGGGCGGACGTGGCGGCGCCGGTTGGCGCAGCGCCGGATACGCCGGCATCCTCGCCGATTACAGCAATCTCGCCGAGAAGAAATGGGGTTTCGGCGGAGGCGGTTTTCAGGCCATCGGCGTCTCGCGCCTGATCATGGGCGGCGGCGGCGGCGGCGGCGACAACAACAACAACAGCCTGCCGGCCGAATCGAGTGGCGCGGCGGGCGGCGGCATCGTGATGGTGCGCGCAGGCAATGTGCTCGGCAATGGAACCATCGATGCGAATGGTGGGCGTGCGGCGGACAATCCCACCAACGATGCGGCTGGCGGCGGCGGTGCGGGCGGCAGCGTGCTCGTGATCGCGACCACCTGGTCGGCGGCGTTGTCGATCAACGCGCGCGGCGGTCGTGGCGGCGATGCTTGGGTGACCGGGGCTTCGGCGCACGGCCCCGGCGGCGGCGGCGGCGTGGTCGTGACGAGCGCAGTCTTGTTGCCGGATGTGCTCGGCGGAAGCGCAGGGACCACCAATACCACGCAGGCTCAGCCTGGAGGCGCGGCGCATGGTGCGCAAAACGGCGTCAACGGCCAGAGTCGCGTCATCGACCCGGCCGCCGATCTTCCCGGTACCGATGTCGGCCGGACCTGCAAAGCCGATTTGCAGCTCACCAAGACCAATACGCCCGGTATCAACGGGAATGTTGACCAGGCCGCGGACACGGTGACTCCGGGAACCAATACGGTTTACGCCATCACGGTCACCAATCCCGGGCCGAAGCCGGCGAACAACACCGTGATCACGGACCCGGCGCCGACGGGCGTCACCTGCGCCTCGGCGACATGTGCGGCGGTCGGCGGCGCGACATGTCCGGTACAGACTGGAGCCGCATTAGTCGCCGCTCTGCAGGGCAGCGGCGCAGTTATTCCGAATCTGCCGGTGAATGGATCGGTCACGATCAGTGTGACCTGCCAAGTGCCGTAACTCGTTCCATGCGGATATGGAGATTCCGGAACGCCGTCGCAATCAAACGCCGGCGTTTCGATTTTCTATCGGTGCATCATCCATCACGACGACAGGGCGATATGCCGAAAATGTCGCCGTTGACGTGCCGGCCTGATCGAAACTGTTTGCGATTCGGCGCGCAGTACACGTAGATCCCGCGTGATCGCTGACACTATTTGAATCACCCCGTCATTTTTGACAGGGTGTGGAATTCGCTTGTTTCAGCATCAACCTGTCTGTTGTTGCAGTGCATGCAACGCATCGGCGTGTGCTTATGTATGCACCAGATCCACGTCATTGCGGACGCTCTCCGCGCACGGAAGCGCAGTCGGCATCGGGAACGTCGACCGCTTAATCGGCCAGTCTCCACGACCAACCGGCGTTGTCGGCAACGACAGCGGATCTGACGGGTTGTTGAACAACGGCCCGTGGAAGGAGTACGAACGCTCGACAGGGGGAAGAATGCGCGCCGGCAAGCAAACGATGCGTAAAGGGTGGCGCGCCGAACGACGCGAGCGCTTCGATCTCGTGCGCGCGATTGCGCTATTGATGTTGTGTCTGGCGGTCGGCATCGGCTGGGCGCCGCGCGCGAAGGCCGCGCAGGTCCAGCATTTGAACACGCAGACCACGACCGCGACCGGCGCAGGCGCAACCGGAACGCCGACCATCGCCAGCTTCAACATTCCCTCCGGCAAGAACCGCGTATTGTTCATCTGGGCCACGTTCGAGCGCGATCACTGCTCGCCCGCAGATGGCAGCGGCGGCTTGTGCAATAACGGCAATACGGCCGGCACCGGTCTCGGCGACAACTGGCCGGAGCCGCGTACCGGCACGCCGCCGGCCACCACGACCAATAACCAGATCACCGCACGCGTGATCGGGCCTGGCGGCACGATTAACAAACAGAATGCGCTCGTCATCGGCGGTACGCCCAGCGGCGATACGCGTTTCATCAATATCAGCACGTCGCCCAATCCATCGCCCGCCGGCACTGCATTCTTCAGCCTCAGCAGCTTCCATATCGCGCTGTTCGAGAACGAGATCGACACCCTGCTCGGCGGCGCCGCATCGGGCACGGTCAGCATTGCGTTCCCGGATGTGAACGCGCCGACCAATGCCGGCGACGACGCCTTGTTGGTCGCGTCGGTGTATCAGAACGTCGAACAGACCGTCAACGGATTCGTGCGCAACGCCACCGCCACTGCGCAGGTCACCACAGGCACGGCGGGAAACTACAACCTCGCACCCGCCGCCTACGACGCCGGACAGGCGCCGAACGAAGCCGACGACGGCAAGCTGGTGATGGCCGCCAACACAACCACACAGGGGTTCACCACGCCGGCCGGTCACACCGCATTGACGGGGCCATTGGCCACCGCCAATAACAACGGCACCTACGACACGCCGAACGGCAATATCAACAACGAACCGAACGGCGTCTCCGGTGGCGCATTCTTCCGCAATGGCGGCGCGACGCCTGGCAGTCTGTACACCGTGACCTCCGCCGCGCCTGCCACGCCGCTGGTCTATGGCGGCACCAACGCCTCGTTCCTGCTCGAATCCGACGATGCCGATGTGGCCGACGCGCCGGTCAGTTACGGCAATCCGACGCACACCATCGCCGGCATCCGTCTGGGCGCGAGCGTCGACGCCGACAGCGGCCTGCTCAACAACGCCATCGCCAACGGCGACGACACCAACAATACCGACGACGAAAACGGCGTGACCCTGACGCCACTGCTGCCGGTGGGCGAAATCACTGTCGTCCCGGTGAGCATCCAGAACGCATCCGGTTTTCTCAATGCATGGTTCGACTGGAACGCCGATGGCGACTTCGCCGATGCCGGCGAGCAGATGGTGACCAACCAGGCGGTCGCGGTCGGTACGGTCAACCTCAATATCGCGGTGCCGGCCACTGCGATCATCGGCCCGACCTTCGCCCGCTTCCGGGTCTGCACCAACAACACGGCGCTGGATAACTGCTCTACGCCGCGCGCCACCGTGCAAAGTGGCGAAGTCGAGGATTACCAGTTCGCCGTTTCGCGCAAAGTCCTGCTGCGCAAGACCACCCTCGGCGGTGTCGGCGGCCCCTTCGGTTTCGCCCTGACCAACACCGCGCAGACCACCGGAACCGTCACCACCACGGTCGCCGGTACGCCGACTCAGGTCGATGGCGACACCGCAGCAGCGGGCGCCCAGGTCTACAGCATCGTTTCGCCGACCACCGCGGTCACCATCAACGAAAACAGTTTGCCCGCGGGCTGGTCGTTGAGCGGAGCGACGTGCGTCAATGCCGCCAATGCAACAGTGGGCAGCCTCACGGGCTCGACCTACACGCTCACTGGCGCCGAAATCGCCGCGAGTACGGGGTTCACCTGTACCTTCACCAACAGCCGGTTGCCGATTCTGCGTCTGCAGAAATCGTTGCCGATCGGACGTTTCAATGCCACTGACCAGTTCACCTTGAACATCACGGGGATGGGTGGGCCGGCGACGGTCACCACGACCGGAGGCGGCAACGTCGCCATCGGCGTCGCCACGCTCAATCCTGGCGCGGTCGGCGCGACCTACGCTTTCAGCGAAGTTGGCGCGGCCGGCGCCAATCTCGCCGATTACACCATCACCTACACATGCGCCAATGCGCTCGCCGGGGGGCAAACGCCCAGCGGCAGTGGCGCTGCGTTCAATGTCACGGCGGTCGCAGGCGATGATCTCACCTGCACGTTCGTCAACACACGCAACTCACGCGCGGACCTCAGTCTGACCAAGACCAATACGCCGGGCGTGAATGGCGACGTCGATCAAACAGGGGATACGGTGGTTTCGGGCACGCCCGCGAACTACACCATCGTGGTCAGCAACGCCGGCCCGGACGCCGCCAACGGAGCGGTAGTCGCCGACCCCGCGCCGACGGGCCTGACTTGCGCCAGCGCGACCTGTACCGCAACCGGGGGCGCGGTGTGCCCTGCAGCGACGGGCGCCGCCTTGCTGAGCGCGATGCAGGGCGCCGGGGTCGCGATTCCGACGCTGCCGGCAGGCGGCGCGGTCACGATCACGATCACCTGCACGGTGAATTGAATGACGATCGATTGACATGGATTCGATCGCGATCGAGCGAAGCGGCTTCGCTGAATAGGGAACCATTCTCTGGTCACGACGCGGGCGAGACGAGTGAAGAATCCGAGGTCCAGTCTCCATTTGGCTGCAATCGCACGACTGGCCGGTCTCTTCCTGGCGTTCTGGTATTCGGGCGCGATCCACGCGCAGGTCTTCAATGCGTTCGATCCGCGCGTCAGCTTCAACGAACGGGGAGACATCGCCGCGATCGGCAATGTTCTGATCACCTGTCAGCCTGGCGGAACGCCCGACTGCGCCAGCGTGCAGAACGGCACGGTCAGCGGCAATAACAACCGTGCGACCCAATACGTCAACATCGATCCGGGCGCGGGTCTGACCAATACCTCCAGCGCCGACCTGACCATGCCCATCGGTGCGCAGGTGCTGTTCGCGGGGCTGTATTGGGGCGGTCGTGCGGCGACCACCAGCACCACGCGCGGCACGATCAGCTTGCGCGTTCCCGGGGCGACGACGTATCAGACGCTGACCGCCAGCGTCGTCGACACCATCACCAATGCGGGCACCGCCACCACCCGTCCGTACGAAGCGTTCGTCGACGTCACCGCGCAGGTGCAGGCGGCGGGGAACGGCAGTTATTTCGTCGGCGGATTGACTGCGACCCTCGGCAACGATGGTCTCGGCTACTACGGGGGGTGGGGGCTGGTCGTCGTCTATCGCGACGCCAATCAGCCGTTCCGGCGGCTGATGGTTTTCGACGGTGCGGCGCACGTCAGCGGCACGACCGCCGTCACTGCGGCCGTGACCGGTCTGCTGACGCCAGCAAATGGCGCATTCACCACCCGGATCGGCGCGGTGGTGTGGGAGGGCGACCAGGGACTGAGCGGCGACAATTTCTCGCTCAACGGCATTCAGGTCGGCGACGTGCTGAATCCCGCGAACAATTTCTGGAACAGCAGCATCACCCGGTTGGGCGCGCGCATCGCCGCGAAGAATCCCGATTACGTCAACCAGCTCGCGTTGGATATCGATTATGTCGACGCGTCCGGCATTCTGCCCAACAGCGCAACGACGGCGACGCTGCAGTTCGGCACCAACGGCGACACCTATTTCCCGCACGCCTTGTTTTTCGTGGTCGATCTGTTCGTGCCCGATCTGCGCACCACGCTGACCAAGACCGCCAACGACATCAATGGCGCGCCGCTCAACCCCGGCGATATCGTCGAATACACCATCGCGCTGAGCAACAGCGGGCAGGACGGCGCGACCCTGGTCGTCGCGACCGATCCGATTCCCGCGGGAATGACCTACGTCGCCAACAGCCTGCAGATCCTCACCAACGCCGTCGGTGCGCCCACCGGCGCGATGACCGACGCGGCCGGCGACGATCAGGCCAATGTCGTAACCGGACCAGCCGGAGTCGTCTTCCGGCTAGGGCAGGGCGCGGATGCGGTCAACGGCGGGTTCTTGCCGATCATGCAGGGCGCGAGTGTCCGTTTTCGTGTCAGCGTCGATTCGGACTCCGCCCTGAGCGAGCAAACTCTCACCAATACCGTCACGCTGACCAATGCTTCGCAAACGCTGGGCAGCGGGTTCGTGCAGACCAATACCGCGTCGGCGGCGTTGACGGTGGCGCCGCAGGCGGATCTGCGCGTGACCAAGACCAATACGCCAGGCAGCAATGGCGATCTCGATCAGCCGGCGGATGTCGTCGTGGCGGGTGCGGCGACGACCTATGTCCTCACCGTGACCAATGCGGGCCCAGCCGCGGCGCATGGCGCGGTGCTGACCGATCCCGCGCCCATCGGGCTGACCTGCGCCAACGCCACCTGCAGCGCGAGCGGCGGCGCCGTCTGCCCTGCGGCGACAGGCGCGGCGCTGCTGGCGGCGATGCAAGGAGCGGGGGTTGCGATTCCGACCCTGCCAGCCAACGGCGCAGTCACGATCGCGGTGCTGTGCACGGTCGATTGAAAGACGTCGTATCGCCTTTGCGCCCAACGACCGACGTCATGGCTCGGGCGGTGGGCATGCGCGGCGTCATCACGATCCGACATCACCGCCCGAGTCTCAGCCCGATCTGCGGCCCGATCGCCGACATGGGCGCCTGATGATGTCGACGCGACAAGCCCGGGTTTCAAGCCGCAGGAAATCGCGTATAACAGCCGCAGCGATAGTCGCGACAGGCGCGGCCAGGGGGGCTGCGATTCCGGGGACCGGCGAAGGGGTCATCCATGGCGATGAGTGCCGTCAATGGCGAGGCGGTCGAACGCAGCACGCGCGCGCGGCGCCACAATCACGCGCTGGTCGCGCTTGGCCGGCAGATCTGGCACGCGGATTGCAGCCTTGGGACCGCGATCGCGCTGATTTGCGAAGCGGCCGCCGAAACCCTTGGCGTCGAACGGGTCAACGTGTGGCGGGTCGACGCCGAAGAGCTGCAACTGCGTTGCATCCATGCCTACGTGCGCAGTGCCGACGAACATGATCCGCCCGGTTTCAAGGAACGGCTGCCGCTGGATTCGCAATACGGCAGCCAGCTCGATGATGTGCGGGTGATCGACGTCGGCGACGTCGCCACCGACAGCACGGTGTCCCCCGCCGAAGCGGCGCTTGGCCAATATCTGCATCGGCACGGGATTCATTCCCTGCTCGATGCGCCGGTGCGCAGCGAAGGCCGTTTGCTCGGCGTGGTCTGCCACGAGCATGTCGGTGAGCCGCGCGTGTGGTCACCGGAAGACCATGCCTTCGCCGGCAGCATCGGCGATTACGTGGCCATCGCCTTCCAGATCGCGCGGCGGCGCAAGATGGAGAACCGACTGCGCTTCATCGAGCGCCACGACCCGCATACCAATCTCCCCAATCGCGACCATCTGCTGGAAGTGGCGCACAGCGCGCTGCGGCCGATGCACGAAGGCGATACCGGGTTGGTGGTGATCCATTTGCGCGTGGATATGCCGCCGGGCGATGCGACTGCGGATATCGAAGCGTTCCATCGTTTCCTGATCGATGGCGCGGACAGACTGCATGCGATGCTCGCCGGTCAGGTCGTGCTCGCGCGGGTGCGCGAAGACGCGCTCGCGGTGATCCCGCATCGCCATCTGCAGGAAGTCGATGCGCTGGAACTGGCCGAGCGTTGCATCGATGCGCTCGAATCGGTGAGGAAAGACGACGATGACCCGGCCGTGGTCACCGCGGGCATCGCCTTCTCGTGCGACCTGGCCGCGCCATCGGCCGATGTCCTGCTGCGCAACGCGGAGAACGCCAGCGCGCGCGCGCGCAGCCATGCGTTCTCGCGATGCAAGGTGTTCAACGCCGACCGCCATCGTGGCCTGTTGGCGCGGATGCGCACCGAGCAGGCGTTGCGCGAAGCCTTCGCCAACGGCCAATTGCTGCTGCACTTCATGCCCGAAGTCGATTTGCGCAACGGCCGCTGGCGCAGCGCGGAAGCGCTGCTGCGCTGGCGCGACGAGGAAGGACGGATCGTGCCGGCGGTCGAATTCATCGAAGCGGCCGAAGCCTCGGGACTGATCGTGCGCATCGGCCGCTGGGTGCTGTTGGAAGCCTGCGCAGCCGCGCAACGCTGGCCGGCCGTCGATGGGGGGGCGCCGCTGCTGCGGGTGAATGTCTCCGCGCGCCAGTTCGAGGATGCGGGATTGTTGGCCGATGTCATCGCAGCGCTCAGTGAGACGGGCCTGCCCGCCGAACGCCTGTGCCTGGAACTGACCGAAACCCTGCTGCTGCGCGACCCGACGACGACGGCCCGTACCCTCGCACGCCTGCGCGCCCTGGGCGTGAAAGTGGCCCTGGACGATTTCGGCACCGGGTATTGCTCGCTCAACTACCTCAAACAACTGCCGATCGACACCATCAAGATCGACCGCGGATTCACCATCGGATTGCCCCACGATCGCTCCGATCTGGCCATTGTTCGGTCCCTGGTCTATCTGGCCGGCAATTTCGGCCTGGAAGTGATCGGCGAAGGCGTCGAACAGCAGGCGCAAGCCGACTGTCTGCGCGGTTTCGGCGTCGATGCCGCGCAAGGCTATTTCTATTCGCGGCCGATCGACAATCAGGCATTCATCGCGCGCCTGGGGCAACCATGAGGGCGTGCGCCGCGGCCGTGGAATACAGCGTCGCCAGGCGGGGACGGCGATCGCTGCCGAAAAGGCGTATAAAGCAGCCAAAGCGTCGCGATCGATTGTAGAAATCGGGCCGACGAAATCCGCCCTGATGAAATCCGCCCTGACGGGCGGTTGAAAAGCCGCCGGCGGCGCAGTCGGGGATCACTGCGACGATGCGGCGGGCGCATAGCGATGGATGGGCCGTAAGCGCGTCGGTTTCGCCGGATACGCGATTTCAAAAAACGATGCGGATTCCCGTTTTTCGACAATCTGTTTGGGGAGGCGGTCATGCAGATGAGCGCAACCAGCGAAGGAATCGCCGAACGTGGCGCGCGCGCGCGACGCCATAATCACGCCCTGGTCGCCCTAGGCAGGCGCGTGTGGCGCGAGGATTGCGATTTCGAGACCGCGATCGCCCTGATCTGCGAAGTCGCCGCCGAAGCGCTTGAGGTCGAACGGGTCAACGTGTGGCGGTTGGACCCCGAACAGCGGCTGTTGCATTGCATTCACGCGTACACCAGAAGCGCGGGCCAGCACAATCCGCCGGGCTTCGATGAAACAGTGGCGTTCAATGCCGATTACGGCGCGCAACTCGACGAAGTGCGGGTCATCGATATCGCCGACGTCAACACCAACGAACTGGTGTCCGCCGACAACGCTTCGCTGCAGCGCTACCTGCGCCAGTACGACATCCAGTCCATGCTCGATGCGCCGGTGCGCAATGCCAGCGAATTGCTCGGCGTGATCAGCCACGAGCATATCGGCTGCGCGCGGGTATGGTCGCCGGAGGATCACGCCTTCGCCGGCAGTCTCGGCGATTACGTCGCGGTCGCCTACCAGATCGCGCATCGCCGCCGGCTGGAGAGCCGATTGCGCTATCTCGAACGCCACGACCCGCATACCAACCTGCCCAACCGCGATCATCTGCTTGAAGTGGCGCACAGCGCATTGCGCCCGATGCACGATCACGACACCGGGCTGGTCGCCATCCATCTGCAGATCGAAATGCCGGAGGACGACGATCCCACCGGCATCGAAACCTACCATCGCTTCCTGATCGACAGCGCCGAACGTCTGCGCGACATGCTGGCCGACCAGGCCGTGCTGGCCCGCGTGCGCGACGACGCGCTTGCGGTGATCCCGCATCGGCATCTGCAGGAAGTCGAGGCATTAGAACTGGCCGAACGTTGCATCGACATGATCGAAGCCGGAAAACCGCAAGGCCAGCTGTCCGCCGCGATCGCGACCGCCGGCATCGCGTTCTCGCGCGATCTGGCCGCGCCCTCGGCCGATGCCCTGCTGCGCAACGCCGAGAACGCCAGTCTGCATGCGCGCAGCCATGGTTATGGCCGCTGCAAAGTCTTCAACGCCGACCGGCACCGCAGCCTGCTCGCGCGGATGCGGATCGAGCAGTCCCTGCGCGAGGCCTTCGCCGAGGGCCGGATCTTCCTGCAATACATGCCGGAAGTGGATCTGTCCAACGGCTGCTGGCGCTCGGCCGAAGCCCTCCTGCGCTGGCGCGGCGACGACGATCGCATCGTACCTGCCGCCGAGTTCATCGAAGCCGCGGAGTCTTCGGGCCTGATTCTGCGCATCGGTCGCTGGGCCTTGCAGCAGGCCTGTCATGCGGCGCAGCAATGGCCGCGGCGCGACGGCGCGCAACCGCTGCTGCGGGTCAACGTGTCCGCACGCCAGTTCGAAGAAGCCGGCCTTGCCGCCGATGTGGCGACGGCGCTGAACGAATCCGGTCTCGCGCCCGAGCGTCTGTGCCTGGAACTGACCGAAACCGTGTTGCTGCGCGATCACGACACCGCGGCCAAGACCATCGCCCGGGTACGCGCCCTCGGCGTGAAAGTGGCGCTGGACGATTTCGGCACCGGTTACTGCTCGCTCGGCTATCTCAAACATCTGCCCATCGACACCATCAAGATCGATCGCAGCTTCACCGCCGGCCTGCCGCACGATCAGGCCGATCTCGCCATCGTCCGTGCATTGATGCATCTGGCCGAAGGCCTCGGCATCGATGTCGTCGGCGAAGGCGTGGAGAACCAGGCCCAGGCCGACTGCCTGCGCGCTTGCGGCGTCACCGCCGTGCAGGGATATCTGTACTCGCCGGCGATCGATCAGGAGGCCTTGCTGAGCGGATTCATCGCTCACGCCGCGCGTTGATCGGGCGGTAATGAAGCCATGCGGGTATTTCAGGGATTGTCCGATCGCCGCCCCGTCGCGCCAGTCTTAATTCGTACTAAGCCGACGTAGCGCCCGACGAAGCGCCTGACGAAGCGGTTCTCCTTGTGACACGCAACATACGGGTTGCAGACCCGCTTCGCCTCTCGCCCTGCGTTGCTCCCCTCACCTGCGGCAGAAGAGGGCTGGCAACGAACACGCGGGGTGGTTCTGGCGCTGGAACAAACAATCAGCAGTTCCGAATGCGGACGTCTTCGTCGCTCTCCGTCTTGGTCTTTCCTCTTGTGTCTACTCTTGACCGGGTTGGCGCGATCCGACACATTTTCAGCACGACTAGAGAGAGGGAACGAAAGATGGACAGTCAGCAAATCGGACTCGTCGTAGGGATCGCCATGATCGTGATCGGCACGATCCTGCTGGTCGTATCGTTGGTGCGGCGCAAGCGCGTCACGGTGCAGGCGAGCAACGGCATCGCCATCGGCGGCAGCGTCAACAACAGCACCGTCATCAGCCAATCGCGATCATCGGAGCCGCAGTCCAAGCACGGCGGACATGGCCTGACCATCGTCGCTATCGTGGTGGAACCGGTGGGGATCGCGGTCACGCTCTGGCATGCCAGCCACATGGCGTCGTTGGCATGATCGGTGGGAAAAAGATCGAAGCGAAGGACGGGATCGCCATCGGCGGCGATGTCGAGAATAGCGTGCTGATCAATGGCGAAGTGACGGTCCAGCAACACGTCATCGTCAACGTGATCGCCGAAACCCTGGCTCCGCCGATCGATGCGGCTCCGCGCCGCCTCGACTGGGAGCAGACCGAGGCGTCTTACGACACTTTCGGTATTGATGTGCTCAGCGGTGCCGACGGGCAGAAACCCACGCACGAAGCGCTGCTCGACTGGCTGCAACAAGCCGATGCGCCGCCCGTATTCATCCTTCTGGGCGAATACGGCATGGGCAAGACGCTGGAATGCCAGCGGCTGTACTGCAGGTTGCGCGACGCCCGACAGCAATCCGCGCCGCCAGAATGGGCGCGCCCCGCGATCTATCTGGACCTGCGTCGCGCCCCGCAATTCACCGATGCCCAACGCACCGGCAAGATGGCTCTGCCGGCGGCGAAAGACTTGATCGAAGGCGTGATCGGATGCGCCTGGGCCGAAGCCGAGGGCGCGCGTCATCCCGACTATGCCGACATCAAAACGTGGCTCGGAGCGGGCGCGCTGTTGATCGTGGATGGTCTGGACGAATGCCTGGTGCATCTGGCCAGGGAACAGCATCAGGCCTTCCTGTCGATCTGGCTCGACCTGCTGTGGGACGCAACCGGGCAGGCGCAGCGGCACGGTCGAACGCTTCCACGACTGCTGATGTCCTGCCGCAGCGAATTCTTCAAGAACCTCGACGACCAGCGCCGCATGTTCGAGCGTTTCGACGCATTCAAAAAGCGCCAACCCGCATACCCAGGCCGCAGCGCCAGCGTGGAATTCGTGCTGCAACCGCTCACCGAAGACCGCATCTATCGCTACATCGAAACGATCGCGCCGCAGATCGAACGGTCCACTGCGCAAGCGCTGATCGAGGGCACCCACAACCTTGCGGAACTCTCGCAGCGGCCGATCACCCTGAAATTTCTTGCCGACAACATTCCCGCACTACTCAGCAAACGCGACCACACCGGCGCCCTCAACGCCACATCGTTGTATCAATTGGTTGTAGAGGATGCGCTGCGGAACAACATCAGCAAGCATCACCTCAGCGCCAAGCACAAGCGCATGTTCTTGGCCGAGTATGCGGCGCATCTGTGGCGGCTGGGCGTGCGCCGTTTGCCGCATGACGCGCTTGGCGCATGGTTCCATGACCGGCTGGAAGCATTGCGCATACGCGACCCGCAGGCGAGGCGTGACTACACAGGCATGCTCAGCGATCGCCTTGAGGAGGATCTGCGCACTGCCACGCTGCTGGCCCATCGCAACACAGCGCCGTCGGAACAGGAGGACGAAAAGAACGCCGAAGGCTTCGGCTTCGCTCATACCTCGATGCAGGAATACTTTCTGGCCGTCTATTTGGCCGATGCCGTGCGCGAAGATCGGCCCGAGGACTGGGCCATGGCGATCCCCAGCGTCGAAACCTTGAACTTCCTCGCGCAGGCTCTCGAACTGGAACAGGCCGCACTGCTGCCATCGCAACGCAAGGCCGGCGGTTTGGCGGTCACGCTGAGCGCCTGGGCCGGGACGTATCGCGCCGAAGCGACCGAACTGCTGCTGAAGTACGCCCTGCATGCGCGGACGGCGAAGGTGAACGCGCCGGTGCTGCCCGATCTGCGTGGTGCGGATCTCTCGGGCGCTCAACTCCGCGGTTGGCGCTTTGGCGAACGGTTTCAGGACAAGGCTGCGCCGTTGCTAGATCTATCCAGAATCCGCTGGACGGGCGCTGATCTGCGTGAGACATATTTCGCCCACGTGCGCTTGGACGATGGCGATTTCAGCGGCGCGCGGCTGGATCTGGCCGCGTTCCAGCATTGCAACGCGCAGCGTTGCGACTGGCGAAACAGCGATATGCTGGGTACGGTGTTTCGGCACGTTCGCTTCGATGGAAGTCAGTGGCGGCCACTGCGGCAGTGCCATCGACCGAAACTAGTGGCTTGTACGGGCGCCGATGTCCTCACCATCGCATGCCGGCCTCCAGAAGCAATGATGGGAGGGTCTTCAGGTTCAACCAGCGCTACAACTGCGGAATGGCCTCTCGACCCAAGTGGCCCCAGCCTATCGGGCCTTCCGCCCAGACTACGCGCCGCCTTCGCCAGTCTACTGGGCGATGTGCTGAGCGTTGGGATGAACGCCGATGGCAGGTTTGTGGTATCAGGTTCAGATAAAGGAATTGTGTGCGTGTGGGATGCAGCGAGCGGCGAGAGTACGCGCGTGCTGCGCGGTCACGAGAGTGCGGTGCTGAGCGTGGCGATGAGCATGAATGGCAGTCGCGTAGTGTCGGGGTCGCGCGATGGCATCGTGCGTGTATGGGATGTGGCGAGCGGCGGGTGCGTTAGTCAGCTGCGAGTGCATACGAATTGGGTGCTGAGCATTGGGATAAGCGCCGATGGCAGGTTTGTGGTTTCGGGTGCAGATGAAGGTATTGTGCGCGTGTGGGATGCAGCGAGTGGTGAGTGTGTGCGCCAACTGCGTGGGCATACGAATTGGGTGCAGAGCGTCGCTATTAGTGCAGATGGAAGTCGCGTGGTATCGGGTTCGGATGATCGCACGTTGCGCGTGTGGGACGCAGGGAGCGGTGACTGTGTGTGCGAGCTACGAGTCCATGGAAGTGGAGTTAGAAGCGTGGCGATGAGCGCGAACTGCGGTCTTGTAGCGTCGGGGTCGTATGATGGCATCGTGCGTATATGGGATGTGATGAGTTGCGAATGCGTTCGTGAGCTATGTGGACATAAGGATCGGTTGACTAGCGTAGCGATCAGTGCGGATGGCGGGTGCGTGGCGTCCAGATCTTATGATGGAGTCGTGCGTGTATGGGATGCGATGAGCGGGGAATGTGTCCGTGAACTATATGGTTGGTCGTCCAGTTTGGCGATGAGCGCGGATGGCGGGTGCATGGTTTCGCAGTCGTATGATGGTGTCGCGTGTGTATTAAATGCGGTAAGCGGCGAATGCTTGCGTGAGTTGCGAGGGGTGCGCTTTGATGTGGATAGTGTGACTAGTTTAGCGATGAGTACAGATAACGAGCGTATGGTGTCGGGTTCGTATAGCGGTACGGTGCGCGTGTTGGATGCGGCGAGCGGCGAGAGCATCCGCGAGCTGCATGGTCATGAGAGTGCGGTGCTGAGTGTGGCCATGAGCGCGGATGGTGGGTGCGTGATGTCAGCGTCTCTTGATGGCATCGTGCGTGTGAGTGATGTGGCGAGCGGCGCATGTGTGCGTGAGCTGGACTTGCATGAAAGCACAGCTATGATCGTACTGATGAGCGGGAGCGGAGCTCGCGTGGTGTCGAGATCTTATAATGGCATCGTGCGTGTGTGGGATGCGGTGAGCGGTGAATGTATTCGTGAGCTATCTGGGCATGAGCATCGTTTGACTAGTGTGGCGATGAGCGCGGATGGTGGGCACATCGTATCTGGTGCGGATGACGGCACGTTGCGAGTTTGGGATGCGGTGAGCGGCGCGTGCGTGCGTGAGCTCGCCGGGCATAAATGTCGGATTCAGAGCGTGGCGATGAGCGCGGATGGCAAGCGCATGGTATCGGGTGCGACTGATGGTGCGCTGAGCGTGTGGGATGTGGTGACTGGAAAGTGCGTGAGCAAGCTGCGCGCGCACGCAGCAGCAGTGATGAGCGTAGCGATGAGCGCGGATGGCGATTTCGTGGTATCCGCTTCGCATGATCACACGGTGCGTATGTGGTATCCGGTGATCGGTGCGTGTTTGCATGAACTACGCGGACATACGGATTGGGTTCTGAGCGTGGCGATGAGCACGGATCGTGGGCGCGTGGTGTCGGGTTCTTGTGACGGCACAATGCGCTGTTATGCAG
>SSEV01000008.1 GCA_008015095.1 Lysobacteraceae bacterium | reverse complement strand
GTTCGACCCATTGACCGGCGAGCCGCAGCGCAAGCTGCCGCGCTACACCATCTATCCGAAATCGCATTACGTCACCACGCGACGCACGGTGCTGGACGCGATCGAGGCGATCAAGGTCGAACTGCGTGAACGGCTGGAGCAACTCTACGCCGCGAACAAGTTGGTCGAGGCGCAACGCCTAGCGCAACGCACCCAGTTCGACCTGGAGATGATGGCCGAAGTCGGTTTCTGCACGGGCATCGAGAACTACTCGCGGCATTTGACCGGGCGCATGCCGGGCGAGGCGCCGCCATGCCTATTCGACTATCTGCCGCCGGATGCATTGCTGGTTGTGGACGAGTCGCATGTGACCGTGCCGCAGATCGGCGCGATGTTCCGCGGTGACCGCGCGCGCAAGGAGACGCTGGTCGAGTTCGGATTCCGGCTGCCTTCGGCGCTGGATAATCGCCCGCTTCGCTTCGAGGAATGGGAAGCGCGCTCGCCGCGCACCGTCTTCGTCTCGGCCACACCGGGCAAATACGAATTGGAGAAATCGGAAGGGCAGGTCGTGGAACTGGTGGTGCGGCCGACGGGATTGGTCGACCCCGAGGTCGAGATCCGTCCGGTCGGCACCCAGGTCGACGATCTCTTGGGCGAAATCCACGATCGGGTTGCGATGGGCGATCGCGTGCTGGTGACTACGCTGACCAAACGCATGGCCGAGAACCTGACCGAGTATCTGGGCGATCACGGCGCCAAGGTGCGCTATCTGCATTCCGATATCGAAACCGTGGAGCGGGTCGAGATCATCCGCGATCTGCGCTTGGGCAAGTTCGACGTGCTGGTCGGGATCAATCTCCTGCGCGAAGGTTTGGACATGCCGGAGGTGTCGCTGGTAGCGATTCTTGATGCCGACAAAGAAGGATTCCTCCGCTCGGCCGGTTCCCTGATCCAGACCATCGGCCGCGCCGCGCGGAATATCCGCGGCAAGGCCATCCTCTATGCCGATACCATCACCCGGTCGATGCAGATGGCGCTCGATGAAACCGGCCGTCGTCGCGAAAAACAGATCGAATTCAACGTGCGGCACGGCATCGTGCCGACGTCGATCCGACGCGAGATCATGGACGTGATGGAAGGCGCGCGCGCCGAGCCCGCAGCCGAGAAGAAAGCCCGGGGCAAAGGTGCGCGGGTCGCCGAGCAGGCCGAGGATTATGCGGCATTGCCGCCGACGCAATTGGCGGCCCGTCTGCACGCGCTCGAACAGAAGATGTACCAGCACGCACGCGATCTTGAATTCGAAGAGGCGGCGCGGGTGCGTGACGAAATCCGCAAGCTCAAGGCGGCCAGCCTCGACGCATGAACGCCATCGCTTCACCGGTGCCGGCATTTCCCGACGTGCGTTGGCTGGGCGCGCTCTGGCTGCTGGTCTATCTGCCGGTCTACGCCGATGCCTATGGCATGGCTAATTTCCTGTTCCTGTGCAATATCGGCGTGATCGTCACCGCGGTCGGCCTGATTGCGCGCAGCAGGCTGCTGATCTCAAGCCAGGCGATCGCCGCGCCGGTGATCGCGATCGCCTGGATGCTCGACGCCGGTTGGAAGCTGTTGACCGGCGATTTTCTGTACGGCGCCACCGCCTACATGTGGGATTCCGCGTATCCGTTGCTGGCGCGACTCCTGTCCTTCTACCACCTGGCCTGGCCTGTGCTGCTTGCGTGGGTGTTGCGCCGCACCGACTACGATCCGCGCGGCTGGCCGTTGCAGGCCGTGATCGCGGCGCTGGCGATGCTCGCCGGGCGGTTCATCGCACCCATGGCCGAAAACGTCAATTTCGCCTGGCAGGATCCGTTTATGGGCCGACAGTTGGGACCGGCCATGGCGCATCTGTTGATCTGCTGGGGGGCGCTTTGCGGCGTGGCGTACGGTGCGACGCATTGGGCACTGCTGCGCTGGTTCCGGTCCGGTTCCGTCTCGCAGCCTCAAGTGGTACCATAGCCGCCCTCTCGGGTTGGCAGTATGCCCGACGGGCGGTTAGCTCAGCGGTAGAGCACTACCTTGACATGGTAGGGGTCACAGGTTCGAACCCTGTACCGCCCACCACGCTTCAGTCGTTCGACGGCCAAGGACTTGATGTCCTTGGCCGTTTTGTTTGTGGCCGCCGGTTCGAGCAAGATCCAGAGGTATGCCGCCGTGTGGGCGCTAGGCAGCTTGTCGGAAAGATCATCCTGATCGTTTTGATTCGCCGTAGCTTCGTGGCATGTCGCTATGCGGCCAGTGCCGCGCTGCTCGCAGCGCAGCTAAGTTGCCGGTCCGGCCGATGTCAGCACTGGCTCACGACGAATCAGTCGTTTGCGCGCTGACTTCATCGAAGCGCTTATCTGCGCCTGCGCTCTATGGCCGTTTTCAATCTGCCTGTTGGGTGCGATCTCGGGAACTGAGAACGTTTTCGATCACGCTGCGCCTGCATCGGCGATGCCGTTTCGACGATGCCAGGTGCGAACGCGTCCATCGAGTCCGCCGGTGACCTGAAGCCCGGGTGATTTGCGTTTTGAATAAGCGCTGGAACTCTCCGTGAAATCGCTTACCGCAACCGATCTCAGTCTCGGGGCGGATTGCGATCTATAGGGATTCCGCTATGAAACGGTTGCCGGGAACTTAAGTGATGGCTGCATGGTCGGTGCGTTCGCCGAAGCAATGGTTCGATAAGCGTTCGTGTCACAAGTCGTGGATATTGTTCAGCGCGTGGAAGCAGTATGGAAACGACAGATAACGACTGGGACTTGCAATGCCCGTGAAGCGAAACGTACCATTCGCGCCGCTTGCGACGGCCTATCAGCCTCATCATAAAACCTAACATTCGAAGTTCATGTTCGAAGTTAGCGGTGCGGGCGATGACATGCCGGTAACTCAGGAATGAAGTCATGCCCCGCCATGGGGTATCAAGAAGGAGCTTGACGGTCGTGATGCGGATCAATGTTCAGGATCAGGTTGCCGAAACACCGGCGCGGGAGCGATTTGAAGACCTCGAACACGACGGGCTGCGTGCAGGCTTCGTCGCGTCACTAGCGCGGTTCCCGGACGCGGTCGCGCTCAGCATCGGCGCCAGGAAATGGACTTATGCCGAGCTGGATGCCGTCGCCCGGCGTTGGGCGACGTTATTGACCGAGGCAAGCGGCGGTCGCCCTGCGCGGGTTGGCGTGTTCGCCTATCGATCGCTAACCGCGTATGTCGGCATTCTCGCTGCGCTCTATGCCGGCGCCGCTTTCGTTCCCCTGAATCGCAAATTTCCGATCGAACGCACCCGTTACATGCTGGATCAAGGCGAAATCGATGTGCTGATCGTCGATCAGGCTTCAGCGCCGCAATTGCAGGAACTTTCCGTCGGTTTGGCGGGATTTCCGCCGATTCTGTATCCCGAAGCGGAGGACGCGGTCGGGCGTTGTTTCGGCAGGAGAGCTTGCGAATCGGCGGAAGAGTTGCGTCTGTTGCCGCCGGTCAGGCCCGAGGACCATGCCTATCTGCTGTTCACTTCCGGCAGTACGGGTCGCCCGAAAGGCGTTCCGATTTCGCACCGGAACGCGCGCGCGTTCATCGATTTCAATGCCGAGCGTTATGCGCTCGGCCCCGCGGACCGTCTCAGTCAGACCTTCGATCTGACTTTCGACCTGTCCATCTTCGATCTGTTCATGGCTTGGCAAGCGGGCGCCGCCGTGTGCGTGTTGCAGCCAATCGAATTGCTGATGCCGTTCAGGAGCATCGAGCAGCATGGGATCACCACATGGTTCTCTGTGCCTTCGGTAGCGACGCATCTGATCCGCAATGGTTTGTTGAAACCGAACAGCATGCCCGGACTGCGCTGGAGCCTGTTCTGCGGAGAAGCGCTTCCGCGCGGGGTGGCGGAAGCCTGGCAGGCCGCTGCGCCCAATTCGGTGCTGGAGAATCTGTACGGCCCCACCGAACTCACGATCGCCTGCGCGGCCTACCGCTGGGATAGCGTGAAATCCCCGAGCGAATGTGCACAGGATCTTGTTCCGATCGGCCATCCCTACGCGCATATGTCCTCGGTTTTGATTGACCCGGACACACGCGACGACGTTCCGGAAGGGGAGGTCGGCGAGTTGTGCATGGCTGGCGATCAGATGTTCGAGGGGTATTGGCGCTCTCCGGAACTCGATGTCGCTCGTTTCGTCGAACGTCCGGTCGCGGGGCGCCGTATCCGCCACTACCGCACCGGCGATCTGGTCCGGAAAGGGCCGGGCGGCATCTATCAATTTGTCGGACGCGCCGATCAGCAGGTCAAAATCGGCGGTTACCGGGTTGAGCTCGGGGAAATTGAGGCCGCATTGCGTCTGGCCGGATGCACCGATGCAGTGGCTTTGCTCTGCGCATCTGCGCAATCCACGGATGCGGTGCTGCAGACAGTGGTCACCGGTCCCAGGATCGACGCCGACAGATTGCTCGAAGCAATGCGCATAGCCCTGCCGGCGTACATGGTGCCCGCCGCGATCCATGTCGCGAATGCCCTGCCGTTGAACACCAGCGGCAAAGTCGACAGGAACGCCATCGCGGCGGCGTTGGCGCGGGGCGAGCCGATTTCCGCCTGAATCACAAGACGAACACGATGAAACATATTCTGATGGTGGGACGGTCGCGGGAAGTTCTCGCGAAGGCGAAGCGATTTGATCTGCGCTTCACCCAGTTTGTGAAGTTGCGGCAGGACATGGTGTCGGAGACGTTGCAGCCATACCATCGGCTGGTCGGCTTCCCGGGAATCGCGACCACCGATGAGTGGGTCGCGCAGGCGCGCCTGATCCATTCGATCGATCCTTTCGATGCGATCGGCGGCTTTACCGAGACCGCAGAAGACATCGCCGCGCAGATCGCGCTGGCCCTGGATCTGCCGTATCACCCGCCGGAGACGGTCACCAGCACGCACGACAAGTTCGTGATGCGCGAAAAGCTCAGGGCAGCGGGATTGGACGATACCGCCAGTCGCGTCATGCAGGCTCCCGATCTCGACGAGGTTCGTCGTTTTGCCGAAGAGTACGGTTATCCGGTTGTGCTGAAACCGGTCAGCGCGCGTGGCAGCCTGGGCGTTTCCATCGCGAGGAATGACGCGGAGCTGGATGCCGCGGTGCGTTGGTTTCAGCAGTGGGCGGGGAAGTATCCGTTGCTGCTCGAACAGTTCCTGGAAGGCGAAGAGTGGAGCGTGGAGGCTTTTTCCGAGCAGGGCCGTCATCGGATCGCCTGCATCACCCGGAAATACAAAGATCCGCGGACTTGCATCGAGGTCGGGCATTGCGTGCCGGCGGTATTCGAGCCTGCGGTCGAGGCCGATATCCACAGGCTCGTATGCGCGACGCTGGATACGGTGGGCATTCGCATGGGGCCGAGCCATACCGAAATCATCACCACGCAGCGCGGTCCGCGCGTCGTCGAAACCCATGCGCGTTTGGGCGGCGACCGCATCGTCGAACTGGTGAATCTGGTGACCGGCGTTGATCTGCACGTGTTATGGGTCCGACAGGTGATGGGCGAATCGGTGATCGACGATGTGCCCGCTTCGGCCGCCGCAGGGCGATACGCCGCGATCCGTTTCGTCAGCCCGCTCGCACGCGGCGTCGTCGAACGCGTCGACGGGGTGGACGCCGCCAAAGCCATGCCCGGTGTACAACGCGTCGACGTGATCCAGTCTCCGGGCGCCGAGATCGGCGAAGTGCATGATTCGTTCTCTCGCGGAGCGTCCGTGATCGCGGTAGGCGAAAGCGCGGAGGAAGCGATGGCGCGCGCGGTCGAGGCGGCGGGCCAGATACGGTTCGTCGTTGCATGCGCGGGCTGATATGCGTGGACTGAATCGCGAGGCCTATCTTTTGTTGAGCACGACATTGATCACCAATGTCGGTAACGGGATGCATTTGCTTACCGTAGGCAAGCTGCTTTACGACAAGACCGGGAGCGCGGCGGTTTTCGGCTTCGTGATCGTCATGGAATACGCGGCGTCGTTCGTGTTCCAGGTCATCGCCGGCCCATGGGTCGATCGCGGAAACCCGAAATGGAGTTGCGTCGGCGCCTGTCTCGCGCGCGGAGGCGTGATTCTGCTCGCCGCGCTGATGCTGCACCAGCAACAGCAGATTTTCTGGGTCGTCGCTGCGTCGCTGGTGATACAGGCGGTCAAGCCGTTCTACCGCTCTGCGCAGTTCGCGCTCGCGCCTTCGATCGTGCCGGCGCAGGATCTGATGCGTTTCAACAGTTACAACGGCATCGCCGTGCAGGCGGGGCAACTGCTGGGCGTGGCCGCGGTAGGCCCTATTCTCACCTACGGCGGGGCGCCGCTCGCTCTTGGGCTGAACGGTGGCGGTTTTATCCTTGCCGCGTTGCTGTCCATGGCGATCAGGGTCGATATCGTGCGTGAGCCGTTGGAGCGCGCCGGCGCCGCGTTGGGCAACTGGCTGACCCGGGCGATACAGGATTGGCGCGATGTCTTTGCGGTCGTGCGTTCCAATCCGATCGTGTTCTGGTTGCTGTTGTTCGCGGCCGGGGATTATCTGCTCGTAGGCCTGGTGAATCTGCTGTTGGCGCCGATGGTCGAGAATCGTTATGGCGGGAACGACAACTGGCTTTCGTTGCTCGATGGAAGCTTCGCGGTCGGAGCGATGAGCGCCGCGTTCGTCGTGGAGACCGTCGCGCGGCGTCTTGGCGAGCGCAACGCCGTGTTGCTGGGCCTCGGCGGTCAGGCTGCCGGTCTGGCGGCATTGGCGTGGTCTGCGCAACCATACGCCGGCCTGGCGCTCATGGCGATCGTTGGCGCCGCCAACACCCTGTCCTGCGTCGTGTTGTTGAGCGTGCTGCAGAAACGCGCGCCGGCCCGCTATCGTGGCCGCCTGTCTTCGATACGGAATATCTATCTTGCGGCGTTCGGTGCGGCCGTTGTTCCGTTGGTTTCGCACCTGGAGCAGGAATCGCTGGCGTATGCGCTGTTGGCCAGTGCTGTCATCGGATCATTGTTTTGGGCGATCGTGTTTATTGTGGCCCGTCCCAGAAGGCATGGAATGGCCTTGTTCGACGCGGCCGATGCGCAAGCGCAGATTCGGCAAGCGCAATGACATCAGATGCAGGTAAGGATGCAAGGAAATGACGACGGGAATTGGAATGGACAGGATGCGTGACGCAAAGGACAGGGCCGACGCCGTTGTGGCGCGGACGCTGGGGATCAGCCAGGACAAACTGCATGACGACCTGGAATATCAGTCGATCCAACAATGGGATTCGTTGCGTCACGTGGCGCTGATGCTCGCGCTGGAGGAGGCGTTCTCGATCAAGGTCGACGAGATGCTGATGTTGGAGCTGCACTCGGTACGGGCGATCCGCGAGTATGTCGCCGGGCTCGATGGCGGAGAGAAAGCGCCGGATACGCAGGAGGCCGCCGCGCGGGCCGTGGTGGCGGAGACGGCCGGAAAGCCGCATCTGCATCGCGGGCTGGTCGGGGTATATTTCGATCGCAGCGCGATCTCGATGATCGACGGCGAGCACGGCGTGCTCGAGTACAGAGGCTATTCGATTCACGATCTGGCCACGCGCTGCAGTTTCGAGGACATCATCCATCTGCTGTTGCACGCGCGATTGCCTGGTCCGGCGGAGCGCGCGGCTCTCGCCGCCGAGATTTCCCGCGCCCGGACGCTGCCGGAGCCGGTGATGGCGGTGATGCGGCAATTGGCGCATGCCCATCCAATGGAAGCCCTGCGCACGGGCGTTTCGATGTTGGGCGCCTACGATCCGGACGCCGGTAATCTCACACGCGAGGCATTGCTGCGTTCTGGAGTCCGTCTGATCGCACAGGTGCCGATATTGGTGGCGTTGCATCACCGCAGCAGACAGGGCCTGCCGTTCGTTTCGCCGGATGCCGAAACGCCTTTCGCCGCGCACCTGTTGCACATGCTGCAGGGCGTCGCGCCTTCCGAGTTTTCCGCTGGCGTGATTGATCGCGACCTGATCGTACACGCCGACCATAGTTCCAATGCTTCCACCTTCGCGTTGCGCGTGGTCGCCGGTTGCCGTTCCAGCCTTCACGCGGGCATGACGACCGCCATCGCCGCGTTCGCCGGCATGCTCCATGGCGGCGCAGCCGAAGAGGTGATGCATCTGATCGACGAGGTCGGCGCGCGCGAGGCGGCGGCAGATTACGTGCAGCGCAAGCACGCTAACAACGAACCGGTGATGGGGTTCGGTCATCGCGTCTATCGCACCGAAGATCCGCGCGTGCGGCATCTGCGCGACGCCGCGCTGACCGCCAGCAAGCTTCAGGGCGATATGCACGAATATGAAGTGGTGCAGGCCGTGGTTGAGGCGATGCGCCCCTATGCCCGCCATGGCGTGGACGCCAATGTCGATCTGTACGCGGGGCTGGCCTATCGCAAGCTCGGCCTGCCTGACGATCTGGCAGTGCCGGGATTCGTGATCGGGGGCATGGCCGGCTGGCTCGCGCACGCGGTCGAGCAGTTCGACAACAATGTGCTGATTCGTCCGTTGCTCGAGTATGTCGGTCCGACCGGCCTGCCTTTCCCCGACAGGAGCGCGTCGTCGTGAGTCCAGCACCCGCAAGCATCGGCATCGATCGCGACGCCATGACTGAAGTTCGCATCGATGGGCGCACCTATCTGTGCTACGACATCCATACTCTCGTGGCGGAGGCGGGTGTTGCGCTGGCCCGGATTCCTTACGCGGGACGGGTTCTGATCGAATCGCTATTGCGTAACGGCGAGCGTGCGTCCGCCCTGGCCGTCGCCCGGCGCATGGCGAAGCCGGATGCAGCGGATCGCGCAGCGGTGGAGATCGCATTCATGCCTGCGCGGCTGATCATGCCGGACTATACCGGCATTCCCGCGCTTGTCGATCTGGCCGCATTGCGTGATCGCGTCGCCGACATGGGCGGCAGCGCCGACAGCGTCAATCCGGTGGTGCCCACGGATGTGGTCGTCGACCATTCATTGCTGGTCGAGCATGCGGGCAGTGCGGACGCGTTGGCGAAGAACGAGGCGATCGAACTGGATCGCAATCGCGAGCGTTACGGTTTCCTGCGTTGGGCCCAGGCCCATTTCGATCAGTTGCGCGTGGTGCCGCCCGGTCAGGGCATTGTGCACCAGGTGAATCTCGAACGGCTGGCGGATGTCGTTGCGTTACGCGAGGACGCGCACGCCATGCTGTTGTATCCGGACAGCGTGATCGGTACCGACAGCCATACCACGATGATCAACGGTCTGGGCGTGCTGGGCTGGGGCGTGGGCGGATTGGAAGCGGAGGCGATCATGCTCGGCATGCCGATCCGCACCGCTTTGCCCGAATGCGTCGGCGTGCATCTGGTCGGCGCGTTGCGGGTCGGCGTGTCCGCTACGGATTTGGCGCTGACGCTGACTGCGCGCTTGCGCGAAGAGGGTGTGGTCGGCGCGCTGGTTGAATTCATCGGGCTCGGCGCGGTCAGTCTGCGCGCTGCGGACCGTTGCACTGTGGCGAACATGGCGCCCGAGTACGGCGCGATGGCGGCTTTCTTCCCGATCGACGCCGAAGTGACGCGCTACCTCGCTCAGACCGGGCGCGACGGGGGGCTGATCTCGCGGGTCGAAGCTTATTGCCGGGCGCAGGGATTCTGGCGCGACGGCGATCACGACGCGGCGCCGGCGTACGATCGAATGCTCACCTTCGATCTTGGCGCCGTACGGCCGACCGTGGCTGGGCCGTCTCAGCCGCATCAGCGGCTCGACCTGTGCGGACTGCGCGCCTCGCTTGGTCAAGGGGAGGGAGTCGCCGCGCCGCGCGCGGATCGTCATACGTTGCAGGACGGATCGGTCGTTCTCGCCGCGATGACGTCATGCACGAACACCTCCAACCCGTCGGCGATGTTGGCGGCAGGATTGTTGGCCCGACGCGCGGTGGAACGCGGATTGCAAGTGCCGGCGTTCGTCAAAACCAGCCTGTCGCCGGGCTCGCGGGCCGTCACCCGGTATTTGGAAGCGGCCGGTTTACTGCCTGCGCTGGAAACCCTTGGGTTCCATGTGGTCGGTTATGGCTGCGCGACCTGCAATGGCGGCGGTGGGCCGTTGTTGCCCGGTGTCGCCGAGACGATTGAGCGCCAAGGTCTGCGCGCCGCTGCCGTGTTGAGCGGCAATCGCAATTTCGAGGGCCGCGTGCACCGCATGGTGCGATGCAATTACCT
>SSEV01000013.1 GCA_008015095.1 Lysobacteraceae bacterium | reverse complement strand
TCCGCGCGCGATGGTGAGCGATGGGCGTGTGGATGGCGGGTTGATCGAGCGGTTGTTGGCGGGCGCGGGGGATCGGGCGCCGTCGTTGCTGATGTTGGATGCGGATGCGGCGTTGTGGCGCAGTGGGAACACGGGGAATCCCGATCCTGAAGAGTTGGGGCTGAGGCCGGAGCATCTGGCGTATGTCATCTACACCTCCGGCTCGACCGGGACGCCCAAGGGGGTGATGATTGAGCATCGGAGCTTGGTCAATTACACACTGGATGCGATTCGCTGGTTTGGATTGAGCCGTGACGACAGGGTATTACTGCAGAATTCACTCAATTTCGACTTGTCGATCGAAGAATTGGCGCCCGCATTGCTCGCTGGCGCCAGCCTTCTGCCATCGTCAAAACCCTATGGCACGGAAGCGATGGTTGCCTCTGACAGCCCGCAAAATCCGACCGTCATCCATTTCACTACAGCGCATTGGCAAAGCCTGGTCACCGAATGGACGGCGTCTCCGGATCGCGCCGAGGCGAGTATGGAGGGTGTGCGCCTGATCAACGTGACCGGTGATGTGCTGCCGCTGGAGAAACTGCGTCAGTGGGAAAAACTGGGTATGACAACGACGTTGATCAATACCTATGGCCCGACCGAGGCCACCGTTTCCTGCACGGCGGACTATGCGCGATATATGCCTGACGTCGCGCGCGCAAGTATAGGTAAGCCATTCGCTAACACACGCATCTATATCCTCGACGCATATCGTCAACCTGTCCCCGTGGGCGTAGTAGGCGAATTGTTTATAGGCGGAATTGGCGTAGGGCGGGGCTATCTTAACCAGCCCGAGCTGACCGCCGAACGTTTTCTCGAAGACCCTTTCTTCGGCGGTCTTGGTAACAGTATGTACAAAACCGGAGATCTGGCGCGCTGGTTGCAGAACGGCACCATAGAGTTCGCGGGACGCAACGATTTCCAAGTCAAGGTTCGTGGATTCCGTATCGAATTGGGTGAAATCGAAGCGAAGCTCATGGCATGCGAAGATGTGCTTGAAGCGGCGGTATTGGCGCGCGATGACGTTCCAGGCGAAAAGCACTTGGTCGCTTATTATCTCGCCGAAGGCGCGGTGGACGTTAGCGCTCTGCGCGATCGGCTATCGGAATCTCTGCCCGATTATATGGTTCCAACGGCCTTCGTCCGTGTGAGCGCATGGCCGTTGACGCCGAACGGAAAAATAGATCGAAAAGCACTGCCAGCGCCTGGCGAGGAGGCGTATGCCCGGCGCGAATTCGAGGCTGCACAAGGCCCGACCGAGCAAGCGATTGCACGCATATGGATGCAGGTATTGAAACGGGAGCGGGTGGGGCGTCGGGATAATTTCTTTGAACTTGGTGGTCATTCTCTGCTCGTCATACACTTGATCGAGAAAATGCGAATTGAGGGATTCCGGGCCGATGTAGAGATGATTTTCAAAAGCTCTACCCTGGCTGATTTCGCAAAATGCGTTGTTCCAGTCTTCGAAGATATAGACGTCCCGCCTAATCGAATTCCAGAGCATGCTGACCGCATCGAACCGTGGATGTTGACGCTGGTATCGTTGAATCAGTCGCAGATCGATCGGGTCGTGGCGCAGGTGCCCGGAGGGGCGGCCAACGTGCAGGACATCTATCCACTCGCGCCGCTGCAAGAAGGCATTCTGTACGAATATTTAAGTACAGAGCGAGGGGATCCTTATTTGTTGAGTGCCGCGTTCGAGTTCGATACCGAGTCGGAATTGGACGCTTATCTTGCAGCATTGCATAAAGTGGTCTTACGCCACACGGTCCTACGCACATCAATAGTATGGGCGGGGATTGAGCAGCCGATCCAAGTGGTTCTTCGGTCAGTAGATATTCCGGTCGACCGGTATGAATTTGCGGAAGACGCCGAAAATGTGGCCGAGCGGCTGGCAGGCATCTACGACCCCGGCCATTATCGGCTCGATCTCGCTTCGGCGCCGCTGATTCGATGCGCTACCGCATATGCGGCTCAAAGCGGGCGCTGGGTATTGTTTATCGTTTCACATCACGTTGTTCTCGATCAGGCCAGTATGGATCTGATTGATGATGAGATTCGCATGATCCTTCATGGACGCGAAAAGGAATTGCCACCGTCGTCGTCGTTCCGGGAATTCATAGTGCGAGCCGGCTCTGTGATGGGAAACGTAGAACACAGGCGTTTCTTTGAATGCATGCTGGCCGACATCCAAGAGCCGTCGGCGCCATTCGGTTGCCTGCGCAAACCTGGTGCTAACGAGCCGCTGTTGGAGTCGAAGAAAGTCCTGTCGGATATGCTGTCGCGGCGAATCGTTGATGTTGTTCGAGGCTGCTCAGTCAGTCCCGCAAGCTTCATGCATCTTGCATGGGCTTTGGTCGTGGCAAGAACGACAAACAGATCCAGCGCCGTATTCGGCACCTTGCTGTTCGGCCGTATGCATGGGGCGCCGGAGGCCCAGCGTATGCTGGGGATGCTCATCAATACGTTGCCGCTGAAGATCGATATAGATAAAAAGGCGGCGGCCTCTGTTTTGCGCTCGGTTCATCAATCCCTGGCGGAGTTGATTGCTCACGAGCACGCGCCATTGGCTTTGGCGCAACGTTGCAGCGCGGTTCCGCAAAACCTGCCGCTATTCACCTCGCTGCTAAATTATAGGCGTGGCGTCATATCGACCGCTTCCATCGAGGAAGCGGGCGGCAGGTATCTTCGGGGCCACGAGAGGACGACTTATCCGCTAGCGGTGGCGGTGGACGATTTTGGTCATTCCTTCGAGATAGGCGTGCGAGCCGTTTCCGAGATTGACACAGAGCGCGTGCTCGCTTACTTCGAGACGGTCCTGGGCCGATTGCTGTTGGCGCTGGAAGACGGAGGGTCGACAAGTATCGATGCGATCGATCCTATGCCTGAGTCAGAAAGCAGGCTGCTCGCAGAAATGGCGAACGGCCCGGCTTTGCGCACGACCGGTCCTGCGGCAAGCCTCCATAGCATCTTCGAAGCGCGTGCCGTCGAAAGGCCGGACGAGATTGCATTGATTCATGCAGGCGCGATGATCACCTGTCGTGAGCTTGAGGCCCAGGCAAACCAACTGGCGCATTATCTGATCGAACAAGGCGTGGGCAATGGCGATATCGTCGCGTTGATATCAGGTCGCGGCGTGACGCTGATCGTTGCGATCCTGGCGATCATCAAGACCGGGGCCGCGTATTTGCCGTTGGATCCGGACGCGCCGCCTGAACGCAATGCATTGATTCTAGCCGATGCCAAAGCGAAACGATTGCTTGTCGACAAGGCGGGCCGCTGCTGCGGTGAATACGAAGGTGTCGTGCAGATTGCAATGGATGACGCTGCTTCATGGATCGTTACGCAGCCCCAAACGCCTCCCCTCGTCGCGGGGCCGTGGTCTCAACGAGCTGTTTATGTGATCTACACGTCTGGCACCACCGGGATACCGAAAGGAGTGGTCGCTTCGCATTCGAATCTGATCAATTTCTGCGCGGGGATAGCCGAATCTGGGTTGGCTCCCGCTGGAGGCGACACGATTCTGTTTGCGCCATATACCTTCGATGCTTCGGCCGGAGAAATATTTTCCGCATTGAGCAACGGGTTGAGATTGCATCTGCTCGATGACGCGGCGATCCGGGATCCTGAACTTTTCATGCGCTATGTTTTGGATCACGACATCGATTTCATCGCACTGCCGCCAGCCTATCTTCAACAGTTGGACCCGAAGATGGCCAGACCCGACATGATTATCATGACGGCGGGGTCCGCGCCATCGCCCGATATGGTCGAGCGATGGGCCGGATGCTGTCGTTACTACAACGCCTATGGCCCCACGGAAACGACAGTCTTATCGACGATCGCAAGATTGACCCCGGCAGACGATCGAATCACGATCGGAAGGCCGATCGTCAACACGCAGGCCTACGTGCTCAACGAGGCGATGCAGCCGGCGCCGATCGGTGTCGATGGCGATCTGTATATCGGCGGAGATGGGGTGACGTTGGGTTATCTCAATCGAGAGGAGCTTACCGCTGAACGTTTTCTGCGGGATCCTTTCGTTCCCGGGCGTAGGATGTACAGGACCGGCGATCTGGCGCACTGGACGGTGGAAGGAGCGCTCGTTTTTCGCGGCCGTGCGGATTTTCAGATGAAGGTTCGCGGATATCGCATCGAGCCCGGCGAGATTGAAACCACTGTCTGCAGCTACGACGGCATAGCCGAAGCGATCGCGGTCTTACGCGAAGATCGCCCGGGCGATGCCAGAATTGTGGCTTATTTCATCGCTCACGAGAACGTATTGCTCGACGCCTTACGTGCGCATGCCAGGCGACATCTTCCGGAGTACATGCTTCCTGCAGCCTATGTGCAACTGCGGGAATGGCCGCTGACCCCTCACGGCAAGATCGATCGAAAGGCGTTGCATGCGCCCGAAGCCGAAGCTTATGCGGTCAGGGCGTACTCGCCGCCGGGGACCGATACGGAGCGGGCGTTGGCCGGCATCTGGGCGGATTTGCTCCAGATCGAGCGGGTCGGCTGCGATGACGATTTCTTTGAGCTCGGCGGGCATTCCTTGCTCGCGATCCGCCTGTCGCAACGCGCGAATGCCGCAATCGGCTGCGGCATTGGGGTCGCGGACGTATTTTCGGCCCCAAGGCTTTCCGATCTGGCGAAGCGCATCGACAGCGGCCACCAGCATGCGCGCTACGTCAATGGGAAATCGGAAGCCTGGCTGGACGAGACGATTCGGCCGCAATCCGTGGACGATGTTCCAAGATCGCCAGCCAAGGCGGTCCTGCTGACTGGGGCGACCGGCTTCGTCGGTCGCTTCCTCTTGCGACGACTGCTGGATACAACGAGCGCGACCATCTACTGCCTCGTACGCGGCGAAAGCGAACAAATGGCGCGCGAGAGATTGTTCGCATCCATGCGGCGCTGGCGTTTGTGGAATCCTCACGACGAAGACAGGGTCATCGTATGCCTTGGGGATCTTGCGCGACCGGGTCTGCAGCTGTCGCCTGCAGACCGATCGCGCTTGATCGACGGCATTGACGCGATTTTGCACAATGGAACCAGCATGAATCACCTGGAACCTTACAGCAGTGCGAAATTGGCGAATGTCGAGGGAGTCCGTGAGCTGCTGCGTATTGCCGCCACCGGCAGAACCAAGACCTTCGATTACATTTCGACGCTCAATGTATTCAGCGCGATCACTCCACATGCGGACGGGGAACGAATCGACGAAACCTCTTCGATCGAACACGAGCTGCACCTCGATACTGACGGTTACGCGGCCAGCAAATGGGTCGGCGAATGCTTGGTTCTTCTCGCGATGGAACGTGGGATGCCCTGCGATATTTTCCGACTTGGACTGGTGGCGGGCGACAGCCACGCAGGAAGGTACGACGAGAAGCAGGCCTTGCATCGGACTATGGTCAGCGCAATCCGGATGAGGGCAGGCGGCGCGGACGATCGTCGCGATCAGCGCGTGATGCCGGTCGATTACGTGGTGGAAGCAATCGTCGCTTTGTCCGAACGTCATCGCACTGGCGGCGGCATCTTCCACCTGTCGTCTTCGTCGACGTTTTCGATGGACCAGCTGTATCATGCGTACGAGGCGGCGACCGGAAAATCGCTCGCGACAATTCCTTATTCGGAATGGTTGCGGCGAATCGACGAGTATTATCAATCAGGAACAGTCTTGCCAGTCTATCCGCTGGTTCAGCATCTGCTAAACGATGAGCCTTCGGGTGCTTCGGAGGCGGCCGTATATTCGACCGGGCAGTGGTCGCTGTCTTGTGCGCAGACTGATGCCGAGCTGGCTGAGCTCGGCATCGCCCAACCTGTGGTGGACGAGAGGCTATTGGCCTTGTATTGGCGAGCCCTGCTCGTCGAACACGTGGGAAGCGCCGAAGACAGCGATGTGTCATGCGAAGAGCGTTCATCCATGCAGTAAACCAACAGTAGAGATGATTTGAGGGCATGGCGTGCGCCGACTGCTTATCGAAAAGAGCCTGTCAGAGCCGCCGCGGCGATATCTCTGGTAACGCACTTGGCGATATCGGGGCGAGGCCGAATAAGTCAGCGTTGCTGTCGCGGATGGATGCGTCGCCGTGAGTTCCGCAAACACCGGATCGGCCGGGCGCAAGCGAATTCGGGCACGGATCAGGCCGAAGCCTCTCGGCCGGCCTGGGAGAGGCTGCCCAGTGGCGTCTCGATTCCATTAGGGCAACACTGAACAAGTCCCTCCTGGAGTTGCTCAGCGGTCGCAAGTCCGAAATGAATTCGGACTTGCTCTCGCCGAATCAATCACTTGCGTGATTGATTCGCGGGCGGCACATCCCTGTGCCACGGCAACGTTGACTTTCGCAG
>SSEV01000012.1 GCA_008015095.1 Lysobacteraceae bacterium | reverse complement strand
GGATGCGGTTGGCCTCTTCAGCGCCCTCGGCGCGCAGCTTGCTGGCGACCTGCTGGCGCTGCGCGCTCATGCGCCGGTACACGTCGCGGATCACCTGACTGTCGGTAGGCAGATCGATCTGTTTGATGCGCAGATCGACGATGCGCACGCCCAGGGTGGCCGCGCCCTTGTTGATCGACTTGAGCTGGGCATCGACGATCTTGGTGCGGTCGCCGGCCACCACTTGCGACAGGGTGCGCGCATTGATTTCGTTGCGCAGCGCGTCGCGGATGATCGGCGCGAGCCTGTCGACTGCGGCGCCTTCATCGCCGCCGGTGGCGCGATAGAACGCGCGCGCGTCTTTGATCTCGCCGATCGCGAAGAAATCGACGCTGATCGTCTTCTGTTCGGAAGTGAGGTAGCGCTCGGGCTCGGCCGGCAATACGCGCAGGCGGCTGTCGAACACCAGCGCGCGTTCGATCAGCGGCACTTTGAAATGCAGGCCGGGGCCGATATCGCTGCGCACCACTTTGCCCAGATTGAGCACGATCGCGGTATGCCCTTCGCGCACGACGTAGACCGAGCCGAACAATAACAGTAGACCGGCGACCAACAACGGGCCCCACAGGGAAGTTCTCATCGGCTGCTCCCTTCGCGGCCCTTCGAGCGCGGTGTGCGTGCGGTGTCGCCTTCTTCCGGCGTGGCGGTGACCATCGGCGCGATCAGTTCCGGCGCGGGGGCCGCGGAGGCGGCGCGTTCGCGCGCTTGCGGCGTCGGCATATAGAGCAACTGGCGGCTATCGCCGCCGACAATCTTGCGGTTATCGGCCAGTACGCCCTGTACGGTTTCCAGCCACAGGCGCTTGCGCGTGACTTCGGGCGCGCCGCGATACTGCTGCAACAACAACGTGAACCGCGTGGCGTCACCGGTCGCACGGGCAATGGATGCGGTCTTGTAGCCTTCGGAAACGGTGCGCGTGCGCGCCGCTTCGCCGCGCGCTTCGGGCACTACCTTGGCGGCGTAGGCGCGCGCTTCGCTGATCAGGCGATCCTTGTCCTGCTGCGCGCTGTTGACGTCGTCGAAGGCCGGTTTCACTTCGTCCGGCGGCCGTGCGTCGGGCAGTTTGAGATCGGTGACGGTCTGGCCGGTGGCATATGTGGTCAGGGATTTCAGCAACTGGGCCTTGGCTGCGGTGGCGATGGCTTCGCGCGAGTTCAGCACGTTGTCGAGCGTGGAACGGCCGACCTGCTCGCGCACCGAGCTGAGTACGGCTTGACGCAGGACTTCGTCGCTGTCGCGGGTGCCGAACAGGTACAGCTTGGCGTCGATGATGCGGTACTGGACGTTGATCTGGACCTGGACGATGTTCTCGTCGCGGGTCAGCACCGAGACGCTTTCGTTGAGGTTCTTGATCTGGGTGGCGTTGACCTTCTCCACCGATTCGATCGGCCACGGCAGTTTGAAGCCGGGACCGGGCTCCATGACGCGCGCGAACTTGCCGAAGCGCAGGACTACGGCGCGCTCCTGTTCGGCGACCAGAACGAAACAGTTGAAGGCCAACCAGATCGCGAGCAGCGCCGGCAACCAGCGCCAGGGGCCGCCATTGTCGAAAAGTTCGCGCAGCCGGGCCAGGATCGAATCGAATCCGCCGGGCCCGTGTCCGCCGCCACGCGGTTTCCATGGGCTGCGATCGCGGCCCGATGGGGAATCTTTATCGTTGGAATTGTCGCCGCCGGGGGTATTCCAGGCCATGCCTGCTCCGAAGCCTTGATCCGCTCCGCAGGAGTGCGGGCGGAAGGGTGAGTTTACAAGGTGTCGCCGTCTTCGCCCGCCGGCAACAGCGGGTCGAGCGCATCGCCGCCCGGCCCGGCAGCCAGTTTTTCGGCGTCGGCGAGCGCCAGATCCAGTTCCAGACGCCAACCGCCCTGCCCGTCAGGGCCTGCATCGTGGCTGTCGTTGCGCACCGCGTCCAACGCGTAGAGCTTGGCGCGTAGCCGGCCGGCGCGGGCCGGCACATACACCATGCCGGTCACGCGGCGCAGGCCGAGACGCGCGATCAGGGCTTTGCGCAGCAGATCGAGCCCGACGCCATCCCGGGCCGAGAGCCAGACCCGCTCGCGGGCGAGTTCCTCCAGGCCGTGATCGGAAACTTCATCGCCCTCGGCGGAGACCGGGACCGCAGGATCGTGACGCGCGCCGACGCCATCGATCCGATCGATCTTGTTGTAGACCAGCAACTGCGGGATCTCGCCCGCACCGATCTCGGCGAGGACCGCATCGACCTGGCGGATGCGCTCTTCGCGCAGGGGATCGGCGGCGTCGATCACATGCAGCAGCAGATCGGCTTCGCGCGCTTCGGACAGCGTCGAGCGGAAAGCGGCGACCAGTTCATGCGGCAGATCGCGCACGAAACCGACAGTGTCGGCGAGCACCAGACTGCCGCCCGGCAAACTGATCCGGCGCACGGTCGGGTCGAGGGTGGCGAACAACTGATCGGCGGCGTAGGCCTCGGCGCCGGTCAATGCGTTGAACAGGGTCGATTTGCCGGCGTTGGTGTACTCCACCAGCGCGACGCGCGGCAGTTCGCTGCGGACGCGCGCGCGACGCATCTGCGCGTGCTGGACTTCGACTTTTTCGAGTCGGCGCTGCAACTGCTCGACCCGTTTCTGCAACAACCGGCGATCGGTTTCCAACTGCGTCTCGCCCGGCCCGCGCAAACCGATCGAACCGCCGCGCTGGCGTTCCAGGTGGGTCCAACCACGCACCAGCCTGGTCGCCATATGCCGCAGTTGCGCGAGTTCGACCTGCAGCTTGCCTTCATGGCTGCGCGCACGCTGGGCGAAGATGTCGAGAATCAGGCCGGTGCGGTCGACCACGCGACGCCCGAGGGCTTTTTCGAGATTGCGCTCCTGCACCGGCGACAAGGCGTGGTTGCCCAACACCAGCTCTGCGCCGGTGGCGTCGGCCGCCGCCTTGGCCTCTTCGAGTTTGCCGCTGCCGATCAGCGTGGCGGCGTTGGGGCGGTCGATCCGCGCATGGAGGATCGCCGCGACCTTCGCCCCGGCGGAGCGAGCAAGATCGCCGAATTCCTCCAGCACGCCCTCGTCCGGCGGACCGCCGGCATGGGGCTGGATCAGCAATGCGGTTTCGCCCTTGCGGGAACGTTCGAACAAGCGATCCGATCCTCAGTGCGGCGCAGCCGGAACTGCGCCGCACTGCGCTTATGCATCAGCCGATATTCGGTACACCGCCGGCCAGCATGCCGTGATGTCCCTCGTCGTCGTGCTCCGTCGACTGCACATAGCCGCCACCCGGGCCGACACGTACGTTGCGCGCGGGCACCACGGTGGAGATCGCGTGCTTGTACACCATCTGGCTGACGGTATTACGCAACAGCACCACGAACTGATCGAACGATTCGATCGTGCCTTGCAACTTGATGCCGTTGACGAGATAGATCGAGACCGGCACGCGTTCCCGACGCAGCGCGTTCAGGAACGGATCCTGCAATGATTGCCCCTTCGACATGGAATTCCCCGGTTTGGGGCTTGTTATTGGTTGCAACATGACTCGGTTGTTTCAAGATGATGGATGCGCCGGTTCGATGCGATGTTGATGGTCGATATCCCCCAACCGGCAGACCGATGGTTACACAACTGCGCCCGGACCGGAAGCGGCCGATGGTCGCGCCCCCGATGACCGACCGCTGTCATCGCCCAGGAACCCGCTCAATAACGCCTGTAACCGTGCGTGATCCAGGGCCGGATCGCACCAAAGCACATCCTGCTCGCCGCGCAACCAGGTGAGCTGCCGTTTGGCGAGTTGACGGGTGGCGAAGATCGCCTGGTCCCGGAATTCGGTCACAGAAACGCGTCCGTCCAGATAGGCCCAAGCCTGCCGGTACCCGACCGCACGCAACGCCGGCAAATCCAGCGGCGCTGGGTGATGACGCAACTGCGGCAAGGCGCGCAAACGCTGCATTTCATCGAGGAATCCCTGGTCCAGCATCGCATCGAAACGGCGTTCGATGCGCGCGTGCAACACGGTGCGATCGCGTGGAGCGATCGCCAGCTTCAAAACGCGACAAAACGGACGTGGCTGCGTGCTGGCCTGCCCCTGCCATGCGCTGATGGTGCGGCCGCTGATGCGATAGACCTCCAGCGCCCGCTGGATGCGTTGCGGATCTGTGGCGTGGATGCGCGAAGCCGCAGCGGGATCGATCCGGGCAAGTTCGGCATGCATCGCCGTCCATCCGCGCTCGAGGGCTTCCGCTTCGATCGCGGCGCGCACGGCCGGATCGGATTCCGGCATCGGCGACAGGCCGTGGAGCAATGCGCGAAAGTACAGACCGGTGCCTCCGGCGAGGATGGGCAACCTGCCCCGTGACACGATCGTGTCGATCGCGGCGCGCGCATCCGCGGCGAAATCCGCGGCCGAATACGGTTGCCAGGGATCGCGCAGATCGAGCAGATGATGTGGCGCCGCAGCGCGCTCTGCGTCCGTCGGTTTGGCTGCGCCGATATCGAGCCCGCGATAGACCAGCGCCGAATCGACGCTGACGATCTCACCGCCATAACGCTGCGCCCACGCCAGCGCGAGCGCGGTCTTGCCCGACGCGGTCGGGCCCATGATCGCGATCGCGAGCGGGCGGGTGTCGGCGGGCATACTGTAGGAGGAGGTCAGACGCGATCAGAGGGTGAAAGAACCTCTAGTCAGTACCCATGCACTTTGAGCGTCTCCATCACTCCCTTGTGACGGAACTGCACTTCGTCCGAAGGCGGCCGTCCGAGCTTGCTGACGACCACGATCGCGACCGATGCGGCGATCACGCCCGGCGCCATTTCGTAGAGTTCGCTGATTTTCTGCGCGACGACGATTTCTTTCCACGCGATCACGGTGATCGCGCCGATCAACATGCCGGCGAGCGCGCCATCGCGGGTCATGCGCGGCCAGAACAGCGAGAACAGCACCACCGGGCCGAAGGCCGCGCCGAATCCGGCCCAGGCGTAGGACACCAGCCCGAGCACTCTGCTGTTCGGATCGCGCGCGATCCAGATCGCCAACAACGCCACCGCCAGCACCATCGCGCGACCGAACCAGACCAGTTCGCGCTGGCCCGCGCCCGGGCGTAAGAATCCCTTGTAGAAATCCTCGGTAAGCGCGCTTGAGCAGACCAGCAACTGGCAGGACAAGGTGCTCATGATCGCGGCAAGAATGGCCGACAGCAGCACGCCCGCGACCCAGGGATTGAACAGCACGGTCGCGAGCTGGATGAACACTCGCTCCGCGTTGTCCTTCACCGGCCCGACCTGATCCGGATGCGCGGCGAAATAGGCGTTGGCGAAGAAACCGACCGCCATCGCGCCGAACAGGCAGAGCACCATCCAGCTCATGCCGATCATCCGCGCTTTCGGGATCGCACTGAGCGAGTCGGCGGCCATGAAGCGCGCGAGGATATGCGGTTGTCCGAAATACCCCAGGCCCCAGGCCAGTAGCGAGACGATGCCCACCGTACCGAGCGCGCCGCCCTTGAACCAATCGAGCTTGGTCGGATCGACCTGCTCGATCAGGGCGAGACTGGGACCGACGCCACCACTGCCGAGCACGACCACGATGGGCGTCAGCACCAGCGCGAAAATCATCAGCGAGGCCTGCACCGTATCGGTCCAGCTCACCGCCAGGAAACCGCCGACCAGGGTGTAGAGAATGGTCGCGGCCGCGCCCCACCACAACGCCTGTGCGTAGGGTACGCCGAATACGCTCTCGAACAGACGCGCGCCCGCGACGATGCCGCTGGCGCAATACACCGCGAAGAACACCAGGATGACCAAGGCCGAGAACACCCGCAGGATGCGCTGACGGTCCTCGAAACGGTGAGTGAAATAATCAGGCACAGTCAACGCGTTGCGGGTGCGCTCGGTATAGACGCGCAACGGGCCGGCGACGAATTTCCAATTGCACCAAGCGCCGACGATCAGGCCCAGCGCGATCCATGCCTCGGATACGCCGCCGAGATAGAGCGCGCCGGGCAGCCCCATCAGCAACCAGCCGCTCATGTCCGAAGCGCCTGCGGACAGCGCGGTCACGACGCTGCCGAGCGAACGACCGCCGAGGATGTAGTCATCGAAACTGCGGGTCGAGCGCCATGCCCAGAAGCCGATCGCGATCATCGCGAGCAGATAGACGCCGAAGGTGATCAATAAGGGCTGGCCTGCGCTCATGCGGGATACGCTCCGGGATGGGGCCGCGGCGGTGGCCGCCGGCAACGCTGCGCAGCATACCCCGCCACCCCGTCGCATGGCGCCACTTGCACCGGCGATGCGAATGGGTAGGCTGCACGCATGCCTGTGTGGAAACGTCTCGGATTCCTGGTCGTGTTCGTGGTTCCGGCGCTGATGCCGATCGCGGCGTGGCTCGGCGCGTGGAGCGGCCATCCGGACGCGATGGCGTGGTTTCCTTTGTTCTTCCTGTTCGTGCTGCTGCCGGCGTTGGATTACGCGCTCGGCCATGATCCACGCAATGCGCCCGACGACAGTGTCGGCGCGCTGGACGCAGACCCTTGGTTCCGGGCGATGACACTCGCCGCCTTACCGGCGCAGGCGGCGGTGCTGGCGTGGTCCGGCGGGCATTTCGCCGAAGCCGGTTTCGGCGCGTTGGGAATTATCGGCTGGCTGTTGTCGCAAGGCATCGTCGGCGGCGTGCTCGCGATCAATGTCGCCCACGAGTTGATCCACAAAGACGATCCCATCGAACGCGCCGCAGGCGGTCTGCTGCTGACCAGCGTGGGTTATCACGGTTTCAAGATCGAGCACGTGCGCGGCCACCATGTGCACGTGTCCACGCCGGAGGATGCGTCGAGCGCGCGCTATGGTCAGTCGCTGTGGCATTTCCTGCCGCGCGCGCTGTACCGCAACACCGCGAACGCCTGGAGACTCGAAGCCGCACGCCTGCGCCGTCAAGATCGCCGCTGGTGGAGCCTGAGCAACGAGTTGCTGGGCTGGACTCTGCTATGGCTGCTGTGCGTCGCTGCGTTCTGGTGGCGTCTGGGCGAACAGGGCCTGCTGTTCTTTCTCGCCCAGGGGTTTTTCGCCGCCTGCTCGCTGGAAATCATCAACTACATCGAGCATTACGGTTTGGAACGCGCGCGCCTGGACGATGGCTGTTACGAACGCACCACGCACCTGCATTCGTGGAACTCTGATTACCTGTTGAGCAATCTGTTCCTGTTTCATCTGCAGCGCCATTCCGATCATCACGAAACCCCGCGCCGCCGCTATCAGACGCTGCGGCATCATCCGGACAGCCCGCAATTGCCCGG
>SSEV01000070.1 GCA_008015095.1 Lysobacteraceae bacterium | reverse complement strand
CTTTGTAGCTACTGCGCCCGATCGCCGCGGCCCTGACCGCGGTCAGCGGTTTCACTTGGGACCACCGGGTCACCGCGGCGATCGGGCGCAGTAGCTACAAAGAGCGTTATGCGGTGTCTTCCGCACCGATCGCGTGCAATTGCTGTCGGCGACGCTCTGGACCGACACCGGCGACAAGTTCGAGCGTGAGCCGCAGATCGTCAAGGTCCGGCATATCCAGACCGGCGCCGATTACACTTTCATCAACTGGCATACGATCTTCGGCACCACCGCCGAGCGCCAAACCGAGATCCAGCAGATCGCGAGCGTGTTTTCGTCGATCCAGAGCGGCAGCAGCAGCGATCAGGACGTGATCCTGGTCGGTGACCATAACCGCGAGGCGACCTCGCCCTGGTGGGTGACCCTTACCGCGCTTTCGCCCGCGGTCGGTTATCGGGTCAACGACCTGACCTCGATCAACACCAGCTGCGCCTTCGCCAGTCGCTACGACCATTTCTGGTTCCAGGGCAGTTATGTCAGCGAATATTCCGCGTCCGGGCGCGATTACATCGCCGACATGTGCACGTTCCGCAACGGTCTTTCGGATCATGCGCCGGTCTATCTGTCGCTCTATTCGACTGCGGACACGGACTGAGCATCGATGACATGGTCTGCGGTGCGCGCTTGCGCGCCTAGGGTTTCGCGATCGCGGCTTAGGGGCCGCGGCGTCGTGGCTTTCTACGTCGTTTGCGCAATCTTGGTGGGCGCTATCTTGCTGTGGTTATGGCAACGCCCGGCCGATCGCAGCGGCGCGACGGCCGAAATCTCGCCGTCGTCGCCTGCGCCCGCGCGCGACGACGCGCGTGATCCGCTTCCGCGCGCGATAGTGTTGCGTACGCGACTATTGCCGGACGCCGGAATCTCGGCGCAACCGGCGTCGGTAAGGGTCGGTGTCGCCGAAGTGCCCGCGGGCGAACTGGCCGCGCATCGCGCTTGGTTGCGTGGTGGCGCGCAAGGCGCTGGGGCTGGCGGTATCGATGAATTGGCGGCGGTTGAGCGCTGGATCGAAGCGCAAGCAGCGCTCGACGCGAGTGGGACGGTTGTGGTCGGACCCGTCGAACTGCCGCCCGCGCGACGCTACGTATTGCAGGCGCGCGCCGACGACAGGATGCGTTTCTACGAGGCGTGGTTCGATGCCGGCGATCCGCCGGCCGAGGTGCGACCGATGCTCGCGGCCGGGCTGCGCGTGCGCGCGCCACGCGATCTCCCGGCAGGGGCTGGCCTGCTGCTGCGGCGCGTCGAAGGCGGTGGCGATGCGGCCTGGCAAGGGCTTATGCGGCGCGAAGCGCCTGAAGTGTTATCGGCCTACGACGAACAAGCCTTGCCGCTCGGGCGCGACACCACGATCGCGCCGTTGCCCCCGGGGCCGCTGGACATCGTGACTGTGATCGGTGGCGTCGAAAGCGAACGCCGATCATTGAATCTCTCGCCTGGGCGGGTGCACACGCTCGATCTCGACAGCGAGATATCGCATCTGAGCGCTGCGCTTACGGCGAACGTGGAACTGCGCCTGATCGAGGCCGGCGTCCGCGCGCCGGTCGCAGGCGCAAAAGTGGTCTGGTCGTCAGCGCGCGGTGAGCGCAGCGCGCGCAGCGACGCAGCAGGCCTGGTGCGCATCGGCGAGGTGGATGTTTCGCAGCCTTTGCCGATCGAAATCGGTTTCGAGCGCCCCTCGGTCGATGGCGGCGACATCGACGCGCTGCCACGCTGGCCGGAGCGGATCGCGGAGACATTGCGCTTTGACGACCGCCCGATTCCACCCGAAACGAACGCTCGAACCGTCCCGCGCACGATCGTCAGAACCATCGAATTGACGCCACTGCGCTGGCTGATCGTGGATGCGCCGGGGATCGATACCGGAATGCGGCCGCGCATCGGCGAACCCTACCCGGTTTTTTCCTTGCAGCGATTGCGCGACAACCGCTGGCAGGATGCGACGGCCGATCACTTCATCCCGGTGCGTGAGGGGTTGGCGGTATCCCTGGATGGCCCGGGGAGTGTGCGCGTGGTGGCTGCGCTCGCGCCATGGAATCTGCGCTACAGCGAGGCGGTGACGGTGCCTGCCAGTGCGGATCGCAACATCGGTCGCGCGTATCGAACGCGGATCGCCGCAACTGCCGGGCGTCGTTTGCTATTGCGAATGCGCGCGGCGGGCAGGCCATTGTCGTCAGCGCCCGTGCACTTGCTCGCGCCCACCCGCGGCATGCCGCCGAAAGTCGTGACCGCGGATGCGTCTGGACGCGTTTTGCTCGATGGAGTAACTGTGCCGAAGTTGATCGTGGAAGTCCCAGGCTATGCGCAGACCGAGGTCGCCGCCACGGCAGCTGTCGTCGACATCGCGCTTTCTCGCGATTGAACACCACGCTTGAGCAGCATGCCTGAACAGCATGCTTGAACAGCGCTTGAAAAGCTTGATCGAGCAGGACGATTGGACCGGATGATTGCGTAGGATCGAATACGACCGCAAACGATCCGCCTCCTGATCCAATGCCCGATGCGGCACCCGGTCCGACGTGTGTATCGCCACTGTGCGAAGAGCGATGGCCGGGCGATACTGTCGGCATGGATGACGCTCCGCTCGACAATCCGATCTGGTCCGCGTTGAACGGCCGACATCGCGATCTCGCTGATGGCAGCGACGGCGTGATGCGCTACCCGGCGGACATCGCGCCTTTCCTCGGCATCGCCGATGCTGATCGCGCGCCCGGTTCCGATCTCGCAGCAACCTTGGAGGCGCTTGTGCCGGCGCAAGACACTGTGTACCTGCTCGGCGTTGCGCCGTGCCCGCCGACGGGATGGCGTTTGCGCGCATACCGCCCTTTGGCGCAGATGATCAGCACCGAACCGATGCCGGTCCCGGATGGCCCGCCGATCATCCCGCTCTCGCAAACGCATCACGCCGATGTGCTCGCGCTCACGGCTCTGGTGTATCCGCATTATTTCCGCGTGCGCACCATGACGCTGGGACGTTATTTCGGCATGTATGTCGATGGCCGGCTGGCGGCGATGATCGGGGAAAGACTTGGCGCCGATTGTTTTCAGGAAGTCAGCGCGATCTGCACCCATCCGGATTTCAACGGTCGCGGTTACGCAAGGCGCATGACCGCGATGTTGAGCAACGATATCCTCGCACAGGGGCGAATTCCCTTCTTGCACGTGAGTTACGACAACGCTCGCGCCAAAGCGCTTTACGACAGCCTGGGATATCGCTTGCGCGGCGATATCGGGTTCTGGTCGCTGCGCCGTCCTTGAACGTCGCGCCGCAACCGGTGGCGGCTGCCGGGCCATCGTCATGCGACAGCCCGGCGCCGTTCAGCCTTTCGCGAAATCGATCAGGTCGATTTCCTCTGCCAGCAGCAGACGGATATCGTCCGTGGGCAGCACAATCTTCAGCTGTATCGCGAATGGTTTGAGTTGGTCGTGGCTGCTGCACAAGGCCCAGATTTGTGTGATCAGCGCCTCGAAGCCGAGGCCGGCGTCGTATTTGACCGCACCGCTTTGCGCGACGATCTGCAGCAACTGCCGGCCGAGATCGCGGCTTTGCCGAATTTTTTCCGCATACGGACGTAACGCATCCTGCACGCTGCGCTGCAGTTCGTCGATCATGCCGGTCGCGATGGCGAGTTGGCGCCTGCGCAGAGTGCCGCGTCTGTCGTCGGTATACGCCGATGCGATCAGCCGCGACTTGAATCCGGCGATGGTGGCGGCCGCGGATACCCGATGCGACGATAACAACGCTTCCGATCGTCCGATCCAATCGATCAGATTCTGCAGCGCCTGCGGCGATTTCTGGTCGAAATCTCGGACGATTCTGGGGATTTCGAGCAGCAGCTCATCGAGCTGGTTCACGAATTGGAGGATAGATCTTTGCATGACGGTCACTCCGGAAGCAGTTTGCGCGCGATCGTGCCGTCGCTATGTTCGAGCGTCTGCCACTCCATGCCGCTTTCGCCGACCACGATCCGCAGGCGGATCAGATCCTCAGGCCGTTGCTCGCGCAGCAGATGGGTTTCGGCGACGACCTGCAGGAAGTCCAGCACCGGTTTTTCGGCCACGCCCTGGACCTGGGTCATGGCGTATTTCAGGATCGATTCGATGGTGTGGTCGCGACGGAAATCGATCACGCTGCTGTCCTTGAACAGCCCGTAACGCTCTGCGATCAGCGCGAACCGGTCGGTGACTTCGACGGCGAAATTGCGGAACGTGGTTTCGGAAAATTCCGCGCGCAGGGTTTCGACCAGCGCGGTCGTTCGGTCGGTAAGAACGATATTCAGTTCGTTCGAGGCCAGCAGCGGCAACTCCGCGGCGCCGATGCTGGTGCAGATCGTCTTGTATACGCCGAGGCGGAATCGGTCGTTGCCGATCGGATCGAGCTGGTAATCCGCGCGTTGACCCAGTCCTTGGATCGCGACCGGCACGGTCAGTTCGATATCGCCGATCCGCATCCTCGGCACCGGAAAGTGGCGCAGCAATTCGTGCTTGGCGTATTGCTCGGCGATCTGCACGGTTTGGATATCCGACATCACCCGCGCATTGCTGATGCTGTTGAACAGTCCGCCGAGATATTCGTTGAGAGTAGGCATGATAATGGTCCTGGTCGATGATGCTGGAAGTGGGGCCGGCGCGAAGCCGGCCCCGGATCACGTGATGGCGAGAGATCAAGCGCCGACGATGCTGTTTTCCAGGATGGTCAGGATGCGATCCAGACCCGCCGGGAGTTCGTCGTTGACGGCCCTGACGTGCACGCCGAGGTTGTAGGTCTTCTCGATGTTGCTGCTGGTGCTGGTCGAGCGTTTGTACGAAGCGGTCGCCTTGAAGTTGACCTTCCAGAACTTCATGCTCAACTCGGCGGCGCCGGCGAATTCGCTGGAGACGTTCGAAGTTTCGGTCGAAGTGAGCTTGGCATTGAAGTCGATGGTGATTTCTTCGATCCGCAGCGCCGGCAGCACCAGCATGGTCAGGAACGGCACTTTGATCAGAACATGGGTCGGTTCCATAGCTCCGGTGGTCGGGTTGGGCGCCGTCTTCGTGTACTCGAAGTCGACGTAGCGTAGTTCGGTATCGGTGCCGACCTGCTTGAAACCGACTTCCTGGATAAAGCTCACCAGCGACATCGAGGCTGCGTGTTGCGCCTGCACCGCGGCCTGCAGCGGCCCGCCGATATAGACGTTGAAATCGAGACTGTTGAGTTCTTGGACGAGATTGGGCATGGCATGGACTCCTTGTTGGTTGACATGCGTTGTTGAGGTTCCGGCTTGCGCCGTTTGCGCGCTTCGCCGCGCGTCGTGGACGCGACCATCCATGGCCGCGCGCCATCGGCGCGAGCGCCCCCTGCGGACTGCGGTGTGCGGCCGCAGTCCCGGCGATTGACGATGAATTCCGCCCTGCGCGTCGGAGGGCGGTCGTGGATACGGAGAAGAGGATGTGTCCCGTTCTATTGTCCATGACCGCATCGCACCGATTGCGAACCGGCCTAGCAGGCCGTTTTTCAACGGCCTGCTAGGCGGATAAGCCAGCGGTTATCGATGGTTTCGAATGATTTTCCGCCGTTCGCATGCGTTGCGACGCACTTGTTGGAGCACGTCGTCGTGCGAATGGCCTGCGTTCGATCAATGCTTCGAGCCGGAGCGCCACGATCATGTCGCGGAGCGATCTCCGCTCGGATGTCGAGTATCGGCGTAGGGCACGATGATTCGCGCCGATTCGGAATATCAGAGCAACGCCATCTTGGCGCTATTCGGCCGTTATGGGCTCAGGTCATGCCGGAGTGCGCTCGCACCGAACCAAGCGCCGACTGCTTGATTGGCAAGCGTCATCCATGGTGCACGGGATCACTACGTTGTTCAGCGCTTCCTTGCCGGCAGGGCGCACGCTGTCTGTGCTGCCGTGTCCCGCCGGAGCACAGGCCCGGCGAACGCCGGGCCTGTGTATTGCGCGAGGACCGCAACACAATCAGAACGTGATGCTCCAGCTGTTGATGTAACCCACGTCGCCACTGGCCTGGTCGGCCACGCGCAGGTTCCAGGCGCCGTTCAACGCTTCGCTGGTGAGATTCACACTGTATGTCTGGTTAATGTTGTCGGTGCCCGCGCCGGTGCGGTTGTGCAGCACGTAGGCGCTGCCGTCCGGCGCGATCAGGCTCACCACCAGATCGCCAATGTAGGTGTGCACGATGTTCACCGCCACCGGCGTGCTGGCCTGACCGTTGCCGGTACGGCCGGACACCGTGATCGGGCTGTTCGCCGTGGCGAAGTCGCTGATCGTGTAGTCCGTGGTGTTGGTGTAGGTCTGCGTG
>SSEV01000133.1 GCA_008015095.1 Lysobacteraceae bacterium | reverse complement strand
ATTGAGGACGAGGCGCGTATGGATGCGGTCACCGCGACTTCGGGCAGCGGCCCGGCCTATGTCTTTCTGCTCGCCGAAGCGATGGAGGCCGCGGCGTGCGCCGAAGGTCTGCCGGCCGACGCGGCACGCACGCTGGTCATGGAGACCATCCTCGGCGCGGCGCGCATGCTGACCGAGTCGGGCGAACCGCCCGAGACACTCCGCCGGCGTGTGACCTCGCCCGGCGGCACCACGCAAGCCGCGGTCGAAACCTTCGAGGCCGGCGGTTTCCACGTGCTGGTCGCACTTGCGGTCCGCAACGCGACCGAGCGCGGGCGCCAACTTTCCGCAGCCCATGATTGACGCCGGAGCCGATATGTCGCGCTTCTCCACGACTGCAGCGATCGCCCTGCTGATCACAATCCCGGCATTGTCCGCTTGCAGCGGCGGGGAACATCCGAAGCCCGCGCGCTTGATCGAATCGCCGCAGGAGGCGGTCAGCCGGGTCGGCGATATCACGATCCGCGCCAATCTGGTGCGGACCGAGCTCCTCGACGAAACCATGGCGCGTCAGTACGGCATCGCCCGCGACGCTGAAACCGTGATGTTGCTGGTCTCGGTGCGCCGCGGCGCGCAAGCGCAGGAGTCATCGGTTCCGGCGACCGTCACGACAAGCGTCGCCACGCTCTACGGCCAACCGCGACCGGTCGCGATGCGCGAGCTGCGCAGCGGCGGGCCCGATCCGCAACAGGTGTTCATCGACTATGTCGGCACCGTGCGGATCTCGCCGCCGGAGACCCTGCGTTTCGATCTGGACATCGCGCGCGAGGGCGGCGCCAGGTCGACCATGCAATTCACCCGCGAATTCATGCCGCAATGAACGCATGGCCACCCGTGCGCGTGCGGCCGCGCACGCAAGCTTGAGGTGTCGCCACTGAAACGGCGCAATCGCATCAGGATACCGACGACATGAGTGAAATCATTGCGCCAACACCCCGTTTCCAGGCGCTCGACCCCGATTACGCGAACCGTGTCCGCGGCTGTTTCGAAGGCCAAGCGTTGATGGCGACGCTCGGCGCATCGCTATCGCGGCTGGAACCCGGGTTCGTCGATCTGGCGTTCGGCTATCGCCCCGAATTCACTCAGCAGAACGGTTTTATCCATGCCGGCGTCGTCACCGCATTAGTCGACACCGCCTGTGGGCTCGCCGCCCACACCCTGATGCCGGCCGGCACAGACGTATTGAGCGTCGAATTCAAACTCAACCTGCTGCGCCCCGCGGCCGGCGCACGCTTCCTGGCCCGTGGCCGCGTGATCAAGCCCGGCAATACGCTGCTCATCACCCAGGGCGAGTTGCATGCCTGGGCGAGCAGCGTTGCCGCCGATGACGGACACGATGAGGGACAACTGGTCGCGATCATGCAGGCGACCATGATCCGGCGCTGAGCAGCCGTATCGCGCCTCATGGCAGCGGTTGCGCCGACCTGACGCAGCTTGGCGTGGCGCAGGCCGCGACACCTCTTCGCAGGCGCCTGCTTAACCATCGCAGACGCGGCCCCCATTGCGGCCGGAGGCCGCGTTCTATGCGGTTCGTTCGGCCCAACGGCGAACGATACGCGCGATCTCCCGCACGCCGTCGGTCAGGGCCGCTGGGCCGGGCTGGAGAATGAGCGGCGATTTGATTTCGTGCAGTTGTCCGTCGCGCACTGCCGGCACTGCATGCCAACCTGGGCGCGCGGCGACCTTTTCCGCTCGGAATTTCTTGCCGCACCACGAGCCGAGGATGATCTCCGGCGCGCGTCGGATTACCTCGTCCGGATCTTCGAGAATGCGTCCTTTGCCCAGGGGTTCGAGCGCACGCTCGGGAAAGACGTCGTCACCGCCCGCGATCGCGATCAGTTCGGAAACCCAGCGGATCGCGCTGATCTGCGGATCGTCCCATTCCTCGAAATACACCCGTGGCCGACGCGGCAACGCAACCGCCTGCGCCGCGATGTCATCGAGACCGCGACGTAATCCATCGGCATAGGCATGCGCTCGCTGCGCGACGCCGACCAGCGCCCCGAGCCGGCGTACGTAATCGAGAATGCCCTCGACGCTGCGGTGGTTGGCGATCCACACCTCGATGCCGCGACGCACCAGCGCTGCGGCGATCTCCGCTTGGATATCGGAGAACCCGACGACGAAATCCGGTTCCAGTCGGAGGATTTCGTCGATCTTGGCCGAAGTGAAAGCGCTGACCTTCGGTTTCTGCCTGCGCGCGATCGCGGGCCGCACGGTGAAACCGCTGATGCCGACGATGCGGTCCTGCTCGCCGAGCGCGTACAAGACCTCCGTGGGTTCTTCGGTCAGACAGACGATGCGCCGCGGCCCGGAAACGCTCATTCCAGCGTCTGGCCGTAACACGCCATGCACGCAGTCTTTTCGACCCCACAACCGCTACGCGCGGCCCGGGCATCGTTGAGCATTGCGGCACGGTTCCGGATTCGGTCCCGGTGGTTCACGGATACAACATCCGCTTGGTCCATACCCCGTCGGCATCTCGTTCGTAAAGATGCCGCTCGTGCAAACGGAACCGCGCGCCGTACCAGAACTCGAGGCTGCACGGCTTGACCCGGAATCCGCCCCAGCGCGGCGGACGCGGCACGTCTCGACCCTCGTAGTCGCGTTCGCACTCGGCGATCCGGCGCTCGAACGTCTCGCGACTGTCGAGAGACTCGGACTGATGCGAAGCCCAGGCGCCGACCTGGCTGGCGCGGGGCCGAGTCGCGAAATATTCGTCGGCCTCGGCCTCGGAGACGATCTCGACCTCGCCTTCGATGCGTACTTGCACGCCGTCTTCACCAATCGCTTTCCAGAAGAACAGCAACGCCGCCTGGGGATTGGCCTGCAACTCGCGGCCTTTGCGCCCGTCCAGATGGGTATAGAACACGAAACCGCGCGCGTCCCAGGATTTGAGCAACGCCATGCGCGCAGAGGGCAGGCCCGCCGACGTAGCGGTAGCCACGGTCATCGCAGTCGGTTCGGGAATGCCCGCGCGTTGCGCCTGTCCGAACAGGTCGGCGAAAGTGGAAAGGGCTTCGGCGTAGAGATCCATGACAGGCGCTCGATCGTGAACGATGCGCTATTGTCGCGCGATGCCATCTTCATCGCACCCGAGCCAAATCAAAAGCCCGGTCAAAAGCCCGACGAAAGCCGGGACGAAGCCCTTCGACACGACCGCGCCGGCCGGTCACGCACCTGCCGGTCACGCACCTGCCGGATATGCGCCGGCTTTCGTCGCCTCGGTCTTGGACGATGCACTGGGACACGACTGCCGCGTGTACGCCATCGCCGGCGCACAGGGCTGCGGCAAATCGACCCTCGCCGCGCAAGTCGCGGCCCTGGCGAGAACGCGCGGTTTACGCGCAATCAGGTTATCGATCGATGACGTCTACCTCGGCCCGCGGGCGCGTCGCGCCCTGGCCCGGCGCGTGCATCCCCTGTTCGCCATCCGCGGCCCGCCCGGCACGCATGACCCGGCGTTGGCCTGCGAAATCCTCGACGCGCTGCGCGAAGGTCGCCGCATCCGGTTGCCGCGTTTCGATAAAGCCGGCGATCGCCGATGGCCGCCCTCGCGATGGCCATGGGCCGATGCCGGCGCCGACCTGACCATCTTCGAAGGCTGGTTCCTGAAAACACCGGCGCAGCCCGACGCGGCGCTGCGGCGGCCGCTGAACGCATTGGAACGCGAAGACGACCCGGACGGCGTGTGGCGGCGTTATTGCAATGAAGCTTTACGTCACGATTACACGGCGTTGTGGGCGCGACTGGACCGGCTGCTGTTCCTGCGCGCGCCGGGATTCGCACCGGTGGCGGGATGGCGCTGGGAACAGGAACAACGTCTGCGCGCGAAAGGCCCGCGCCATCGGACGATGACACGATCTCAGGTCGAACATTTCGTCCAGCATTTCGAACGCATCAGTCGACACGCACTGGACGCGCTGCCGGCGATCGCCGAGCGGACTGTGTCTCTGGATGAGCAGCGCGGGATCGTGCAGGACAGCGCGACGGGCACGCCGTCGCCCTGGCCCCGGCCAGCGCCGCCGCACGTCATTCGACGACGAAGCTGACCCGCATATTGACCCGCCATTCGGTGACATTCCCGTGGTCGTCGGTCACGACCTTGGTCTCGTTGACCCAGGCGCCTTTGATGTTTTTGACCGACTCGGCGCATTTCTTCAGCCCATTCCTGACCGCATCCTCGATACCGATCGCGGAGGAGGCGTTGATTTCGATGATCTTGGCGACAGACATGGCGCGAATCCTCATCTTGGCGGCGGGCCGCCGGAGGCCTCAGACTACGCTCGAAATCGCAGGCCGCCGTTAAAATCCCGTATGCGACGCCACACTCGGCGAGCGCCGAGACCGCTGGATGCTCTTCCGATCCATGGTCGATTTTCTCGCTGCGGGCAAGCAACGACGATGCTCACGAAAGGTCACGAGAGCCGATCTCTCCGGCTGCTAACATCACAGGCATGAATCCCGCTCCGAATCTCGTCCTCGTAGGCCCGATGGGCGCCGGCAAGAGCACGGTCGGCCGTCTGCTCGCCGAACGCTTCGGCCTGCGCTTTCTCGATCTGGACGCGGAAATCGAAGCCCGCTGCGGCGTCGATATCGCGAGGATCTTCGAATGCGAAGGCGAACCGGGCTTCCGGCGACGCGAACGCGCGCTGCTGGCGGAGTTGCTCGATGCGCGCGCCTGCGTGCTCGCCACCGGCGGCGGCGCCGTGCTCGACGTCGAGAACCGTCGGTTGATGCGCGAGCGCGGCTTCGTCGTCTACCTGCAGGTCGACATCGCGACGCAACGGACGCGTCTTGCGCGCGACCATGCGCGGCCGCTGCTGGCCGCAGGCGACCGCGATGGCGTGCTCGCGCGCCTGGCACGCGAACGCGGCCCCCTGTACATGGATGTCGCCGATCTGGTGTTCTCGGCGGCCGACGCCGGCGTAGCCGACACCGTGACCGCGCTTGCCGCGCAGATCGATCGGGCGTGGCGACGCGAAGACAGCGACAGGCGGAGAACGACGGCATGACAACAACCGCTCATCGCGCCGTCCATGTCGGCGGCGCGCATCCCTACACCATCCTGATCGGCGCGGACCTGCTCAGCGACGGCGTCGCGTTGAACTCCCGCATTCGTGGCCGCCATGTGCTCCTGGTCAGCGACGAGCATGTCGTTCCGCATTACGCGCGCCGGGTCGAAACCGCACTGCATAACGTGCGCCCGGACCTGCGCATCGGCCGTTTCGTGTTGCCCCCAGGCGAAGGCTCGAAGACCATGGCCCGGTTCGCCGAGGCGATCGATGCGTTGGCGGCGCTAGGCGCGACCCGCGACGCCTGCGTGCTGGCGCTCGGTGGCGGCGTGGTCGGCGACTTGGCGGGATTCGCCGCCGCCTGTTGGATGCGCGGCATCGACTGCCTGCAGTTGCCGACCAGTCTGCTGGCCATGGTCGACTCCTCGGTCGGAGGCAAGACCGCGATCGATCTGCCGCAGGGCAAGAACCTGGTCGGCGCCTTTCATCCCCCACGCGCGGTGTTCGCCGACATCGGTACGCTCGACACACTCCCCGATCGCGAGCTGCGCGCGGGCCTGGCTGAAGTGATCAAATACGGCGCGATCATCGACGCTCCGTTCCTGGACTGGCTGCTGACGCATGCCGACGCCCTGCTCGCTCGCGACCATGACGCGCTGCTGGAGGCGATCACACGCAGTTGCCAGCACAAGGCGACGATCGTCGAGCTGGATCCGCTGGAGCACGGCGAGCGTGCGCTGCTCAATTTCGGCCACACTTTCGGCCACGCGATCGAGGCCGAACAAGGTTACGAGGGCGGCTTCAATCATGGCGAAGCGGTCGCGGTCGGCATGGTGCTGGCGGCGAAACTATCCGCGCATTTGGGGATGGCCGCCGCCGCCGACGCGGGGATGCTGCGCCAGTTGCTCGGGCGTTTCGGGTTGCCCACTGAACTGCCCCGGAACCTGGACACCAGCGGGCTGATCGAGCGAATGCGCATCGACAAGAAAGCCCAGGCCGGGGGGCTGCGCTTCGTGCTTTGGGAAACGCCGGGCAGGGCGAAGATCGTTCCCGGCGTGCCCGAAGACGCAGTGGCCGAGATGCTGCTCGCAGTGTGACCCGCGCGCCCTGGCGCCACGGGTACAATTGCGCGATGCGCCTGCTCCTCCAGCAACGTCCCGATCTCCACGAAGCGCCACGCTTCGTGCAATTGCAGTTGGAAACCGACCTGCTCGGCGGCTGGACCCTGATCCGCGAAACCGGCCAGATCGGTGGACGCAGCCAGGTCAAACGCGAGCAATTCCTCGATCGCGACACCGCGCTGGCCGCATTCGAGCGCGCCCGCGATCAAACCATCAAGAAAGGTTTCCAACTCATGTTCGCCCAGGGCGAGCCCGCATGACTGCGCATCGCCCTGCATCCCATTCGATCCGTAATCCGCATGCCGGCGAGCGCCCGACGGCGGGCCTTCACATCGTTCATCTCCAGGATTTTTCGTGACCCAGGCATCTCCGTCCCGCAACGATCGTTTTCTCCGCGCGCTACGCCGCGAACCCGTCGACCGCACGCCCGTCTGGTTGATGCGCCAGGCCGGTCGCTACCTGCCCGAGTACCGCGCCACCCGCGCCCGCGCCGGCAGTTTCCTGGCGATGGCCAAGAATCCGGAGCTGGCCTGCGAAGTCACGTTGCAACCGCTTGCGCGCTTCCCGCTGGACGCCGCCATCCTGTTCTCGGACATTCTCACCGTCCCCGATGCGATGGGCCTGGGCCTGTACTTCGCCGAAGGCGAAGGTCCGAAGTTCGAGCGTCCGATCCGCAGTGAAGAGGATGTGGCGAAACTGTCGGTGCCGGACATGGAAACCGAACTGCGCTACGTGATGGACGCCGTGCGCCTGATTCGGCGCGAATTGCACGATCGCGTGCCTCTGATCGGATTTTCCGGCAGTCCATGGACCCTGGCCTGCTACATGATCGAAGGCGGCGGCAGCGAGAATTTCTCGAAGATCAAAGCGATGGCCCTGAACGCGCCCGCTTTGCTGCATCGCGTCCTCGAGGTGAACACCGCCGCGGTGATCGCCTATCTCTCGGCGCAGCGCACCGCGGGCGCGCAGGCGTTGCAGGTTTTCGACACCTGGGGCGGCGTACTCGGTCCGGCGATGTATCGCGAGTTCTCGCTGCCCTATCTCGCGCGCATCGCGCGCGAACTGCGGCGCGGCGAAGACGCCGAACGCACACCGCTGATCCTGTTCGGCAAAGGCAATGCCCCGTACCTGGAAGAATTGGCCGGCACCGGCACCGATGCGGTGGGCGTGGATTGGCTGATCGAACTGGGCGAAGCAGCGCGTCGCATCGACGGCAGGGTCGCGCTACAGGGCAACCTGGATCCCGCGACGCTTTACGGCAAACCCGCCGCGATCCGCGAGCAGGTGCGCAGCGCGCTCGACAGTTACGCCGAAGGCAACGGCGGCTCGCGCGACGGCCATGTGTTCAACCTCGGTCATGGGCTCTCGCCGGACATGAATCCCGAGCATGTGGCGGCGCTGGTGGAGGCTGTGCATGCGTTGAGCGCACGTTAGCAGGCTGTTGAAAACGGCCTGCTCGCGCAGCCATGGACGGCTGCGCCGACGAGGCAAGCGCGTCAGCGGTGGATGCGTCGTGAACGGGCCGGACATGGACCGGACGGGCGAATTGACTGTACCGACAGGCGCCGGCGCGCACGGCCAGGCTGGCCGCGAAGCAGCGAATCAAAACGCGCAGGAAGTGCGTTTTCAACAGCCTGCCAGAAAACCTCTGAACAACGCAGAGGTTACGCGCGCCATGCAGGGTGATCTCGCGGATCAAGCGCAAGGGCTTGACCCTGCGGGAACAGATTTCGGCTTGGCCTGAGTCTGCGGCGTGTGAATGACGCCAGGAGGGTGCTGTTCAGACCTTTCCTTACCTTTGCGGGCTGCTGAAAAACAACCCGACGGTCCCGCCTTTATGCCTGCGCGTCGTGTTTCGCGAGAGCCGCGCGCATCGCGGCGATCAGCATCTCCGAGGTCAACGGCTTGCGCAGGAATGCGTCGAATCCCGCGACCATCGCCTGCGGCTCCGCTTCGGCGTCGGCGCGCGCGGTCAGCGCGATCAACGGCCGCGCGAAGCCGCCTGCACGCAATTGTCGTGCGAGCGCGAAACCGTCGATTCCCGGCAAATCAAGATCGAGCAGCGCCAGATCGAAATGCCGCAACGCGACTTCCGTCATCGCCGCCAAGCCATGTGCCGCATGCACGGGTCTATGCCCGCGCGCCTGCAGCAGCCCGATGATGACTTCGGCCACGGTGGCTTCGTCCTCGACCAGCAAGATCTGGAGTGACGACATATCGCGCGCGGGCGTATCGAGCCACGCCGCGTCCGCCAGGGCGGCGGGCGGAGATACGCCATCCAACGCGCTGTCCGTCGAGACCGCAATCCGACCTGCCGCAGCGCCGCCTTTGGCCCCTGCGAAAGGCTCCGCTGCTTCCACCACGGGCAAGGGCAGCGTGACCGAGAAGCGGGTGCCGAGTCCCGGCGCGCTGTCGACGAGGATATCGCCGCCCATCGCCTGCGCGAGTTCGCGACAGATCGACAGTCCCAAACCGCTGCCGCCGTAGCGCGCCGCGGTGCGCGCGCCTTCGGCCTGCTCGAAACGCCGAAACAAGCGCTGTTGTTGATCGGCGGTCAACCCCGGCCCGGTATCTGCGATGCGCAAACGCAGGACCGGTGCGGATGCGCCTTCCGGTCGTTCCGCATCCGATGCCCGTTCGGCATACAAGGCGACTTCGCCGCGCTCGGTGAATTTGATCGCGTTGCTGAGCAGATTCAGCAGGATCTGACGGATGCGGGTGACGTCACCGCGCATGTGGCGTGGAGCGCCCTCGACGATCTCGGTGCGAAATGCCAGGCCTTTACGCTCGGCCAGCGGTCGCATCAGGCTGTCGACGTCGTCGATCAGCCCATCCAGCGCGACATCGGTGGACGCCAGCTCCAGTTTACCGGCCTCGATCCGCGCCAGGTCCAAGGCGTCGTCGACCAGTCGCAACAGATGTTCACCGGCACGGCGGATCGATTGCACCTGCCCGCGCTGGCGGTCGCTCAATCCGCTCGCGCCGAGCAGCAGTTCGCTCATGCCCAGCACGCCGGTCATCGGTGTGCGCACTTCGTGGCCGAAATCGGCGAGGAACCGGCTTTTCGCCTCCGATGCCTGCTCAGCGAAGCGTCGCTGCTGTTCGGCGAGCCTGTAGGCATGACGGCGTTTCAACCGCAGACGGTAGAGATGCGCCGACAGCGCAAGCAAGGTCGCCGCGATCAGCGCATAGAGCACAATCGCCCACCAAGCGCGCCACCATGGCGGCGAGACTTCGATGACCAATTGGGCCGGCGTCGACCACACGCCGTCCGCATGCGCGCCCTGCACTTCGAGCAGATGGCGGCCATCGGGCAATGTGGAAAACACTCGCTCCGCTGGCGCATCGAGCCGCACCCAATCCTGGTCGTAACCGTGCAACTTGAACCGGTAGCGATGCGAAAGCGGATCGGAATACGAGAGCAGACGCGGCACGATGCGCAAGTCGCGATCGCCCGGGCGCATCCGCACCGCGGCGGCGGGATCGAGCGCGATTTCGCGATCGCCGCGACGCAACGCCAGGCGATCGATCGCCAGCATCGGCGCGCGAGGCGGTGGCAACGGCAGTTCGGCGGAGAACAAGGTCACTCCATCCATCGATAGCGCCAACGCCTGGCCGCTGCCGTTTTCGATCGCGGGCCCGAGCGAATAGTCGGCGCCCGGCAATCCGTCGCGCACCCCGAACAGGCGCACGCGCGATCTCGCCTTGTCGTACAGCGCGAGGCCGCGCACCGTGCTGACCCAGACCTGACCGCGGGATGTGGCCAGCACACCGCTGATTTCAACCAAGGGCATACCCTGCTCCGGCCCGACGCGCTCACGCAGATGCAACTGGCGGCCATCCCAGCGATATCGTTCGAGCGCGCCGAATCGCGCGACCCAAAGTTCAGTGGGATTTTGCGTATCGAAGGTGTACACATGCTCGCCTTGCGCGAGCGCCACATTGACGAACCGCTCGCCATCCCATCGCCGCAGCGCATAACCATTGGCGAGCCAAGGCCGGCCGTCCGGACCTTGCGTCAATTCGGCGAATTGCGACGCCGCGTTTCCGAGCACCATCGCCGCCGGCAACGCGCGGCGCAGACGCCCATCGTGGTCATAGATCTCGATGCCGCCTTCGGACATGGACAGCCAGACCTCTCCATCCGGCATGCAGACGACACGCTCGACGATCCGCTCGATGCCTTCGCGCGCGATCCGCAGCCAGCGTCGTCCATGACCGAGCGCAGGGTCGTAAACCACCACCCCCAAGGCATCGGTCAACAACAAGCGACCATCGTCGCAGGCGCTGAGCGAGCGCGGGCGCTCCACTTGCAGTGCGCGTGGATCAGCCGCTTGGCGCAACAGCGAATCGCCAGCGCGCAAGCGATACAAACCGCGCTCGGCCAACACCCAATAGTCCCCGCGGGCATCCGCCGCGGCTGCCAGCAAGCCCATGTGATCGACCGCAACGCCGCCAGCGTCCGCGATCACGCGAAAACGCTTCCAATCGGGAGGCAGATAGGCCAAGCCCTGTGAATACGTCGCGAACCACAGACCGCCTTCACGATCTTCGACCATCTCGAATACGCCGCTTTCCAACCCCGTCTGCGTGGCGCCGGCATCGGGGCCGCGCGCGACGCCCAGGGATTCGATATCGCCGTTACGCTCCCGATGCACACCGCTTGCGCTGCCGACCCAGTGATGTCCCGAACGATCACGCAGGATCACCGGATACGGCGTGTGTCCCAACGCAGCCCATGGCGCGGGCCGCAAACCGTGCTCGTCCATGCGGAACAGGCCACCGTCGGTGCCGACCCAGATCACATCGTCCACGCGGCTGAGGCTATAGACGAATGCTTGGTGCGAGACCCGACGCAGGCGGCCATGCTCGAACGCCAACAACCCTTCGTCGGTTCCGATCAGCAGTGCGCCCTCTGCGGTGTGATGCAACGCCGTGATCACCGCATCTTCGAGCAGCGCGCGATCCTGCGCGCGCAGATTGATCGGCGCGGCGCGGCCATCCTCGGCGATGTGACAGATATCGCCGTAGTAGTTGCCGACCCAGACACCGCCCTCGACGCTCGAGTTCAAGGCCGAAATATCCTTCGCGCATGCCCCGGCCATGGCCTCGAAACCGATATGGCGGAAATCGCGCCGATCGCGGCCGAGCACGCTCAATCCGATCTGGGTGGCCACCCAGATACGATCATGGGCGTCGATATGCACTACCAGCGCGTTATTGCGCGGCAAGGCGCCAGGGCGTCCGGGCTCGCGTCGCCAATGCCGGAATTCGATGCCGTCGTAACGCGCGAGACCATCACCGGTCGCGATCCAGAGGTGGCCGCGCCGGTCGATGCTCAACCCGTTGATGAACTTGGACAGCCCTTGCTCGGGGCCGAAACGCACCAGTCGCGAGATGCGCTGCGTCGCGGGCGCAGAAGCGGAAGGCGCTGCATCGGACATCGCCGCCCGGATCGACGCCGCCGGCCATATCGACAATAAGCAGCAGGCCAGCCATGCCAGCCAAGCGCCGAACCGACATCCTGTCGTCCGCGACTTCATCCTTGCGCCCCCGCGCTGACCAAATCCTTCGGTGTCTACGCGGCGCCGCGATGCTCACTCGCCTGAGGCCGCAGACCGAGCATATCGCGCTCGTCTCCCGTTGAAAAAGCGGTATGGAGAAACGTCGATTTTTCAACCCTCCACAAGATCGGGCCACCATCCCGGGGCATGCAATGAATCGTTCCAGCACGGATGGGCCCAGGCTTGCCGCCATGGCTTCCGATACGCCATAGAATCAGGCGATTCCGCCGCCCACCGCCACGCATGCCCCCTATCCTTCGCAGTCTCCGGCCATGGACGCCTCGCGTCCATCTGCCGGCATGGGCCGCACTTGTCCTTCTGGGCATGAGCGCACGCACGCACGCCGAGGGCCCGGAGACCTATACGCTTGATCCGGTACATACCCGGGTGATGTTCGCGATTGAACACGCAGGCTTCTCCAAAGCGATCGGCACGGTCTCCGGAAGCACTGGCCGACTGATATTCGATCCCGAGAACTGGCCGTCGGCGCGGATCGAGGTCGAGGTGCCGCTGGTCCGGCTCGATCTGGGCGATGCGCGCTGGAATCGCGCCGCACTCGCCGGCAACCTGCTCGACGTCGAGGATCATCCGGTCGCACGCTTCGTCTCGACCCGGGTCGAGGCGCTCGCATCGGATCGCGCTTCGGTGTTCGGCGCACTGACTTTGCATGGCGTCACCAGGGAGATCGCGCTGGATGTCCGCCTCAACGCCCTCAAACGCCATCCATTGCCGCCGTTCCGGCAAACTGCGGGGTTTTCAGCGACTACCGTCATCAGCCGCAAGGCCTTCGGCATCGACGCCTGGCCTCGGGTGATCGGAGACACGGTCGAGCTGCGGATCGAGGCCGAAGCGGTGCGCACTCGTGCGGACGCTGACGCAATCGCGCCGGACACACCTCCGGGCAAACCCGACGACGCCCCGGAAGCACCTGAGGAAGTCCGGCGCGACGCACCGGACTCCGATGCGCCATCTGCAGAGGCTTGCGCAACAGCGGACTGCGCGATACTTCCCGAACCAAACGCAACCGCAGCGCTGTTGCTCGCCTCTCATTCCCCGCTATGCGACCTGGACACCAGACCATGACCCTGAAGAACACCGACGACCGCTGGGGCGGCCTCAGCCAGCTTCTGCACTGGACCATCGTGGTCCTGATCCTGGTGATCGCCTACATCGGCCTGACCATGGGCGATCTGCCCAATGGCCCCGACAAGATCCGTACCTATGCACTGCACAAGTCGATCGGCATCACCATCCTCGGCTTGGCCGTGCTGCGGCTGTTGTGGCGGTTCTATGCAGGAACGCCGAAGCCGGCGCCGGGCACGCCACATCTGCAGGAGCGGCTCGCCTCGTTGATGCACTGGGCGCTGTATGCGCTGCTGTTCGCCATCCCCATCAGCGGCTGGGTGGTGAACTCCTCCGCTGGGTTCCCGCTGCAGTGGTTCGGCTTGGTCAATCTGCCGGCGATCGTCGAACGCAGCCGGGAGTTGCATGAGGCCGCAGAGGAAGCGCATGAGTTGATGTTCTGGCTGCTCGCGCTACTGGCCGCCGCGCATGCCGGCGCAGCGTTCTATCACCACATTTTCCAACGCGATGCGACGCTGGCCCGGATGCTGCCCAAAGGCTGGTTGCGCACGGGCGAGGCCGTACTCGCCGACACCTCCAACGACAAGGATTCCGGACATGCTGCGTAATCTCGCCTCCACTTCGCGCCTCGGTCTGCTCGGCTTCGCTATCGCCATGACGCTCGTTGCTGCGCCGCTGGCAGCGGCCGATTACGTCCAGGCCGCGGGATCGAGCCTGACCTTCTCCGGCAACTATCAGGGCGAGGCTTTCAGCGGCCATTTCCCAGGCTTCGTCACCAAATTCGCTTTCGATCCGGCGCAGCTGGGACAGTCGAAGCTCGACGTGACCATCCCACTGGCCACCGCCACCACGCGCAACGCCGACTACGACGGCGAAATGCGCGGCGCTTCGTTCTTCGACAGCAAGAAATTCCCGCAAGCGCGCTATGTCGCGACCAAATTCCGCGCATTGGGCGGCAACCGCTACGCCGCCGACGGCAATCTGACCCTACGCGGCGTCACCAAGCCGGTCGTGTTGACCTTCACTTGGACGCCAGGTGCGAAGCCAGTGCTGGCCGGCTCGGCGGTGGTCAAGCGCCTCGACTTCGGCGTCGGCGGCGGCGAGTGGGCCGACACCGGACTGATCCCCAACGAGATCAAGGTCGCGACCAAGGTGATGTTCCAGACCGGCAAATGAGCCGCCGGGACGAGGCGTAAGCATCCGCTTCGCCTCCTCCGTACCCCACCGCATGTCACTTCTTCCCGGTTGGTTCCACCGCCATCGGCTGCAGCGAATAGACGAACGCGCCGAGCATATCGCCGGCGCGCTGCCGTTTGTGGCAGCCCAGGCATTCGTCGGCGGCGCGGATCGCGCCGATGACCCGCAAGCCCTTACCTTCCGGGCGCACGACCAAGCGCTTCCCGTTATCCAGTTCACGCAGGGCGGCGCGCTCCTCCTTGGTCATCGCGCGAGCGGCATGCCGTGGCTGCGGCGTTTTCTCGTCCGGCCGATGGAAGATCGACATCTCGTTCGAGAACACTCGCGGGGGATCGTGCTTGGCCACGCCGATCAGTTCCAGATGCGCAACGAACATCCCCGTTCCCTCGACCGGTTTATGGATCACCCGCGACATCGCCGGCAGACGCGTGTAACCGAAGCCGACGCTGTCGACGAAGGCCAGCACGAACTCGTCATGCATGCGCAACAGCGGGCGCGAGGCTTCGAGCGTGTCCGCGGCGGAAGCCGCAAGCCCCATGACGGTGGCAAGCACCGCTGCGACCGCGACGCGCGGGGTCGCCAACGACGGCATCGGCGAAGCCAACCTCGATAACGGACGATGGGAGATCGACATGACCATGCTCCGGTTCAGAGGCTCATGCTAGCAGGCCGCGGAAACACGGCCTGCTAGGGCCTGTTGACGCGATCGGAGCGACCGATCGTCTTGAACATCGGCGCGCATGGGACAGCCGTTCAAACTGGCTTGTCTGATCGCATCTGTCCGTCATGCGGGCAGACCGGACTTCAACAAACCGACGACGTTGCGCCGGACCCGCCGAAAAGATCAGGCCGACAAGACCAGAGCACGGACAGTCTCGGCAGTGAACGGCCAGTCCAGCTCGGCCCCGGAGGCCAGATCCCGCAGCACAGGCAGCCGCTCGCCATAGGCCTGTTCCAGAACATCATCGCCATCGATGAACACGCTTTCGAACTCCGGCAGCCCCGCTTCGGCCAACACCGCCAGCGCCAGATCGCACAGATGGCAATCGTCGCGCTGCATCAGCTTGAAACATGGCGTGGGACGGTTCATTCACGGCACTCCACAACGGTGAAGACGACGGGCGTCGCTGGGCATGTGGACGTCGGAAGGCGGCTTTGCGCGACGTCGGACCATGCCTGATCGCGACCTGTGAGAGCCAATCCAGCCCATCGCCCAATCCGCGATGACGAGGACGCCCCAGGCGCTTTCCAACGTCCGCTCCGAATATGCCTCCGCGTCGCGGGCTTTGATACCGGCAACGATGATACTGGCGATCTGGCCCCGCCCCGCCGCTACCGCCGTCGCGGAAAGCGGGGCAGAATACCCCCGTCCCTGCCACCGGAGCATACCCATGCCGTATCTGCTCGTGCATTACTCGGTCCGCAATTACAAACGCTGGCGCAAAGTGTTCGATCCCGACACCGTTCCGCAGCGGGCCGCAGGCGCACATGTACGTTATGCCTTGCAGGACGCCAAGGATCCGAACCACATCAGCATCCTCGCCTACATCGACGACCCCAAGCGCCTGGACAAGCTGATGCGCAGAAAAAACCTTCCGGAGTTGATCAAGAAAGCCGGCGTGCTGCTTCCAACCGTTCGCTATCGCTGGTTGAAAGAAGAGCCCTGAGTGGCCGTCAGCACCTTCGATCTGTTCAAGATCGGCGTCGGGCCAAGTTCGTCGCACACGGTCGGCGCGTACGCGCGCGGCGCGTTCCAATTGACCGCTTTCGTCCAGCCAGCGGTGGACGAAGCGGCATGCGGCGCGCATCGGGCCGACCGTGTGCGACGAACTTGGCCCGACGCCGATCTTGAACAGATCGAAGGTGCTGACGGCCACTCAGGGCTCTTCTTTCAACCAGCGATAGCGAACGGTTGGAAGCAGCACGCCGGCTTTCTTGATCAACTCCGGAAGGTTTTTTCTGCGCATCAGCTTGTCCAGGCGCTTGGGGTCGTCGATGT
>SSEV01000159.1 GCA_008015095.1 Lysobacteraceae bacterium | reverse complement strand
GTCCTGCCAAGCCATGCCGGCCGGGGTTTCGACCGGCTTCTGCCTGAATCGGGTATATGCGAGGAATTTCTTCTCGATCACCTTCTTCAAATGCGGTAACGACACCGGCTCCGAAAACATGAGCACGCCGGTGATCATCATCGGATTGGTCGGCCGCTCCATGCGCAACCAGGCGGTGTCGACCCGCGACATGGTTTCACGGCGCGCGCGCTTGAAGGTGGACTTGAATTCGGCCATGACTCCTCCCGTCGAGGCGCTGAGTGAATCATGCGGGTGTAGGCGCGGTCAACGCGGAACGGCCGGCTCCCCCGCGACAGAGGCCGGTCTTGAAGCCCGGCGACGCGCGGGCTCGACGAGGTTCTGGTGAATCAATCGCTCGTTTCGACCGAAGCGCCCGCGATCCGGCGATAGGCATCGAGCGCTGCGGCGCGACCGCGGCCAAGATCGACGATCGGCTGGCGTGGGTAGCCGGGCGCGCGTTTGGCGAGCGTCGACGGCTCGGTCCACGGCGCAAACCGTAGCGGCACCGGCAACCCGGCGAGTTCTGGCAGCCAACGCGCGATGTAATCTCCGCTCGGATCGAACTTCTCGGCCTGCGTCACCGGGTTGAACACCCTGAAATAAGGCGCCGCATCGGCCCCGGTACCGGCGATCCACTGCCAACCGAGCGTGTTGTTGGCCAGATCCGCATCGACCAGCGTGTCCCAAAACCAGCGCGCGCCTTCGCGCCAGTGGTAACGCATGTGCTTACACAGATAACTCCCTACGATCATCCGCACCCGGTTGTGCATCCATCCCGTGCTCCAGAGCTCGCGCATGCCCGCATCGACGATCGGCACGCCGGTACGCCCCTCACGCCATGCCTCCAGCATGTGCGTGCTGCGTTTTGCCCAGCGGAAATCGGCGAAGCGCGGGTTGAGATTGCGCTCGATGCTGTCCGGGAAGTGGTGCAACAGGTGATAGGCGAATTCACGCCAACCGATCTGGCGCAGATAGCCGTCGATTTCGGCCGCGAGCGAGGGGGTGCGCAGACCTTGCAACTCGGCCGCGATCCGCCAGGGCGCTATTTCACCGAAATGCAGGTACGGGGAAAGCAGCGAGGTGCCGACCCGATCCGGCCGGTCACGGCCATCGCGATACCCATGAAGCGCGCTGTCGGCGAACACCGACAAGGCCGCGCGCGCGCCGGACTCCCCCGGCTGCCATCGCGTCCAGAAGCCCGCATCCCAGGCTGCTTCCGGCTTGAGCCGCAACGCCTCCACGGATAAGCCATGCGGCCCCTCATCGGACGAAGGCAGCGTCTGCGGCGCATCCCAAAGCGGCGGTATGCGCAAAGCGGCGCTCGCGGCGCGCCAGAAGGGCGTGAAGACTTTGTAAGGCCCGCCCTGACGCGTCGCCAACTGCCAGGGCTCACACATCAGGATGCTGTTATGGCTTTCCACGCGCAGGCCCTGCTGACGCAGGGTCGCTTTGATCGCCGTATCGCGCTTTTCGATCGCAGGCTCGTAGCGCCGGTTCCAGAACACCGCTTCGGCCTCGCAGGCCGCGGCGAGGGTCTGCAAAGTTTGCAGACTCGGCGCATGGAAGATCCGCAACCGCGCGCCGCGTCCGCGCAGGTCCGCGTCGAGCGCTGCGAGCGAATGATGCCGCCATGCGTCCGATGCTGCGCCGGGCGCCCATGCGCCCTCTTCTTCGGGCGCATGGATATAGACGGGGATCGGGACATAGCCCGCATCGAGCGCTGCCTGTAACGCGGGGTTGTCCCCTAGACGCAAATCACGACGGAACCACACGATCGCATTGGCCATCAACCGCTCTCCCTTGTTCGCAGGAGAACCGCCGGATCCCCGACCCGTGCGCGCCAACGCCCTGCCGCCGATGTGGCGGCGCGACGTTCGGGCTTCCCGGCCCGCGATGGCACCCTCCTGTGCGCGATCAGGTTAACGAACATAATCGGTCTTTGCGAGCGCCAAAATAGCCCTCACCCGTCGTTTGCATCGTCGCCTACGATCAATTCCGGATGATTCATTGATCGGCACGAATGCACGCGGGGATACGCCGTCGTCGGGCGCATCCCTCTCGCGCGCTCGATCATGCCCGGCACGTTCACGCGATCGAGCAATGATGCTTCGCGTACGCTCTTCACGCTTCGATGAAACGCACACGACGGGTAATCGAGCAGATCAGTTCATAGCCGATCGTGTCGGCGGCGGCGGCGATCGATTCGACCGGCAATCCATCGCCCCAAAGCACGACCGGATCACCGGGCATTGCGTGCGGTTGCGAACGCAGATCGAGCGTCATCAGATCCATCGAGACACGGCCGATGATCGGCACCCTGCGGCCATTGAGCAGAACCGGCGTGTCCGCCGCGACATGGCGCGGATAACCATCCCCGTAGCCGATCGCCGCCACGCCGACCGGCATATCCTCGGGACAGGCCCAGGCCCCGGCATAGCCGACGCGCTCGCCTTTGGCGATCCGGTTCACTGCGATCAGACGGGTGCTCAAGGTCATCGCCGGACGCAGATCGAAGTCCATCGCCGTGGCGCCTTCGACGACCGATACGCCATACAAGGCTCCCCCGGGACGGATCCAATCGCCATGGGTCTGCGGCCAGCCCAACACCGCCGCCGAATTCGCCAACGAGCGCAACCCCGGCAAATCCTGTGTCGCTTGCGTGAAGAGCCTGGTCTGTTCGCGGGTGTCCGGGTGGTCGAATTCATCGGATCTGGCGAAATGGCTCATCAGCAGGATTTCGCCGACGACGCCATGCAAGCGCGAGAGACGCGCATGCACGTCGCGCACGTCCCCCGGCAGGAATCCGAGCCTGTGCATCCCGGTATCGATTTTCAACCAGCAACGGATCGGCTCGCCTGGATCGGCCTGGGCCAACATCTCCAGTTGCGAATCATGGTGGATCACGCTGTCGACATTGAGGCGACGCAACTGCGGCAGATCCTCGGCCGCATCGAAGCCCGACAACAGCACCACCGGCTGCGACATGCCGACGGCGCGGAGCCGCTCAGCATCGGCAAGCGCAGCGACGCCGAAAGCGTCCGCCCCTTCCAGCGCGCGGGCCACCCGCTCGAGTCCGTGGCCATACCCATCCGCTTTCACCACCGCCATGACCCGGCTGTTTGGCGCGCGACGACGGATTTCGGCGAGGTTGTGACGTAGTGCGTCGAGATGGATGATTGCGGAAGTCGCTCGGGCCATGCGGCATATTATTGCTCCGGCCATTTGAAGTTTGAATGGCCGAAGCAATCACGTACCCGAGATCGCACGTTCGCGTCCGGGGAGGGCCAGAACAACGCCATCCTGGCGTCGATCCATGGCGCACGGAATCCCTGAACTGTTCAGCCCCCCGGCGCCAGCAACCGTTGCGGACCAAGATCGATTCGTCGACCCGAATGCGCATGGGCAGGATATTGAAAAAGCTAGCGCGGCTACGAGGGCTACGGCGGCAGGGCGCGCGCGAATAGCCGCGCTGGCCGCATAGCGGCGAACCGCAAGGATGCAGCGAGCGAAAGCGCATGGCAGGCGCGCTTCTCAACAGCCTGTCAAGGCATCGTCGGCGCCCTCCGAGCCCTCCGGCCGAAGGGCCGCCGATCCAATGCAACTTTGGCGCGCTATTGCTTATAGCTGCCCGTTACGCCACGCCGCATACAGCTGCGCCAGGGTAACCCGCACATTCTCGCGGCTGCCCACCGCGACATAACTGGTGTAATGCAGATACGTCCCTGCGGCGACTGCGCCGGTGCGATAGACCGCGTTCCACTTCATCGTCGCCTGGCTCTCGGTCCCGCCCGGGAAGCGGAACTGGCCGTAGCCGATGTTGGGGATATGCGGCAACCCAGGCGACCACACGCCCATGGCGTGACTGCCGCTGGGCGTCGAAAGCACCAGCGGCTTGCCCTGCTCGCCCGCAGGTAGACTCGCCGACAACGGGGTCAGGGCCTGCGTCACGACGTCATAGGTATAGAACGCGGTGAAATCACCGGCCAGATATCCCGTCGGCGCTTCGATCACAAGGCTGTTCACCGCTTCGGGCACATAGACCTGAGTCTGGAAGCGGATCGCATGACGCATCCCGGACAGACCCACCTGCAGATGCGTATTGATCCGGTAGTTCGACAACCTGGTGGTGTTGATCACCGGCCCGCACCAGTCCGTGGTGAAAGGCTCCAGCCAGAAGGCAGGCAACGTCTGCGTCGCCATAGCCGAACCGCTTGCCCACGCCCCCTCAAGCACACTGGTCGTGGTGGTGCGCACGCCATCGGCGCGATTGCCTGCCAACGTGGGGTTGAAGCATTCGCCATGGCCGTTCTTGGACAGTGCGGGCTGCAGTTGGCGACCGTGATCGTAGGAATTGATGAACTCGCGCCCTCCCCAGAACACGCTGTCGACGGCCCCGGCGACCCGGGGCGAGGTCGACACGGAGATGATGTCGTTGCGCGCGACCCAACGGCCATACGTCCCGCTGGCGGCGTTCGCATCGTATCCGCGGCGGCCTTCGCCGATCCCGTTGATGATGTAATGACGTAGCGCCTTTGCGTAATTGTTGCCGAACGCCGTCCGCAGATCGGCGTAGAGGTTGAGGTATTGCACGCTGTGAAAATCGGGATGCGCGATCCGCCCTTCGCATAGCCCGTAGTTCTTCCAGTGATTACGGATCGCGGTCGTCGAGGTGATCCCGGCCTGCAACAGGTCCGCATTCTGGTTCACGTAATAGTGCCAATTGAAGACGCGAGCATCGTAGATGTCAGCTCCGGCAGCGTCGGCGACGTTGCATGCAGCCTGCGTCAGGCCTACGGGGGCCGACACCAACAGCACGAGAGACAAGAGTTTTCCGTACATAGGCATTCTCCTTGAGAGGATCATCTCGAAGAGATGATCTCGATGGGGCGATCGTAATCGCATCGTGTCGACACGGGCGCTATCGGCTTTCACGCTTCCGTGATCGGCGACCGCTGGACTGTGCGCCTGAGGCAGGCGGTGGTCAAGCGATGATCGTCGCGTTTCGCGTATTCATCGCATCCATCGCCCGGCGGTCTATTCAAAAAAAACTTGACTGCGTTCGTTCGATTGCGGCGAAGAAACGCCTCTCTTCACTGAAGAGAGGCGTCCTTGGCGTGCGCGCTTGAGATATACGCGCTTACTTCGCGTCCGCGGATTACTGCCGATAGACCGTGACGCGCGCCTGTGCTGTTCCGCCGCGCCCATCGGAAATGGTGTAATCGAAGCTGACCGAACCGGACCAACTGGCCGGCGGCGTGAAACGGATCTTGTCGCCTTCGATCCGGGTCACGCCACGCACGGGCTGGGTGACGGTAATGATACTCAGCGGATCGCCGTCTGCATCGCTATCGTTGACGAGCACAGGGATCAGAATCGCGGTGCGCTTGGTCCGCGCCTGATCATTCGTCGCAACCGGATTCGTATTCGGACGGGTCACCGCCACAGTCACCACCGCCTCACGCACCGCCTGCCCGTAGCGCACGGCGTACCGGAAGCTGTCGGTGCCGGTGAAATCGGCCGCCGGGGTGTATGTCGCAGAAGCTCCCGACAACGCAAGCGTCCCATGTGATGGCTGCGCCGCGACGGCGTAGTTCAGCGCACCGCCGTTGCCGATGCTACCGGCGAGCGTGATCGAAACCGGAACGCCTGCGATGGCGCTGGCCGATACGGGTGCGGCATCCAGCGGCGCATACAACTGCAGCGCGCGCACTCCGCCGTTTACCGAGACCATCAGCAAGGATCCATCGCGTGAAAGCTTCGTACGCCCTTGCTGGTACGCATGATTGCCGGTGCTGCTGAATGTATCTTCGAAATCATAGGCCTCGGTCTGCGTGAAACCGTTCATCGAATAAGCACGCACCTCGCCCGTTTGCGACCAGGGGAAATAGGCGATCGGTTCGACCGGATGATAGGCCGCGGCGATCGGTTGCGGGCCAGCGTATTGCCCAATCGTCGCGATCTTCTGATACGTCGTGTCGTAGATCTGGGTGCCGCCATACGTCGGAATCGCGAACTGGCTGCCATCGCGATTGGCGGCGATTTCGTAGTTGTACCAAGCGGTGCCGTTGACGTAGCCGTCGCGACGCACGATCTGTCCCGACGGAATATCGACCAATCCCCACGGCCCGGACGAATTATTCGACTCGGCGAACGCGATCTTCCGCCCATCGCCGCTCGGCGAAAGCATCGTATCCTGCATCACCGTCGCCAACGTGGTCCACCCATTGCTGACCGTATCGAAGCGCCGCATCGGAACCCAGCCCGACCCCCAGAACGCGGAGCTTGCGTACAACTTGCCGTCTCCGCCGAAGGCCACGCTATGCGTGCCGCCTTCGTAGGTGCTCGTTTTCGCAATCGATGCCTTACGCACGCTCAGATCGTCCAAAGACACCAGATGCACCCATGCTTCCGTTGCCGAGGACACATCGTCGGCCACCGCAAGAGTGCCCTGGTCCAGAGAAAGATCGAGGCCGCGCAATGACCCGCCGAGCACAATCGGCGCGAGAAAGCCGCCGCTGCCAAGGTGGTAGCGCAGTACTTCGCCGCCATTGGCGACATAGACCACCCCGCGAGCGCCGTCGTGCGCCATGTCCGTCCGTTGGGCCGCCGGAATCAGCGTTCCCACTGCCCATGCCGGCAGTGTGGCCAAGGCCAAAGCCAGTCCACAAGCGGCCGAAACGATCGTATTGCTGTCGCCATGTTTTTTCATGCAAGCTCCTTTCGATGTTCGATGAATATCGCGGCCACCGCTCCCCCGACCCGAAACCATGAGCATCGGAATTCAAAACGTCTGGGAGCGTGACGTCTGGGAGCGTGGACACCGCGGAGCATGTTAAGAAAACTGCGTCACATATCTTGAGACTGCGCATCTCTCTCGTATCGACGCGACCACATGATTCGGCCAGCAGACGTTTGAACATCCTGCTCAAACGCCTGCGGCTTCGACTTCGGTGCATGTCCGCCATCGAAGAAGGCCGAGATCCGGCGCTTGACGCCGGTCGCGAACGGGATATCCATCGCCTGCTTATTGATTCGGCGATGCAAACTTCGCATTGCCGGATCAATAAGCGACCGCGCCTTCAGAAGAACAGCCTGGCGGTAAAACCGAAACGCAGATTGGTGAAGATGTTCTCGCTGATATCGGGCATCAAACCGCCCGAGACATGAGTGAGATTACCCTGCCGGTATTGGAAGAACGAGGCGCCGATCGTCAATCCGCTTGGCGACCAAGGTATGCGCTCGGCTCCTCCGATCGCCGTGACGCCGGGACTGGGCGGACTGGGATCGGTCAGGCTGACGCCTGGCGTATAGGTCACACCGAAAACACCCGCCCTGCCGGAGACGCCATGACTCGTGCTCAGATCGAAATCGCCGGTGATATACGACGTGAACAAGGGGCCTGCGCCATAGAAACTGCCCGCGAAGTCCACGCCCGAATCCGAAGCCGTGCCCGAACCCGTAACGTGCAACGACGGCAACCAGAACAGACGCAGATCGCCGCTGGCGCGAAGCGCATAGGCGCCTGATGATTGCCGCGTCGCGGAACCGCTCGCCGTCAGATCCACCGCGGGCAATTGCAGATGCGCATGAAGCTTCAGCGTCTCCAGCGTGATGCTGTCGCCGCTGCGCCCGAGGGCCCCGCTGGCGTCCACCCGCAAACGCGCGATATCGAGCAGGCTGTTGGCGTCGAGGCGCGCCTGGAATCTGCCTCCGGACAGGGTCGCCCGAGCCTGGAATTCAGCCAGATTGAACCCTCCGGCGGCGATATTGCCGCTCAGGCGCAACGCGCCCTCTCCTCCCAGCAGTCCTTGCGTCAACGCGCCGCGCCAGCCTTGCGACAAAGTGTCTGACGTGATCGGCATGCGTAACGACGCCGTTCCAGTCGTCGTCAGATGCAATCCTGAGGTCGGCCCGAGCACAACGCCGCCGTCCAGGCGCAGGGCCCCGACACCGAGACGGGTATCGAACCCTGCAGCGCCGGAGACATCCGCGAATCCGGTAGTGCTCAGACTCAGACGCGGCACTTCGATTCCGAAACTGCTTCGGGTATGCGCGCCGATCAGGCCGAGTCCACCACTACCGGATCCGCCCGCAAAAGAAACGCCGAACAAGGAATAGTTCGCGACGAACGGCGTGATCCTGACCGGCGCAGGATCGTCGTCGGGCGGATCCATGCCATTGGGATCGTTCAACCGGATCGGATTGTTCCTGGCGTAGCGATACAAATTGGGGCCATCGACCAAACCCGCAGGGTCCGCTGCCAGCCAACGTCCGAGCCAGGGGGCGTAATAGCGCGCATGGTGGTATGCGAATCCGCTCTCCTCATCGCGTTCCATACCGGAGTAGCGGTACCGTTTCGGCGTTTCGGTGTGACTGCGCACAGCCTGGTACGTGCTGCTGCCGAAAGGCGCGTATTCCTCATAGGTGACGATTGCCGCCTGTTCGTCCAACTCCAAACTGACCGACCCCAGATGGTTGCCGTGCTGGTAGCGGATCGCCCGTCGCGGCGCCGGGTCGCCGCCCACCGCATCGAAGCTACGCAGTTCCACCAGCGCGATACGCTGCTTGTCGTCCATCACGTGCAGGGTCTCACGCTCGAATCTCAGACTCGCTGCACCGATCGCGCCCTGGTGCCTGCGGAAGATTTCGAAGCCGCCGAGGTAGATGCGCTCCTCGATCAGGCCCGGAGCTTTCTCCCAGACCTTGCGCACGCGTTCGCCCGCCGCATCGTAAACGCAGAATGCGCGTCCGCCTCCGCCCATGTCGACGCGAAGCAGGCGGTCGCGATAATCCCAATGCAGATTCGGCGCGGGCCCGCCACCGCCAAGATGCGGCATCCGCGTGACGTTGCCATGGGCATCGTGCAAGTAATCGTCGCTCTGCGGAGGATGACCGCCATTGGGGTTCAGCCGCGTGCGGCTCAACCGATTGGAGGTTTTGATCGCGGAACCGCCGACGCCGTTCTCGATCTGGCTGGTCTCGACATATTCGTAAGCGCGCGTCCACCCCGCGTGCGCGGGATCGTCGCCACGATGCTGCATCCGCAGCAGGTTGCCTACGATGTCGTAGACGTAACGCTCGACATAACGGCCCATAGCGTGACCGTCCCCGGGATGATCGAGCTGCAACTGCGCGGCGTCGAAAGCATCGGATGCCGTCGGCGCTTTGCGATTCCCGTTAGCGAGCTGCCCCAGATGCTCGCGCCCTGCGGCCTGCAGCAAACGATACGAGGCATCGTAGACATAGTCGTTACCGGATTCGACACGGCGATTCCTGAAAAAGACCGCTTGTTGCGCATCGTCGCGGATGTGGACGATATTGCCGACAGGATCGTAGGTATAGCGCAGATTCTGCAGTAGGCGTCCGGGCCAACCGGGAAGCGGTGGCTGCGGATCATCGCTCGGAAACCCGAGCGGATCGCGTCGGATTGACAACCCGAGCAGGCGAAAATTGAGCGGATCGTAGCGATATGCGGCGCGCGCCCCGTTCTTGTAGTCGATCGCCAGACGTTGACCTTTGGCGTCGTAGTCGATGGCGGCGACACCGACGGGTGATGGTGGGGCGACGCCCGGATCAAGCAATCCGGCAGGCTCGAAAGCATGCTCCAGCCAAACATCCAAACGCTCGAGCAGCCCGGCATCGTTGAACACTGGTTGCAGGATATTGAATTTGCCAAGACGCCCGACGCGGTCGAGACTGCTATGCGTCGCGGTGGTCTGAACCGGGCGATTACGCGCATCATAGCGGGTCGTCGAGGCGAAAAGTTCGGCGTCGAGAACCGGCGCCGGGATCAGATCCCAATCCGCGATCTCCGCATAGTCGCTGAGCAGCCTTTTGGAGCCATGCAACTGGTTGCCCTTGAAGTCGAAGGCGGCGATTGGATTATTATCGGCATCGAGCCGCGCATTGATGGTCACACCCGACGAATCGAAGCGACGATAGATGCGCGTGCGCAAGTTCAATGCCTCCGCACCGGCGAGCGCTTCGCCGTATTCGATACGCTCGACCACGACGTCGCGCCCCAGGGTACGCGGATCGGATTCCGTCGTGGTGCCGCGCACTCTCCGCCGCACCGGCCGACGCAATGCGTCGTATGCGTTAACGAAATCATGGCCGCGATCGTCCCAAGCACGGATCGGTTGGCCCACGACATCATCGAGCATCCAGCGCGCGCCTGCTTCCATGCTCACGTAGCGGACCCGCTGCCCAGACATCGCATAAGTCGACCGCGCAACGATGCGACCGAGCGCATCGCCAGCCTGTTGCGATGCATCGCGCACCGCCAAAGGATTGCCCTCGATATCGAATGTCACCCGCGATGCGGACAGGGTTTCCTCACCATCCGCATCATGGCCCGCGCAGACAATCCGGTTGTGCGCAATCGTCAGGAAGGCGCGCCCGAGCGGGTCCGAATGCACGACCGTCGGCGTATCGGCGTGCGCTGCCGCGCGCACGGCCGCATCGCGCTCGTCGCCGCCAAGATCGCCTCCGATGCGCTGACCGCGCCAAGTCCGCCAACCGGGTGACCGCATCGCGAAATACGCAGCGAGATAGCCGCCGACATCAGGGTCGGTGCGCGGGTCTCCGGTCTGGGCGTTGCGCGCGGCGCAAGTGTCGTTGGCATCGAATACGACCTGACGCCAGGCATCGAATACGGTCTTTTCGTAGGTATGGTCCGGATGCAGAGTCGCGACCACGCGACCTGCCGGGTCATAGAACAATACCGCGCTCACGCCAACCGCAACGCCGAATTCGAACCGGTGGTCGCTGTAGCGCGTTCCATCGGCGCGCGCGCGCTGACTGAAGAAGGGTTCGTATTGCCGGACCGGTTTGCCTTTGTTGTTGTGGATGACCCAACCGCTCCCGACCCAGCGCGGATCGACCACCGGGCCGCCCGCGATCAACGGCCCGGGCTCGGCCCGGATCTTCCTCTGTATTTCGCGACCGAAACCGTCGGAATAAGAAAAACTCAGATCGATCCTCGACACCGGCGGCGGCGAAGCGCCATCGACATGCGTTTCGCGCATCAGCGTGGCGATAAAGGCAGGTTGCCACGCATCGGGAGCGTCGGGATGCGCAAGCCGCGAACGATGGAAACGGCCGAAGTCGTAGAGGATGCGGGTAGTCGCATTCTGCAGCAGTCCGGTTGCGTGAGCGCGCGGATCGGCGGCGTCGAAGAACGCATCGATCTGCGCCTGCACAGGGTCGACGACCAAGCCATCGAGGCTGTCGCCTTCTTGCATGGCGGGCAATGGCTTCCCCATCACCGCGGTTGCGGTGACCATGCCGAGCAGGTCGTAGGCGACCGCACTGCGATTGCCGTTGGCGTCGGCGATCATCCGCGGTTGCTGCACGCGATAGTCGATGCTCTCGACCCGGACCCGGTTACCCAGGGCATCGCGGGTTTCGTGCATGAGCAGATCATGGGCATCGAAATCGACGTTCGTATCCTGGCCGAAAGCATCGCGATAACGGCGCTGCACGAAGAAATGCCCGAGCGCCTGCGCCTTTTCGACAGCGGCGCTGTCGGTCGCCTGAGGGCTGTAGAACACGCGCCCCGACGGTATCCACCAGTGGCCGTCTGGATCGTCGGCAGGAAAACGACCATCGGCCTTGAGCGTCTGGCTGGGCAGATAACCGCCACGATCGGGGCCCACGCCCCCGAGAACGTCGGCAGGATCGGAGAGCAGGATATCCGCCGGCCGACCCTGCCGCGGACGTTGGAACGCCTCCGCGATCAGGCCCGGTGTGAAAGCGAGCTTGTAGCTTTCTCCTGGCAGCGCCAGCACCTGCGACTGTCCCAGCGGCAACAAACCGGTCAAGTCATCGCGGCGATAGAGCGTACGCACGCGCCCGACCGGGCGTCTGCGCCTGGCGCCGCTGGCCACCGCCTCGTAAGGCAGTTCGGGCGCGACGAATTCGTGGCGCAAACGTCCGGGCGACATCGGATCCGGCCCTACGAAGTCCTGCGCGCGGTAGCGTCCATCCGGACCGGTCGGAACATATCCCGTGAGCTCGTATCGGCTCGTTTCGCACGGCAGCGGGCCACGTCGCGCATCCGCATCGTCGATCTCGGACGTGAACCGATGCTCGACATAGATTAGTCGCGCAGTCGTCTGCGTCGGACGATCGGCCGCATGCAAGGCCTCCAACCCTGGATTCGCGACCAGCTGTACGTTCCCCGCGCTATCCACTCGCCTGACCTGGCTGCGGCGACCGTAGGCGATCTCCACCTGCTTGAGGATATTGCCGCGATCGTCGACTTCCAACGTCATCGCGTGCGCGATGCGCGGGTCGGTGGGATTGCGCTCGTAATCGTAGCGGACCTCTTCACCGGCATAGACCAGAAACACCGCATGCCGGTTCGCGGTGTCCGGTTGCAGCATGCGAATACGCGCATTGCGCTCGACGACCGAATACGGCATGCGCGCGCGGCTACGAGCGCCTGCATCGGCGTCGAGACCGGCATCGTCGGCGTAGACCTCCTGCCGCAGCATCGCGCCTTTCAGCGCGCGACAGGCCTGACGCTCCGCTTCGACGCTCAAGCCTTCGGGCAGCACCGTGTCCGGCAAGCGCTGTGCGCGGAATGCGTCGTCATCGATTCCAGGCTCGCGGAAATAGCCGCTGACGCGCGCGCGGGACTGCGTATCCGCGAAATGATCGGAGATCCGGTTGCGCGCCAGATGCACACCGGTATGGAACCAAGTCTTGGTATGCACTGCCGGCACGTGAACGGCGGCATCGAAATTTGTCGCTTCGAGAATATCGGAATCGAAACCATCCGCTTCGGCCCTGCCCTCGGCGAAAGCCGCATAGGCTTCGGTATCCCACTGCTCGACCATGCCAAAGCCACGGAACTCGCGTTCGACCGGGTCGTAATATCCGTGATGATAGGCATAGCGCGTGACGAAACGGCTGCGGCTGACGTAATCGACAGTCTCCACCCGTTCGACGACTTGAACCGGAAACGGCAGGCGGGTGATCCATGGGTCGCCGTCGCGGCGGTCCTGCAGGTAGAACCGTGTGGAAGGCGCGTAGGCGATCCGGGTTTCGGCGCCGAGATTATTCGCCACGCGGATCAACAAATGCGGTTTTCGACCGCCCATCAGATCGACATAGCGCATCGGCGCGCGCGCATCGGCGGCGAGGGGCGAAGACCAGACCAGGCATGCGGTGCCGTTACCGAACAGATCCAACGGCGCGATGTGCTTCAGTTCGTCGACGCGCGGAAAGACCCCGAGCACATGCGGGCGGCTCCAGCCATTGCCGGACCGGTTGAAATACGCGCGCACGCCTTCGCGATGCAGATACAACAGATCTGCCGTCCCGCTGCCGTCGATGTCGGCAAGACGAAGGCGGGCCTGCTCGAACTGCTCCGGCTGGTCGAACCAGGGCGCATCCTCCATCGTTACTTTCGCGCCGAAGCGGCCATGACCGAGATTCGGCCAATAACAGATTTCGCCATTGCGGATGCGCACGATGTCGGCAAGACCATCGCCGGAAAGATCGGCCAGGAAAACCGACTCGCCATCGTCGGCGAATACGATCCGCGGACCGTGCTCTTCGTCCAGGGCTTTTGGAATCCGCTGCGATGGGCCGAAGCCTTCGTCGGCGAGCGATGAGTGCCAGACGAAGGCGTCGTCCTCGCTCAGGAACAGATCCGCATGGCCGTCGCCGTCGAGATCGACGAATCTCAGATTAGGATCGCTCAGATCGCGGATCGCGCGCGAAGCGAACGGATGGAATCCCATCCAGCCTTCCGCTTCGTCATGCGCGTAGAGGCCATGCACCGGGCCATGCAGCGTGACCAGATCGGGGCACCCGTCGCCGGACAGATCCATGAACCGCGCCCCTTCGCCGAGGTTCGCCGTCGGATTGCGCGAAACGGTTTCGGTTGGAGCGAATCTGGCCTTGATTCGCTCACGACCATCAACCCCGCGCTCCGGGATCGGGCTGAGATTGCGCTTGTAGTACCAGCTGCCGCCCTGCGCGCTGAAAATGCCCGGCGCGCCCTCGCCATGCAGGTCCGTCCACAGATAAGTCGCGCCATCCAGGCCGGAAGGCAGATGTTCCAGACTTCGCGGATCGACGTTTTCCACGCTGTCCTGGATCGCCGGCACGCTGTATTCGAATTCCAGCGGCGGCAGCGAGCGGCGATCGTAACCCGCGCCGTTGCGACGGTAACCGGTCTGAGTCACTTCGCGCAGGAACAGGTAGACGGGATGACGCTCGTCCGCAGGATCGAGGCTATCGGAATAGGACAGATCGGTGGAGCGCACGAGACAGGCCGGCCCGATGCCGACAGCGTCCTCGACATGATGGAACATCAAGACCCGCCGACAAATCCGATAGGTGCGGATCTCAAAACCGGCACGATAAGTCGAGAACGCATCGGCGCGCGCGGGCCATGCGCGCACGGCGTCGGGCGTCGGCGCCAGCGCATCGTGCTCGCCATAATCGAATACGACCTCGAACAACCAGGCATCGCTGGCGTCCGCAGCCAACGCATCCTGCGGCATGGGCCATGGCGCGTCGTCGCGCAGCACCGGAAAATACGGCTGGCGATTGCCGTAGCGGATGGTTTTGGGATACCGCTGCGCCGATCGCGATCGTGCGGTGCGGTTGCGCTCGTGGACAAGGGCGCGTTCGGCGCCGCCCGCATCTTCGAAAACGCGCGCCGAATCCTCAGGCTTGTAACCGTAGACAAGCGCCTGGCCCTTGTCGTCATGCGACTCGCAAATCAGCCAGGCGAAGATGCGACGCGCATCCTCGGGATCGCAGATCCTGCTTTCGCGGGTTCTACCGTACCAGGTCGTGACGTTGTCCTTGGAAATCGAGCGCCAGAACACATCATGAGGATCGGAAACATTCGTCCAGCGTTCGATCTGCGCGAACAGCCCTTCGATCCGTGGACGATAGCGATCGATCAGATAATCGATCCCGCTGACCGTGCGCGGGGCGGACGGTTCGCGCTGCCACGTTCCGTCACCGGCTTCGATCTGCACCGGCACAAGGTCTTCCGCTCCAGAAAGGACGAACACATCCGACTCTTGCGCATCGCGATACTGCGGTAGCCCCTTGTCGGTTCGGCGGGTGATCGCAGGCAGGGACAGGCGCCAACCGAACCCGAAACCGCCGTTCCCAGCCGCCGAGTCGTAGGCCAGCGATAGCTGCGGCGCGAATCCGGCCCGCCCCGGACTGGTCGCGATCGGCACAGAGACCGACCCCGTTCCGGTCGCCGGGTTGGCGGTGAAGGTCTCGCCAATGCCACGAATGGCGCCGCCGCCTTTGGGCAGGCTCAGGGAAGGCGACTGGACGCGGAATGACGGCGTTCCGGAAGAGTCTCCGGAATCAGACGCTCTGGATGGCGCAACCCGTTCTTCCATAACGTCATGCGTGTCCCATGAGATCCCTGCCAACCGAAGCGACGTAGCTACCTGTCGCCGGATAGATATGTGAAATCAACGTAGCGGGTGACGGATAGCGGACAGCAGGCTGTCGGGAACCCGTCAAACCCGAACGATCAGAACCCGAACGATCAGAACCGGAACGATCCGGATCCTAATAATTCGGGCCCGAACCATCATGAGCCGGACCCGCTAACCTCCATGCGATGCGGGAGGCGAAACGCCCTGATGGCTCCGGCCATTTGGGATTCGAATGCCCACGGCGATCACTGATTGGGCACACGCCGTTCGCGTCTGGCGCGCGGCGCCAGGAATCATGCGAAGCCCGACCCTGGCGGCATGATCGTGTTTGACGCGACACGGGGAATCTCATGCCCGAAACGGACTCGATCAGGCGGATCTTGATCGCGGTGATTGGCACATGGCATCCCTGCGCCGCGCACGCGCACGCGCAAGAAAAAATTACTCGAAACTGCCTACGCTATCGTAAGTAGATTGTCGAAACGGGTGTATTCGCCGAAGAATTTCAACTTGAACGACCCGGTCGGCCCGT
>SSEV01000156.1 GCA_008015095.1 Lysobacteraceae bacterium | reverse complement strand
TCGCGGGCGCGGATAACGCAGTGCGGCTTCGACCTCGGCGCGTCCGAGCCCGGTGCGTTTGGCGATCGCTTCGATCTGGGCCGGGCCTTCGAGCGCTGCGGCGTAGGGGTCGCGGCGGCGCAGGCGGCGCAGGAAAGCATCATGCACTGCGGCGTAGAGCGTCGCGCTGCGACCGTAGCGATAGAGATGATCGCCGCTGGCCTGCACGTGTTCGAGCAGCGAACGTCGATCCGGGGATGGCGAAGGCTGGAGCGGGCCGAAGCGTTGCGCACGCATCCACAACCATGCGATCAGCGCCAAAGCCAGGGCCAACAGCACCCGCCAGCCATAATCGAACAGCAGCTTCCATAGCGAAGGCATCTCGGCGCTATAGATCAGATGAAAGGTGCCGCCGGCATCGTAATTGGGCTGCAACAGCTGGCGGACGAAAGCCGCATGCGGCCCTTGGTCGAGCAGATCGTTCTGCACAAAATCCAGGTTCACCAGCACATCCACGCTGCCCTTGCCGCGCCGCGCGCGCGCGAACAAGGTCTCGCCGGTTTCCTCGTCGTCCCAGGCGATCGCCTCTTCGTCGTAATAGGTGAAACGCCGCCCGTAACAGAATTCGGCGGTGTCCTCATCGCGAGGTTTGTCCTTGGGCGCGGTCTTGGTGAGGCTGATGCAGCCGTTTTCGTCCCAGAACGAGTCGCTTTCGTTCGGCGTCATGCCGAAATCGCTGAGCAGCGGCACCTTGCTTTCGCCGATCGGCACGCCAGGCGGAGGCGTGGAGATGATCAGATGCCCGCCGCGCTCGACCCACACCAGCAGCGCATCGCGCTCGGATGAGGACAGCATGCGTGGATCGCCGAGCATCAACAGCGTGTCTTCGGGCCGCAGGCGATGCCTGTCCAGCGCCAGGCGCTGGCGCGCGCTGACTTTCTTGCCCTGTTTGAGCAGTGTCGTTTTCAGCGCGTACAAAGGGTTGTACGCTGCTTCGCCGCGAGGTGGAAGATCGATCGTCTCGGTGACGCGTTCGTAGGTATGCAGCCACCATACGACGAATGCGGCGATCAGGCCGGCCGCCAGCAGCAGCAGGAGAACGATACGGATGGCGTCGCCGCGCCGGCTCATGCGGACCACCGGAAGCGGAGCGACAGCGCCTGCAACAACGATTCGAATTCCTCGGCCTCGGGCAGGCGCTGGCCGTAGGCCGCGTATTGCCAGACGCGCACCATGCGCTGGAACACGCCGCGATCCTCCGCCTCGGGCATGCGCCGCGACAGACGCAGGCATTCGGCCTCGGTCGCGCCCGGAGGCAGATGCGTATCCACGCGCGCGGACATCGCCGCGACGCTGGCGCGGTACATCAACGCCAGTGCGCGCCGCGGCTGACCGTCCCGCCACAAGCGGCGCGCGACTTCGGCGATGTTGGGCGGTAGCGGTTCGGTGTGGGCGATCTCTTGCGATTCGACCGGTGCGGGTTCGTCCTGCAACGGCGCGGTCATTCCCGCCAGCCATGGCCACCAGCGTTTGAAGGTCAAGACCAGCAACAGAACCAGCGTGCCGAAAAGCAGCCAAAGGATGTTCTCGGCCAGGAAGCCGAACATCGTCGACAGCCATTTCAGCTGCGGCCGATCCTGTGGCTTCTCCTTCTTGTCTTTCTCCCGATCGCGACGCTCCCAGGTGGTGCGTTTGGTTTTCGGTTTGAGCAGTGGATCCTGATACGCCTGATCCACCGATTTGTCGAAATTGCGCGCATCGACAATCTCTTCGCCGAAGATCTCGTGCAAGGTCGTCGGCGGCCGTGCAGGCGTCTTTTTCTCGCCCTCCTCCTGCTTGGCCGCAAGGCCCATTTCCGGGTCGGGGCCGACCGCGCATTCGAAGTCCGATACGGCGTCCTCGGCCTGCGCCGACGGCGTCGCCGCCAGCGTCGACAAGAGCGCCAGCGCCAGCAGCATCGCGATGCCGCCGGCCTCGATGCGCTTGCGCAGGCGGCGGAACGCGATTTCGACATCCCAGGCCTCCAACTGCGTGCGTCGATTGAGATACAGGCCGAAACCCGCACCGATGTAGAACGGCTCGATGATGCTCACCGCCACGTAATCGGCGATGTTCAACACCAGGAGGATCCATGGCCACGAAGCCAACGGCTGGTTGACCATGCCCCACAACGTATCGGCGAAGGCCGGCAGTTTCTCGTTCGGGATCACCAGCAGGCCGAGCGCCAACAACGAGAATTGCACGGCGAACACGAAATGCCAGCACGCCACGGTGAGCTGCATCGCGTGCCCGGTCACCCCGGCGCCGAGCACGCGCCGGCGTTCGGACAACAGTGCGCCTGTCGCGCCTTCGAGCAGATCGATCGGCAGCATCGAGGCGCGCATCGGGCTCAGTCGCCGCCAGGTCAAATGCCCGGGCATCGTTCGCCAGCCCCAGACGAATTGCGCGCGCAAGGTTTCGCGCCAGCCGGGCACGGTGCCGAACACCGCGCGCGAGAGCACATAAAGAGGAATCCGATCGAACAACGGCCGCCACCACCACATCAGGAACCAGGCCAGCCACATCGCCCATTGCTCGCCAATCGCCAATCCCGCGACGTTGATCAGCACGAAGACCGGCAAAGTCACAAGCAACCAGGGTTTCCAGATCGCAGCCGCATGCTTGCGCACCAGCGCATTGCCCAACTCCATCGCCTCCCAGGACGAGCGCGGTCGCAGCTCCACCTGCAGCGATTCGAGCTTCATCGGCGCCACCTGCGCGTGGATTCGAATGAACGGCCGCGACCGCCGCGCCACAACCAGAACAAGGTGATCGCCCACAGCGTGCCGCCGACGCTGTACTTGATCCACGCAGGAATCCAGCCGATCGAAGACCAGAACGCTTCGACGAACGCCGCGAACACCAGCATCGCGAAGACGCCCAGACAGAGTTTCGCGCCGACCTGTCCGCTCGCGATCAGCGCATCCACGCGACGGCGACGTCCTGGTGCGATCAGATCCAGCCCCAGGCGCAACCCGGCCGCGCCGGAGATCACGATCGCGGTCAGTTCCGGCGCGGAATGCCCGGCGACGAAACGCCAGAACGGATCGCCATGACCGACGTGCTGTAGGTGACCGGCGACGCCGCCGATCATCAGACCATTCATCAACAGCACGTAGATCGTGCCGACACCCGCAAGCAGGCCTGCGGCGAAAGTGCGCAGACCGATGCTGACGTTGTTCATGATGTAGAAGCCGAACATCGCGAAGTCCGAGCCGCTGTCGCGGCCAAGCTTGCGATCCGGATCAAGCGGGTCGTACATCTGTTCGAAGCCGGCGACCTCTTGCGGCGAGTGCACGGTATAGATCAATTCCGGCGACAGCTGTACTGCGGCGAACGAGGCCACGAGCGGCAACGCGAACAGCGCGAGCGCCGCCCACAGGCAGCCGCGCTGCGCGCGCACCAGGCTCGGGAATTCGGCGAGAAAGAATTCAAGCGCGCGGCGCCATTGCGGCGGCGGCGCGCGATAGAGCACCGCATGTCCGCGCTGGGTCAGGCTTTGCAGGCGCTCGATCACTTGCGGGCTGTAGCCGCGTTTGCGTGCGATCGCCAGTTGCTGACAAAGCCGGCGGTAGCGCGCCGGAACGTCGTCGTCGGCCAGCCCTTGCCATTGCCGGCTTTCGTTGCGGGCGCGCCGCGGATCGCCGCCGCGCACATGCAGCCAGTTCTCCAACGCGATCCATTCCTGTTGATGTCGGGCGACGAACGCCTCCTGGCGCATCACCACACGGCTGGAGAGTTGTGCGGCGGCGGTCGAATTCGCGGGGGCCGCCATCACTGTCTCCCCAGCAGCCAATTGGCCACGCCCTGCAGGCGCAGAACGCCAAGCGCGCCGCCTGCGCCGACTGCGGGTGCGGCGATATTCGCGAGTTCTTCCTGCCGCTCGCGGGTCAGTCGCGTCGCGCGTTCGGCGAATGCGATCACCGCCGCCTGCTCCTGCGGCTGCAGCGGGATCGACGGCGCATGCGCGCCCTGCATCGCGGTGGGGAGTTCGCGATGCTCGCGCGGCGCGTGGATCACCACGGTCTTGGCGACCATATCGCCCAAGCGGCGGCCCCAGGGGTCGGCGAGGCTCGAAATCAGGCCCACGCCATAAAACAAAGGCAGGAAATCGACCGTACGCAGCAGATTGCGCACCACCGAAGCCAGCCAGCCCACCGGAGCGCCATCGGCCGCGATCACTTTCAACTCCAGCGCACGTTTTCCGGGCGTCTGGCCATCGAACAGCACTTCGCACAGTACCGGATGCCCCACATCACTGCGAACAGCACCAGCAGATAGAACCCCATGCCGACGTTGCCGAGCAGGCCGAATACGATCGAGGCCAGCGCCAGGATCGAATAGCGGATCATCGCATCGATCAACCAGGCCATCGCGCGCGGCACCGGACCGGCCGCAGGCAGACGCAGGGCGACACCTTCCGGCGTGTAGACCTCGCGAACGGTATCCAAGGGGGTGCGCTTCGCCGACATCAAGCGCGCACCACGCGCGTATCGGCGAACAGATCGTGCAGGCAGCGCTGGTCCTCATCGAACAGTACGGCGAAATCGGCGATCACGAACAACAAACCGAGGAAAGGAACCAACGCGATCGCCGCCGGCAGCAGCATGCGCAAACCAAGACTGCGGCCCAGATCGCAGTGGCGTCCGTCACAACGGACGATGCGCAAGCCCAACCACCATTTGCCGAGGGTCTGACCTTCGCTATGCAGCCGCCACAGATTCGCGCCGAACAACGCGACGATGGCGGACACACTCAATAGGAACGGGATGAGCAGCGTGTGGGTCGCGATACCGGCGCCGACCGCCGAGGCGCGCGCGGTCGAAAACCAAGCCGAAAACCAGGGTGAGGCCAACAATGGGATCCAGCACAAACCGAACAGGCCGGCATCGACTAGCCAGGCGAGCAATCGCGCGCCACGCGCTGCGTCCACCAGGGCCGCGAAGGTGGGGGCGAGGCTCGTCGCCGGGACTGCGTAGGGGTTGTCGGCGGCATCCAGCGCCCGGGTCATGCCTGCCCCATCTCGACCATCATGGCGCTACTTTATCAGGCCGTCCCGTTCAGGCCAGCCGGGCGCGATGATGTTTTTCGGCGCTTGCTCGCCGCATCGCGATCACGACCGGCGCACAATCCCCACATTCGCCACATTCCGTCTCCGGAGCCTGGTGTGGAGTGCCGTCCCGGCTGCGCCGCTTGTTGTATTGCGCCTTCGATCGCCAGCCCGATCCCGGGGATGCCCTACGGCAAACCCGCGGGGATTCCCTGCGTGCAACTCGACGAAACATTGCGCTGCCGTCTGTTTGGTCGGCCCGAACGGCCCGCCTTCTGTGTCTCATTGCAGCCGGAACCGGGGATGTGCGGCGAATCCCCGGAGCAAGCCCTGTCCCTGCTCGAACTGCTTGAGATCGCGACACAGCCCTGAACGCCGCCGGGACGCCACATGGACCTGGGATTTCGAAATGCAGCCCGAGCGCCGCAGAAGCCCCACGCTGCGCACGGCCTGTTAGGCAGGAGGATTGAGATATTCGTTCTTCAGGCGTACGTAATGTTGCGCCGAGTAGTACAGGGCCTCGATTTCCGCTTCCGACAGCCTGCGCGAGAACCTGGCGGGGCTGCCCAGCCACATCTCGCCCTCGCCGATGGTCTTACCCGGCGGCACCAGAGCGCCTGCGCCGACCAGGGCGTGTTTCTTCACCACCGCGCCATCGAGGATGATCGCGCCCATTCCGATCAGCGCCGCGTCTTCGATGGTGCAGGCGTGGATGATCGCCTTGTGGCCGATGGTGACGTCGCTGCCGATGCGGGTGGCGAACCCGCCGAGCTTGGCGTGCGGTCCATCGTGGCTGACATGCACCACCGTCCCGTCCTGAATATTGGTGCGTGCGCCGATGCGGATGAAATTGACGTCGCCGCGGATCACGGTGAACGGCCAGACCGAACAGTCCTCACCCAATTCCACGTCGCCGATCACGCTGGCCATGGGATCGACGTATACCGATCGGCCGAGGCCGGGCATACGTCCGAGATAGGGGCGAATCGAAGGGAATGCATGATCCATACGCGCATTTAATCACGAGCGCAGCCCGGCCATGGCATTAGCGTTTGCACGCACACCGGCGCGCTCCGGCGCTTGGGCTACACTGCCGGTATGAATACTTCCGTCACTGCCGCGACCGCCGCCGTCACCGCCGCCAACGCCGCGATCGCAGGCGCGACATCCTCCACAGCCGGGAGCGCTTGCGTGTCGGACGGACAGGATCGAACCGGCGGCAGCGGTCAACAGACCGATGCGGCCGATCTAGCCGAGATCGTGGCGCGCTTGCGCGCCGCTTGGCGGACCCGTAAGCCCGGCTATGCGCAGCGCATCGACGATCTGACCCGGTTGCGCGCTGCGTTCAAATCACGCATGGCCGAGATGGAGGCGGCGATCCGCGCCGATTTCGGTCACCGTTCGGAGCACGAAACCCTGCTCTCCGACGGCATGACCGTGCTCAACGAAATCGACCATCTGCGTAAGCACCTGCGCGGCTGGATGCGACCCAGGCGCGCGGCCGTGGGTTGGCGCTTGTGGCCGGCCCGGGCGCAGGTACGGCGTGAAGCGGTGGGCGTGGTCGGGGTGATGTCGCCGTGGAACTATCCGGTGAATCTCGCGCTGATTCCGCTCGCAACCGCGATTGCGGCGGGCAATCATGTCTTTCTCAAGCCTTCCGAGCACACGCCGCGCACCAGCGCGTGGTTGCGCGATCTGCTGGCGGACGTGTTTCCCGAGGATCGCGTCGCGGTGGCGCTGGGCGATGCCGCGCTCGGCGCAGCGTTCGCGGCGCTGCCGTTCGATCATCTGGTCTTTACCGGCTCCACGGCCGTGGGACGCAAGGTCATGGCGGCGGCGGCGCCCAATCTCACCCCGCTCACGCTCGAACTTGGCGGCAAATCCCCCGCGATCGTGGCCGCCGATTACCCGATCGAGCAGGCCGCCGCGCGTCTGGCCGGCGGCAAATGGTTCAACGGCGGGCAGACCTGCATCGCGCCGGATTACGTCTTGATCGATGCCGCGCGTCGCGATGCGTTGGTCGAAGCGCTGCGTGCGCAGGTGCGCGCGCGCTATGGCGACGACATGCGCGAGGCCGACCATTACACCCGCGTGATCAACGAAGGCCAGTACCGGCGTCTGCGCGGGTATCTCGACGATGCGCGCAGCCGTGGGTTGCAGGTGATCGAACTGGCGCAGGTGGACGCTGCGCGCGCCGACGCCGAACGCCTGATTCCCCCCACGCTCGTGCTCGAAGCAGGCGACGACGCCAAGGTGATGCAGGAGGAAATCTTCGGCCCGATTCTCCCGATCCGCGGCTATGCCTCGCTCGATGCGGCCCTCACCGAAGTGGAAAGCCGGGATCGGCCTTTGGCGCTCTATCCCTTCAGTTATGACCGCGCCACGGTGGACAGCATTCTCGCGCGCATTCTTGCCGGTGGCGTGACCGTCAACGACACCTTGTTCCACTTCGCCGCCAGCAACCTGCCGTTTGGCGGCATCGGCCCCAGCGGCATGGGCCAGTACCATGGCCGTGCCGGGTTCGACGCGATGACCAAAGCTATGCCCGTGCTGTGGCAGGCGCGCTGGACCGCGACCGATCTGATCAAACCGCCCTATCGCGGCAAGATCGACCGCTTGGTGCGGTGGCTGGCGGGCGCTTCCTGATCGATTGGAAGACCGAGCACCGACAAGTGATGCACCGCAAACGCGAGGCACTGAAGCGGAGCGCGGCGCCCGCGGCGATTCGACGAGATGTGGATCATGGCGCGGATTCGGCCGGAAGTTGCGATCCCGATTTGGCGTAAGCATCCCGCGATCGGCGTTTCCGCGATGCGGGTGTTCAGAGCATCCGTCGCAACGTATCGTCGCGCTTGAAGAGGTGATGCCACAACGCTGCGAGCGCGTGCAGTGCGATCACCGCATAGAAAGCATTGCCGAGGGTTTCGTGGGCGTCCTCGAGAAAGTCTTCGCCTCCTTCTCCCAGCACCAACAATGGCGGCAGCGACCAGTCCGTCAATGGAACCGCCAGGGCGTGGCCGTCGGACCACACCAGCAAGACGCCCAACACCGGCTGCACTAGAACGAACAACAACAGCGCGAGGGTGACCAACTTGGCCGGCAACACGGTCGCGCGCGGCGGCGGCGGAGTGATCGGCGGCGCCTTTGTGAACAACTTCGCCAGAACCCGCGGCAAGAACAAGGCCAGCAGCAAAAGGCCGGCGAAAACATGCCAGTTGATGCCGACATACTCGCCTTCTTCGATCTCTTCCATCAGCTCGCTGGTCAGATAAGCCAGCAGAATCAGTCCGGCAGCGAGCCAATGAATGGCGCGTACGGGCCATGCGAACTTGTGGCGTGCCAGGGGGGGCATGGACGGCCTCCGTCGTGGGGGATGCTTAATCTTGCACCTGTCGCGCATAACGAATTGATCGTCATCAAACCGCTTCGCGAAAAGGGGATGACTGATGGCAGGGGGCGCGCCTTTTTACGTAGCGTGTCTCACTACGGCTTCGGAATGGAAAACGTTTCGTCAGCCCCGAAACTGAGCGCGACGCGCATCTCGTGCGTAAACGCAAATCATCACTTGCGGCCTCGCCTTCATCCGGGCCGCAGTCTTTGCTTTGCCTATGTGCCACGAAGCCCGCATCTGCGGGCTTCACGGCAATCATGGCGCCGACGTTCGCAGATCTCAGTAATCCGCGCTCACCAATCCGCTCTCAGTAGTCCGCCTCCTGCGACCAGCCTTCGCCGGTGCCTCGATGGTAGACGCGATCGGTGGCGAGAATATCGCCGGCAGGAATGGTGTCCTGCTCTCCGAGTCGGGCATAGATTGGGGTAAAGTCCGGCTCAGTTGCGCGCATCAGATCTTCGAAGCTGTCGATCACGAAGTAAGTCTTCTGATAGGTGTCGATGCGATAGCGCGTGCGCATGATCCGCTCCAGGTCGAAGCCGATCCGGTTCGGCGCCGCGCTGTCGAGACAATAGATGCTTTCGCCCTTGGAGCTGAGAATGCCGGCGCCGTAGATGCGCAATCCGTCTGGATCGCGGATCAGACCGAATTCGACGGTGTACCAATACAGGCGAGTGAGCTGCACCAGGGCTTCGGGGCCGATGCCGTGAGCTTTGACGCCGCCGCGGCCGTAAGCGGCCATGTAGTCGGCGAAGATCGGATTCATCAACAGCGGCACATGGCCGAACAGATCATGGAACAGGTCCGGCTCGGCCAAGTAGTCGAGCTGCTCGGGCTTGCGGATCCACCAGGTCACCGGGAAACGGCGATTGGCGAGATGGTCGAAGAAGGTCAGCTCGGGCAGCAGACCTTCCACGCCGATGACCTCCCACCCGGTAGTGGCCCGAAGCGTGCGGTTGAGATCCTCGAATTTGGGGATTTGGCGCTCCGACATCCCCATCGCGCGCTGATTGCGCAGGAATTCTTCGCTTGCGCGACCGACCAGCAAGGCCTGCTGACGTTCGAACAAGGTCGCCCAGACCTCATGGTCGGTCGCGGAATAGTCGTTCCAGGGCTGTTCGACCACGGCGGTCGTGTAGATGGGCACGAAGCCCTTGTCGGTCATCTGGTGTTCGACGCGTTGCGGGGCGGCGTTCATGGCGGCTTCCTGGCGTGCTGGCGGGCGTCCGGTCACTTTAGTCGTCGCAGGCTGCAATATGCTTGCATCATTGCGAAAATATGCGAACAATTTGCAATAAAACTTCATTTATTAACAGATAAGAGCAATAAAATGCAAAACACAGACCTGGACCGCACCGATCTGCTGCTGTTGGCGGAACTGCAGCGCGATGGCCGCCAGACCAATGCCGAACTGGCGGAGCGGGTGCACCTCTCACCGTCGGCGTGTCTGCGCCGGGTACAACGCCTGGAACGCGACGGGGTTATCGCGGGATACCGTGCGGTGGTCGATCCGGAACGGATCGGTCTGGGTTTGCAGGCGTTCGTGCGTGTGCAACTGGCCCGTCACGACGCCGAAGCGGTAGCCGCTTTCGCCGAACGTGTCGATCGCTGGGAGGAAGTGGTGGCCTGTCATGCGTTGACCGGCGACATGGACTATCTGTTGCATGTGGTGGTGGGCGATCTCGAACACTTCTCCCGCTTTCTGCTCGACCATCTGTTGAATACGCCGCCGCAGGGAGCCGGCGTGGCCGACGTCAATTCAAGCTTCGTACTACGGACCGTGAAAGCCTTTCGGGGCTTGCCGCTGGGGCGCTGAAGCGTCTTCGCATCGTCGACAGACGCAGGAAACCGTGAACGAAACGCAGAGGCCATGTGTCCTTAATCCGGCGGCAGAAAACCCGTCGTCGCAAAATCATGCGTCGTGATCGCAATTTCCAAACGGCCTCTGGATAACGCCAGACAAGCGTTGCTCAAACCTTCCCGAAAGATGCTGTGCGCGCCATGCGGCATGGATTTGAGGGCTATCGCGCACCGCGCTTGCGCCAATCAAACGGCGAGATTCTCAGGCGCTGTCCCGGTTCGCCGTTCCACTCGACCCGCAAGCCTTCGTGTTCCAGAACCCTCTTGATCGTTCGCGCCACGGACAGCGCACGGTCGCGATCCCCATCAAAGTCGCCGAAAGCGATCCACAGACCATGCGAATCCAGCGCGGTCTTGATGTCCTGGCCGGTGTAGAAGCACCAGCCGGTGATGATTTGCGACTTGCGCGCATCGCGTATGCGGGCGCCGTGCGAGCGTTCGGAGACGTCGCTCATGCCGTCCTGTTGCGTATACCCGGCATTGTGCAGCGCGATGATGCCGTGGGCTTCCAGCGCCGCGAATGCGCGCTCCAGACGATCATTGTCGGTCGTCGTCGGCCAGCTGGTTTCATCGCGGCGCTTTTTCTCGAACTCCGCCTTCAGTTCGTCGCGCAACCATGCCGTATCCAGCGGTTCGTCCCAGCCCCAAGTCCATTCGATATGCTCGACGATCTCGTCCGTGGTTTCGAACCCCGACCAGACCAATCTGCGCAGTTCTGCTTGCGCAGAAGCCACGGCTTCGGGGTTTGCTGGCGGCGCGGCATGGCTTGTGTGCGCGACGCTCGACACAAGCGCAAAGAGCGCGAGACATCCCCAACACATGGGCGTCGCCATCGTCATGCGTTCACTTCGGTTTAGCGAATCGATCGCCGAAGAAATCGCCAGGATTCCACGCCGGTCGCTGCGCGGCGTCACCGACCAGTTGCCCGATGCGCGCATTGAGCCTGGCCAGACGCACCGCATCGCCGTAGGCGATCGGCAGGCTCGCTTCGTCGCTGGGCTGGTGATAGTGCTCCCGCATGAACTTGCGCATCGCGAGCTTCGGGTGACGTTTGTCATCGGCAGAGATCATGCCCCCGATCAGGTACACCGCAGGAACGCCCGCGCGGATGAACGGATATTGATCGCTGCGCACGAAGACCACGTCCTCCGGAAAAGGATCAGGCGAGAGCGTGACGCCGAGCTCGGACGCGGCGGTTTCCAGCGGAGCCTTCAGGCTTGAATGTTCGACACCGATCGGCACCACATCGGTGCTCGGCGCCAGCAGCACGGGCATGTCGAGATTGATGTTCGCGACCAGACCATCGGCGGCCACGGTTGGTTGGCGGGCGAACCACTCCGCGCCGAGCAGGCCTTTTTCTTCCGCAGTGACGGCCACGAACAGCATCGAACGCCTGGGCGCGGGTTTCGCTTGCTGCAGCATACGTGCCGATTCGAGCATGATCGAAACGCCCAGAGCATTGTCCAACGCACCGTTGTAAATCGCGTCTTTGGCCGCATCGGCGTCTTCGCTATCGGGTACGGGCGCGCCGATGCCCAGATGATCCAGGTGCGCGGTGTAGACCACATGTTCTGCGGCGAGCGAGGGGTCGTCACCTGGCAGACGAGCCACCACATTGCGCGATGACAGCAGTTCGACCCGGGTGCGACCAGCGAGGGACAGGGTGCCCGGCAATGCGAAGCCCTTCAGCGTGCCGGCGTTCGTGGCCTGGAACAACGCCGCTGCCGATTGCGGCGCGTCGGCGAAGATCAGATCGGCGGCCGCGGCGCTTACCGTCGCCATCGCGCGCAACTGCGGGAAGCTGTCGATGGCCTTGCCATCGGCGCCGCGCAGACGCATGCCCGCGCGCTGCCAGTTTTCGGCGCTCCGTGCCCAGGGCGTTTCGGCCTCGTCCTCGGGACGGTTGACGAACACCGCGCCGATCGCTCCGCGCTCGCTCAAGCTGCGTAGTTTTTCGCGGGAAGAACTGTAGAACGCGCGTTGATCGTGGTCGAAACGCGTCGGCGCGCCGGAGAACAGCACCACGATCCTGCCTGTCACGTCGAGACCGGCGAAATCGTCATGGCCGAGCTCCGGCGCGTGCACGCCCTGGCCGACGAACACGGCCTCCGCCTTCAGGGCGTGCACGGGCGCGTTGTAATTCAGCGTGGGCAGGAATTGATCGCGAAAGCGCAGTTCGATCCTGCGCCCATTGCGTTCGACCACGAGCACGGCCCCGGCTTCCTGCCGTACGGCTTTAAGCAGCGGGACGGTCTGGAAAAAACCGCCGTCTTCGCCTGCGGGCTCCAAGCCCAGCGCTTTGAAGCGTTGCGCCACGTACTCGGCAGCCAGATCGTAGCCTCGGGTGCCGGTTTCGCGGCCTTCGAACGCGTCGGAAGCAAGCTGGGCGACATCGGCGGCGATCCGCGCTTCGGCGGGGTCGGCCGGCGACGGTTGCTCGGATGCCGCTGTTTGCGCGACTGCGGCCGGTGCGGGTTCGCGATGGCAGGCTAGGACGCAGCTGATCAATACCAGCAACAGGATTCGGCGATCGGATGTCATATCAGGCTCATAAGGACATCGCACAAAGGCTAGAAGGAGGCCATGTCTTCGGGCGAAAGCGTAAGCGAGAACAGCGCTAGCGCCCACAACAGCAGACCCAGGCCGATCCACAGATAGTTGGCGACGGTCAGGGTCCGATTGCTCAGCCCTTTTTCGTCGGCGCAAGCGCGATTCGCGGCATTTTGCATCCACAGCAGCGCAATGCCGATCGGTATGATCGACAGTAGCGACACGATATCGGTATAGGGCCAACCGATCGAGCGATTGGCCAGTCGCGAACTGATGCGCGAGACGATCTCGAACACCACGTACAGGCTGGCCATCCCGCTCAGCGACGAGACCGAGCGTCCCGACGCCTGCAGCGACGTCTCGATCCGACCGGTCAGGCTATGCGTGAAGAAAATCGAAAAAAGCGCGCGCGGAATAGGCCAGATCGGCGCCGCATGATGGAACTTGTAGGCCTGCCAGTGCCGATAGAACCAATAAACCGCATACAGACCCAGTGTGGCCGTGAACAGCAGCAGGAATTTCCCGGTCGAGACCACGTAGAACTCGGGCGTAGGTTGCGTGGCGCGTTGCTCGGCGATCGGCGCCTGCGGCGGGGCGTAGGGATGGTGGTCCGGGTTCGTGGAATCGGTCATGGTGGGCGCGGGAAAGGAGAGTGCACAGGATGCCCGATCGCCGCGGCGTCGGCCAACGGCGCAGGCCCTGAGGCGAGGGTTCGAAGAATCGCCTGCTGCAGGCATATGATCATGCGCACCGGATCGAAGGAGAGGTTTCATGCACGACCACGTGATCGCAAAACCGCCTGCGCCGATCGAGCGGATGGCCTTGGTCGCCTTGGTGTTGATCGCATTGGTCGTCTCGGGGATCGCCCCTAAAGATCGTCTGACCTGGCTGTTGGAAGTGGTCTGGGTGATCATCGCCTTGCCGCTGGTCGTGTTGAATTGGCCGAGATTTCCCTTGACGCGCCTGCTCGTCTGGCTGCTCGCGGCGCATTCGCTGGTGCTCATCCATGGCGGTGCGCACACCTATGCCGAAACCCCGCTCGGGTTCTGGTTACGCGACACTTTCGGCTTCGCACGCAATCCGTGGGACCGGGTCGGCCATCTGATGCAGGGGTTCGAACCGGCGATTCTCGCGCGCGAACTGTTGCTGCGGCTCACACCGTTGCGGCGCGGAGGCTGGTTGACTTATCTGGTATTAGCCGCATGCCTGAGCTTCAGCGCGTTTTTCGAATTGATCGAATGGTGGGCAGCGTTGATTTACGGCGCCGATGCCGATGCCTTCCTCGCTACCCAGGGCGATGTCTGGGACACCCAGTGGGACATGTTCCTGTGCCTGTGCGGCGCGGCCTTGGCGCTGCTGCTGTTCACGCGCGTGCACAACCGACAGCTGGGCCCAGGGATCATCGGCAACGATGATGCGCGCGCGTCGGCCGGGAGCGTGACGGGTTCGTGATGCGGCTCGCGACAACGGCGATAAGGTCGCCAGGGCCATGCACGAGATATTGCCGAAACGACGACGGCCGCCTGAAGGCGGCCGTCGCGTCGGCTGCTGGCGCCTAAGCGCCCGCTTGGTTCACGGATTGAACGACCGACTGAACCACCGATCTTGCATCAGAAGCGGTATTCCAGGCCCAGGCTGGTCGTGGTGAACTTCAGATCGGTTCCGAAAGCGTCGGCCTTCATGTAATCGATGTTGAGGCTCAGACCGAAGTTCGGGCTGAAGTCGTAGCCGCCGCCGATGCCGATGTAGGGCTGGGTCGAGGTGTCGTCGACGCTGCCGATGCCGGATACGCCGATGTCGGTGTTCGCGCGCGAGACGCCGAGACGGCCGCTGATGAAACCGCCAGTGTGCGCTTCTTCGCTGAAGTTCTTCTTGCCGACGATGCCGAGGCCGAAGGCATTGGCTTCTGCCGACACGCCGTCAGAGGAGTCTTCGCCAAGATTGGTGTAGAAGCCTTCGACACCGAAATTGGCGTTGAAGAAATAACCGCCGCGCAGGCTGAAGGAGGTGTCGTCGCCATCGGCGCCGCCGGCGTCGATCTTGGAGTTGCCGATCTCGGCGCGGACGAAACCACCGTTGTCGGCCGCGAAGGCGTTGATCGAAGTGGCGGCCAGCGCGAGGCCGAGGGAAAGTGCGAGCAAATGTTTCATAGAGATTGGAGTTCCTGTGATGTCATCAAAGTGCCCAGGACTCGGGCACGGGCATGCTAACGACAAAAAGCTGAACGTCAACAATTCGTTAAAAAGCAAAAAAGTACGGCAATTTTGTCAAGTGCCTTCGGATCGGTCCGTGTTGGGCGCGCGGGATTCGTTCAGCTCTTCGCGACGCTTGAACGGCAGGATGTTGCCGTGTTCCTCTGTCTGCGGCCGATGCCAGAGCACCGGCACATCGTCCGGTGCGGACATCTCGAGTTCGTGTCGTTCGCGCGCAAGCGCATTGCCATCTTCTTCTTCATCCCAGCTATAGCGCTTGCGTGGCGGCATCGGATCGCTGTGCCGGAGCAACACGGCAGCGAGCAAACCGCCGAGGGCGCCGCCCAGATGCGATTGCCACGACACACCAGGTTCTTGCGGCAGCACGGTGAGCAGCATGCCGCCGTAGAGAAAGAACGCGATCATCGCCGCGGCGATCGAAGGGCGATCGCGACGCAGCAATCCGAGCACGAAGATCAGGAACATAAGACCGTGGGTCACTCCGCTTGCGCCGAGGTGATAACTGCCGGCATCGCCCAATGCCCATGCGCCCAGACCGGAACCCAGCCAGAGCAACGGCAGCGCGCGCGATGTCGCCTTGGGATAGACCGCGCCAGCCAGGGTGCCGAGCAGCAGCAACGACACTGCGTTCGCAGCCAAATGCTCCGGCGAACCGTGCAATAGAGGCGCGGTGAGTAATCCGACCAGCCCCGCGCTGGTTCCTGCGCCGACGGTCAGCCAACGGTAGTCCACGCCTTGCTGCAGGGCGAAGATCGCGCTCAACACCACCACGAAGCCGAGACTGAGATTCAGCGCGCGCAACAAACGCCGCCGATCGGCGGCGCGTTGCGCCGGAGTATCGGGGACGTCTTCCGGAGTGTGCAGATCCATCCGAGGGTAGTGGTGCCGGATCGGCGGCGATCAAGGGCTACGAGACGATCGCAGATGCCATGGTCGCGTCGCCAGGAAGACGATGGCCCCTCCGCACGCGTGGATCCGTGAAGATTCCATGCGAACGGACAGGGCCTGATGGCGCATGGCGTGCGGTCATCCCGTGCGTGTCGACGCGACCGGACGCAGCAAGCTCAAGGCCACGGTCGCGCCGATGGTCAAGGCGACGACGCCCAGCGACCAGCCGATCGGAATCTTGTAGACATCGATCAGCAGCATCTTCACGCCGATGAACATCAGCACCAGAGCGAGACCGTAGGGCAGCAGGTGGAAACGATCGGCCAAGCCCGCGAGCAGGAAGAACATTGCGCGCAGACCAAGCACCGCAAACACGTTCGAAGTCAGCACGATGAACGGATCGGAGGTGATCGCGAAGATCGCGGGAATCGAACCCACCGCGAAAATCAGGTCGGTCACGCCGATCAGCACGACCACCGCGAACAAAGGCGTGTACCAACGCTTGCCGTCTTTCAGCACGCTGAGGGCGGTCCCATGGTAGTCCGCGGTGAGCGGCAGATGTCCGCGCATCCACTTGAGGACCGGGTTCTTCTCCAGATCGGGGGCTTTGCCCGCGGCCAGCAGCATCTTCACCCCGGTCAGCAACAGAAACGCGCCGAACACGTATAGCACCCAATGGAACTGCGCCAGCAACCAAGCGCCCGCGAAAATCATGATCGCACGCAGCACGATCGCACCGAGTACGCCGATCACCAGCACCTTTTGTCTTTGCTCTTCCGGCACGGCGAAATAAGTGAACAACATCAGGAAAACGAAAATGTTGTCGACCGCCAGCGATTTCTCGACCAGATAGCCGGTCAGGAATTCCAGCGCGACCCGATCACCCGTCGCCTGACCCATGCTGTCGGCCACGTACCACCACAGGCCAACGTTGAAAACCAGGGCCAGACCCACCCAGCCGATACTCCAGTAAAGCGCTTCCTTGAAGGTGACCCTGTGGGGCCCGCCATGGCGCATCAGTACCAGGTCGACCAACAGCGCGACGACGACGAGCGCTGCGAACGCGCCCCACAACAAAGGACTTCCGATGGTTTGCATAGCAGCTCCCGGTGCCGAAACGAAAAACGCCCAGCCGCAGGGCTGGGCGTCATGTTCTGACCGGGCGCGGTGCGCGACCGGGGAGACAGACCTTCGCCATGCGGCGAAGGTCTCGCTCGCAACCGAGACCGGATGGTCTGATGGTTGCCGTGCGGCCGGAGCATGGGGCGAGCCCTTACTCGTATTGACGACCGCAGCGTTCGGGAGCTACTCCCCTTCGACGCACATTGTTTTTGAAGGGCCCGACCAGGTCAAGCCCGATACAATGCGAAGATGAACGCGCCGTTGCCGACCATCCGTCTGAAGAACGCCTGGACCTCCAGGCACCCCTGGATCTTCCAGAAACTGGTCGAGAAACCCACGCAAAAGCCTAAGCCCGGCAGTATCGTCGAGGTTGTCGGCAATGACGGGGTATGGATCGGCCGTGGCTTCTACAACGGCCATTCGCGCATCGCCCTACGCCTTCTCGAGCGCGACCCGGATGTCCAGGTCGATGCCGCCTGGTTTGCGGGCAGGATTGCCGAAGCGGTGCGTCTGCGTCGTGATGTGCTGACGCTCGATACCGTCAGCGACGCTTGGCGCGTGGCGCACAGCGAGGGCGACGGCTTGAGCGGGCTGGTGGTGGATCGTTACGGCGACTTGCTGGTGGTCGAGTACTTCAGCGCCGGCATGTTCCGCCATCGCGAATGGATCTACGCGGCCTTGAGGGAACAATTTCCAGGCTGCCGCTTCCATGCCTTTGCGGACGAACATGTGCAGAAGCAGGAGAGCTTCGATTTCCGCGGCACCGAACCCGCCGCACCGGCGATCATCACCGAGTACGGCGTCAAATTCCGCGCCGATCCTGCGGGCGCGCACAAGACCGGCTTCTTCGCCGATCAGCGCGACAACCGCGAATGGCTCTCGCATCACTGCGCGAATAAGCGCGTGCTCGATCTGTGCTGCAACACCGGCGGCTTCGCGGTCTACGCCGCGGTACGTGGCGCGCGCGATGTGGTCGGCATCGACATCGACGAAGCGGTGATCGAGATCGCGAGAGGCAATGCCAAACTCAACCACGTGCGGCCAAGGTTCGTGCAGGCCGACATCTTCCCCTGGCTGCGCGACGCCGCGAACAACGGCGAACGTTTCGACGTGGTGATCCTCGACCCGGCGAAGATGACCCGCGACCGCGAGCAGGTGATTCCGGCGCTGAAGAAATACCTCGACATGAATAAACTGGCGCTGGGCGTGGTCGCTCCCGGCGGTCTGTTCGCCACCTTCTCCTGCACCGGCCTGGTCAGCGAAGAACAATTCCTCGACATGCTGCGTCGCGCCGCGTTCTACGCTGGCCGCACCGTGCAGGTGTTGAAAGTCTCCGGCGCCGGCGCCGACCATCCATGGTTGACCGATGTACCCGAGAGCAGGTATCTCAAGGCCGTCTTCTGTCGAGTGATGGATTGAGGCAGGAAGCTGAAGGAATTAAGGCCTGCGCTTCTGTCTTATCAAACCGACCAGCCGTGTTGGCCGGTTAAGCGACGAGGATCTTGCAAAAAAGGCGTGAGGGCCGCGCTTTACCGGATGCTGATCAATCGCCCCCGCAGCCTCCGCTGCAGCCGCCACCGTCGCCGCTGCTGTCGCCGCCGCCGCCATCACCGAAACCATCGGTCGTGCCGTCGAACGAGCTGTCGGACATGTCGGTCGCGCATTGGATGCCGATCGTGAGACTGGCGCCGGTAGCCGTGGCGGCCGTATGCGCGCGCATGCTGCGGCAGTCCAGTGTGTAGCGGTAGCCGTCCGCCAAGCCGAGGCGGTCGTCGATCGCGAACAGCAGCGGTAGCCGTTTGGGTGCGCGCGGGTCGATGCCTTCGAGTTTGCAGCACTGCCACCAGACCCGGCGCAAGCCGACATTGGTGTCGTAATGCCGCGATAGCGCAGCCGAAGGCGTGTGATGCAGGAAGGTGCCGAAGGCTTTCTGGCAGAACTGGGCATAGTTGCGGGTGAAGAGGATGAATTCGTGCCATAGATCGTCCACCGCCTGAGACGGCATCGACACCGGTTTGCGTCCGGATCGGAGGTAGGCGGCGAAGAAATCACGCAACCCGCGCTCGGCCAGCACCCAGTCGGCATAGCCAAGATCGGGTCGGCGGCGACGGGCTTTTTCGATGACGGCGCGAGGGAGTTTGAATTCGCGGATGTAGCGTAATCGCAGGTAATAGCGACCGATAGACCAAAGAACGCTGACGACCATGAAAGCGATGAAGCCGTTAAAGAGCATATCGCTGTGATGCATTGCGAATCCTCTTGCGGTTGGTACCAAAGCCTATGCAGTGAATATGACAAAACCACGACAATATGACGCTTTTTATACGCCTGGCCCGAACTGAGATGCGCGTCATAATATCCATGTGATGCCGCAGCGATCACGGACATCTTTCCGTTTCGTGACGCCTATCGAGGCCGATTTTGTCTGAGGCCAGAACAAGCGCCATCAAGCGCTTGTATGAGTAATCCGCGGGGCTGCGAACCGCGGCGCTCGGGGTAAGCGTTGTTCAATCTCTCGTTCACAGATCGCGGGCGCGGCCGTTTTGGCGCTTCGAGCGGCCGGCAATATGGACTGGAAGCGCGATGAACGACACAAATGGATTGCGACGTTGTGCCGAAGCGTTGTTATTGGCGAGATAAGCCTTCCTATTCGATCGAGAACAGGTCGGAGAGGATCTTGAAGAGACGCCTCCCTCCGATCCGCCTCCCATGCAAATTCAAACCGAATCGCGATGAAATGCGCGTGAGCCCAGTGCGGAGGTCGCCGCCAGAAATCCGATCACGGCCATCCACTGCAGTAAAACGCGTTGAGCGGGGTCCGTGCGGTACCAGATCTCCGGAATATCCGCCGCGAACAGCAGGGATACCGCGGTGACCGCCGGAAGATACAGCAAGGCGAACAAGCGGATCGCTGTTCGACGGAAGCGCGCCACGCGCCGACGCGCTTCGGCCGAGCGCGTCGCGATCACCAAGATGGATGCCGCTAAATCCTCGGGCGGCGGCGGTGGGCGCATTTGGGCGAGCGCAAGATACAACGCCTGGTCGACTACGGGCGAGGGTTGGCCGTCCAACACGGCATTGCGCAGCCGCTCCTGCCGCGTCCAGAGGGCATCGACGTCGCTGTCCGTATCCGCCGAAGTGTGCGTGCCGCGGTGGCTCATGGGCGTTCTCCCAAGGTAAGCGCAAGCGTATCGCGCAATCGTGCGCGCGCTCGCGAGAGGTGGCTTTTGATCGTTCCGGAAGGCAGTCCGGTAGCCGCTGAAATTTCCGGGATCGTCAGCTCGTCGAAATGATAAAGCGTGAGCAGTAAAGATTGGATCGGCGGTAAGCGGGCGATGTGCGCACGGAGGATCGCAGCGATTTGACCCTGACTCGCGAGGGCCTGCACGTCTTCGTCGGAAGCGACGACCGCCAGAGGCTCGTCGTCGCTTAGTGCGGTCTCAGCGAGCGGGATTCCCTTGCGTTCGAGATGGCGCAACGCGACGCTGTAAGCGACGCGGCCGATCCAGGTCTTCAAGGCACTGTCAAAACGGTACTGATCAAGATGGCGATGGACGCGCAGAAACGTCTCCTGGCAGAGATCGCGCGCATCCTCAGGATCGCGGACTAGGCGCAGCACGATGTGCCAGCACAACGCCTGATGCTCGCGCACCAGGCGCTCGAAAGCGCCCGGTTCCGCGGCGAGCACCGCGGCGACGAGGGCGCGATCGGTCATGGCGGTTTCCGGGGAAGTCATCCGACGTATGGATACGCGGAACGAGGGAATGGTTGCATACGAAACCGCGCATTCGATAGGTGCAACCGTGCCGTGCGTGAGTGTGTCCATTCTCGGCAAGCGCAACATCATTGCTTACGCCGCCGTCGCAACCTGCGGCGGAACTTCCGAGATTCGTTCACGCCATATCCCGAGACCGCCATGGACCTTTTGATCGCCAAACAGACCACCGTCCCCGTCGCCCTGTTTCTATGCATTACCTATGCATTCAAAGCGGTGCTTGATGCCATCGGCCGTTATCGCACCTTGAAAGAGGGTGTTTCCGAAGCGTTACTGGCGGAGCAGTTGCGTCACGAAGCGCGCGAGCGGCGTCTGGCGACATTGCGACTAGGAATCTTCCTGGTCTCTGCCGGGTTGGCGTTTGCGCTGTTGGAAGCATTGGATTGGACCAGTCCGACCGCCGGAAGCATCTCCCTGCTGGCAATATTTTGCGGCATTGGACAGATGCTCTACTACCGCATCGTCCAACGTGGCGGCTGACGGGCGGTTGTAAAAGCGGCCAGTTGCAAAACAGTCTGCGCCGGCGGCTATGGACGGCCGTCCTGCGAAACAACCCATCGATGATTCGCGTGTCCGCGGCGGGCGAGCCTGTCCCGGGGCTGGAGGTTTGAATGCGCTGGCAGGAGAAGACGCGACGCGATGTCCGTATCAGCGTCGTCGCCATGAAGCGCCATGCTGTACGGAGAAAGCCGTCAAGCGCAGACAAAGCGCATGCTTCAACACCCCACGAGGGAAGGCCTGGGTAACATTATCCCGGTGTGATTCAGACGTCGCAGACGCAGGCCAAGCCTGCGTCCGCTCCCGCGGAATCAAGCGATTGCGCGCTTGATCCGCGAGATCATCCTCCATGGTGTGCGGAACCTTTGAGAGGTTCAGAGGCCTCCTGGCGGGACGTAACCCTTCACCGACATCTTCCGACCGCCAATCACGACGGCCGGAACGGTGTCGCCCGCTAATCCACCGCACGATATCCGGAAAACGCCATGCGACCGAACTCTTTCAAATACCTTTTCATCCCGTTCATCAATCTTCTCGTTTGCATGCATATCCCGACAACGGTGTGCGCGACGGAACCCGGAAGCGGCTCCGACGATGCCTTGCGTCGGGACATCCTCGCCATGGACGCACGCCTGAGCGAAGCTTATGCCGGGTGCCGCAAACAACGCTTTCGCAGCTTGTTCGCGCGCGACGCTCAGCTTGTCTTCGCCGGACGCGGCATGGCGCGCGGAATATCGGTACACGTCGATACGTTGCGACGCGAAGGATGCAGGCAGCGCCGGGAAGCCGCCAAATCCGCACAGAACATCTATGCCGTGCCCGGGTTGGCCGGCTCGACCGACGGCGCGATTCAGGTCGGAACGCAAACGTTCTGCGCTCTGGATGCGCAACCATGCCGAGGCGTCGAAACCCGCTTCGTCGCACTCTGGCGCCGCGTAGGCGGCAGTTGGAAGATCACGCATCTGATCCGCTACGACTACGCTGAGACGGATGGAGCATGATTGCAATCATGCGCACGATCGAAACCGCCCACAGGGCGCTTCAATCGCTGACAGTGGGCCGTTTCAACCATCGGGGAAGGCGAGATATTCACAAACATTGTCTTCCGATATCCCCCTGATCCGACTCGATGCGGATCGGGGGTGCGGATGGCATGGCGAATCGGGGCAGATGATGAATCGGACTGATGGTCGGTACCGCATCCTGATGCGAAAGTCGGCTCTCACCGACCAGAGCGCACGGATCTTTCGCAAACAGGCGTTACGCGCGATTGCCGTGGAGTGAGGCCGGACGCGGAGGATCGACGGTGGTCGGCCGCGGCGCGCGACGAACGGGACCGAGGGCATGAGTCATCCGTTACACTGGCCGGATGTCCCAGACCGAACTGCTGTTGGCCCTGCTGCTGATCGCGACTGTGATCGCAATCGTGCTGTTGATTCTCTTGCTGCTGCGCAAACCGGATGCCGCGCTGGAACGCATGCGCGGTCGGATGGAGGATGCGCTGCGCGATGAACAGCGCGCGGGGCGCGGCGAACTGCGGCAGCAGCTCGACAGTCTGGAATTGACGCAGGCGCAGCGGATCGAGGGTTTCGGGCGCAGCCTCGGCGATCTGACGCTGCGCACCGATCAGCGCCTGGACGAATTGCGCGCCGCGTTGAACGACGATGCGCACAAGGCGCGGCAGGAATTGGCCGCGCGCCAGACCCAGTTCGCCGATACGCTGGGAGCGCAATTGCGCGAGCTGACCGACCGCAATGAGCTGCGTCTGGGCGAATTGCGCGCGACTTTGGAGCAGAGATTGGGAGAGATGCAGCGCGGCAACGAGACCAAGCTCGAGCAGATGCGTGCGACGGTCGACGAGAAGTTGCAATCGACACTGGAAACCCGGCTCACCGAAAGCTTCGGCAACGTCGCGCAGATGCTGGCCCAGGTCCATCAGGGGCTGGGCGATATGAACAAGTTGGCGGCCGATGTCGGTGGTCTGCAGCGGGTGTTGACCAACGTCAAGACCCGCGGGGTATTCGGCGAAATGCAGCTCGCGGCGTTATTGGAAGAGGTGTTCGCGCCCGATCAATACGCAGCCAACGTCAGGACCGTGCCCGGTTCCCCCAATGCCGTGGAGTTCGCGGTGAAATTTCCCGGCGGCGATGGCGAAGCGCCGGTCTGGCTGCCGATCGACGCGAAATTCCCGCGAGAGGATTACGAACGCCTGCTCGATGCGCAGGAGCGCGGCGATGTCGAAGCCGCGCGCACGGCGGGCGATGCGCTCGAACGGCAAGTGCGCAGGCAGGCACGTGAAATCCGCGAAAAGTACGTCGCGCCGCCGCATACCACCGAATTCGCGATCCTGTTCCTGCCGACCGAAGGGCTTTACGCCGAAGTACTGCGCCGCGCAGGGCTGGTGGAAGCCTTACACCGTGAACAACGGATCGCGGTCGCCGGGCCGACCACGTTGCTGGCGCTGATGACCAGCTTCCAGATGGGATTCCGCACGTTGGCGATCCAGGAACGTTCCAGCGAAGTGTGGCGTACGCTGGGCGCGGTCAAGTCCGAGTTCGGCAAGTTCGGCGCCGCGCTCGACGGGGTCAAGAAGAAACTCGACGAAGCCAGCAACAAGATCGACGAGACCAGTCGGCGTACGCGCGTGTTGACCCGGAAATTGCGCGACGTCGAGTCGCTGCCGGCGGATGAAGCGCAACGTTTGCTGGGCGAATCCGAATCGGGCGACGATGAGGAAACCGAGCGTGCCTGAGCGCACCCCTGAAAATTACGGAGTGCCCGGAATCACCGGCATCGCGTCGACCGGGACAGTGGGGTTGTCCTCGTCGAGCAGGTAGTCCGGTAGGGTTTCGTCGGAATTGCGATCCCCTTGGATCTGATAATCGCGTCGCTGCAGCCAAGCGTCGCGGACCAGACTGTAGTCGTCGGTCGCGCCTTCACGCAGACTGTCCACACTGAGCAGGCGAGAACGCACGTCGACCAGTTGCAGACCCTGCAGGAGGACACGAACTTTGTCTTTTTCGATAGGGCGGATCGGTGACAGCGGCGCATCGCCGAACAGCCCCAAGGTGTCGCGGATGGTGCGCGGACCGAACAGGGGCAATTCGATATAGCGCGATTTCTTCCAGCCCCACACGCCGAGGGTCTGGCCGAAGTCTTCGCTCTTGAGGGGGATTTTCGCGGCGGTAGCCGGGTCGAACAGGCCACCAATTCCGAGCGTGCTGTTGAGCAGAAAACGCCCCATCGACTGCCCGGCTTGTTTGGGCTTGCCTTGCAGCAGCGCGTTGAGCGCGCTCACCGGTTGCCCGAGATTGTTGAAAAAATTGCTCACGCCCAGCCGCATCGGCCGCGGCACGACGGTCGTGTACGCAGTGGCCAGCGGTTTGGCGATACGCCGATCGACGGCATTGTTGAAGCGATGCACGCGCCGGTTGAATTTTTCCCATGGATCGAAGCTCGCGGGCATCGCGGCGGGCGCGGGGAGATTGGCGTCAGCAACAGGGTTGTAGGTGTCCGGTTCTTCGGTGCTGGCGCCGTTGTGCGCGGCGAAGGTGTCGTCCCCGGTCGTCGCCTCGCTCTGTGCGTTTGTCGCGCCGGTGGAATCGTCGACGGCGGAATTATCAACAGCGAGATCATCGGCGGGCGCCGTAGTGGTCGTCGGTTCTGCGATGGACTGCGGCGAGACGTGCGCGGTATCGGCATCGACACTGATCGCAGGGGCAGGGTCCGGCGCGGTTTCTGCTTTAGTGGCGGAGACGATTGGCGTATCCGCCTCGTCCAAAGGCGCTTGATGGATGTTCCGATGCGCGCAGCCTCCGACCGACATCAGGACGACGAGCGCGACGAGTAAGCGGACGGGGGAAGTGATCGACGGCATACGTGGATTTTACAGATTGCACTCGTGACTGCGACCGCCTGCTCGATCGGTCATGGCGAAAACCCCAGGCTCTCGTTGAGGCGGTAAGCCGCACGCAATTCGGCCAATCCTTCGGGCTGTCCTACGATCGTCATCTGCGGATGGGTTGCGGCGATCAGCGAGAGCATCGCCAGTCCGGCGCTGTCGATCCGATCGAGGCCACCGAGATCGATCCTGCGCGCGCCATCCGTCGCGGCGGGCAACGCGCGCCACAGACGAGGCACTTCGCCGCGCAGCAATGCGCCCTCGACACGCAGCACCTTGCCGTCGCGGCGCAGGCTGACGGTGGCCGCGTTCATTGCCTGGCGCTGGGGCGCAACTGGCCGTTGCGCAGTTCGGTGGCGACCTGCTTGATCGTCTTGCGCTGCAACTCCGCATCGAACTGGTTGCGGAAGGTTTGCACGTAGGACACGCCCTCGACCATCACGTCGAAGACCTTCCATTGCGTGCCGGTTTTGCGCATGAAGTAATCGACCGGGATCGGTTCGCCGCCCTGGCGCAGGAATTCGCTGGAGACTTTCACGCCACGTCCCTGCGAGAGCACGGTTTCGGACTTCACGCGCACCCGTAGCTGCGTGTTGAAATCCAGCAGCGACGACCCGTAGCGCTGCATCAGATTGTCGGCCAGGGCGTCGGCGAAGAGTTTGACGTCCGCGTCGGATGCGCCGCGGCTGTGCCGGCCAAGCACCAGGCGTGCGGCGTAATCGCGGTCGAACATCGCATTGAATTCGGTGCTGATGTATTCGCGCAGCACAGCACGGTTCTTGCTGAATTCGGCGCGGCGTTTTTCCAGCGTGCTGAGAACACGTTGACTGTTGTTGAGCACAAGTTGGCTGGGGCTGCCCTGCATCATCGCCGAGGCCGGCGCGGTGCGTGCGGCCGCGGGCTGTTGAGCGAGGGCCGCGTGTGCGGACAGCAGAACGGAGGCGATCGCCAGGGCGTGGGCGGTGGTCTTGATCGTCATGGGGCGGGGGCTTGTTCGGGAGAGGAATTAGAGGCGTCGGCGTCGGAGTTGGTTCCGCCGAAAATGTATTTGCCGGCCATCTGGATCAGATCGACCGCCGGCGTGGTGAAAGCGATTTCGCTGCCCGGTTTCAGCACTTCCGGATCGCCGCCGGGTTGCAGGCCGATATAGCTTTCGCCGAGCAGACCGCCGGTGAGAATGCTGGCCGAAGTGTCGATCGACAGATCCTGGTAACGGCTGTCGATCGAGACCGTGACCACCGCATCGAGACGCTTGGGGTCCAGTTCGATGCGTTCGACCTTGCCCACCGGGACGCCGCCGATCTTGACCGGCGCCATCGGCCGCAACTGGCCGAGATTGGTGAAGCGGGCCTGCAGTTCGTAAGTGTCTTCGCCGAAACCGAACTTGCCGTTGGTCGAAGCGATGGCCAGCACCAGCAGCGAGGCCAGGGCCAGCAGCAGGAAGGCGCCGACGGCGAATTCGAGGCGGGGACCGCGTGCACTCATGGAGAAACCTCTTTGGAAAACGTGTCTTTGGAACGCGGATCGGTGGAAAGCAGGGCGGTCATCGCGATCACCGGAACAGGAATGCGGACAGGACGAAGTTGAACATCAGCACCAGCAGCGATGCATTCACCACCGCACGGGTGGTCGCGACCGAGGTGCCCTCGATGGTCGGCTCGGCGTGGAAACCCACGTAC
>SSEV01000254.1 GCA_008015095.1 Lysobacteraceae bacterium | reverse complement strand
GTTGCCGGCCTTGAGGCACAGTGCTGCGGCGTCGGCGGTGACGTTGGGGCGCGCCTCGTAGATCATCGCCACCACCCCCAAAGGGACACGCACGCGCTCGACGGCGATTCCGTTCGGCCGTGTTTCGCTGCGCGTGATGCTGCCCACAGGATCGGGCAGGCTCGCGACCTCGCGCACCGCATCGGCGATGCCGGCCAGACGCTGCGGATCGAGCGCAAGCCGATCGAGCATCGCCCGCGCGATGCCTTTGCCCTTCGCAACGCGAAGATCCTCGGCGTTGGCAGCGAGGATGGCGGCGGCGGAGGCGTCGATCGCATCGGCCATCGCGCGCAACAAGGCGTTCTTGTGCTCGGTGGCGAGCGCGGCGACTGCCTGCGCGGCGTCGCGGCAGGTCAAAGCCTGCGACCGGATCGACGGCTCAGACATCGTTCACCTCGTGGGATGGTTCGGCGAGCAGCGACAGATCGTCGCGATGCACGAGGACATCGCCATAGCTGTAACCGAGCGTATCCGCGATCTGCTGCGAACGACGGCCGGCGATGCGTCGGATGTCGGATGCGGAATACTGGGTCACGCCGCGCGCGACCGGCGTCGTCGAGTCGGCGCATGCGATTTCGACCAGATCGCCGCGGCGGAACTCGCCGCGCGCGTCGACCACGCCGATCGGCAGCAACGATGCGCCCTTGTCGATCAAGGCAGCGACCGCGCCGGCATCGGCCAGGATCGCCGCGCCGGTTTCGACCGGCGCATGGCGCAACCAGTGTTTGCGCGCGGCGATGCGGCTGCGCGCGGCGACGAAACGCGTGCCGATCAGCCGGTCTTCGCCCAGCATCTGCGCCACCGCCGCACGCGTGCCGTTGAACACGACGGTGTCGATGCCCGCAGCGCCCGCGCGCTGTGCGGCCAACACCTTCGTGCGCATCCCGCCGGTGCCGACCGTGCTGCCGGCACCGCCGGCCATGGTCATGATCTCTTCGCCCGGATCGGCGACGGTGTGCAGCGGACGCGCGTCGGCGTGGGTGCGCGGGTCGCGGTCGTAGAGGCCGTCGATGTCGGTGGCGATACACAGCAGGTCGGCGTCGATCAACGCGGCGACGGTGGCGGCCAGGGTGTCGTTGTCGCCGAGTTTGAGTTCGTCGACCGAAACGGTGTCGTTTTCGTTGACGACCGGCAGCGCTCCGCAGCGCAACAGCTCGCGCAGGGTCGCGCGCGCGTTGAGATAGCGGCGGCGGTTGCGCACATCGTCGTGAGTGAGCAGCACCTGCGCCACCGGCTGCGCGAACAACCCCTGCCAGAACGTCATCAGCCTGGCCTGCCCGAGTGCGGCCAATGCCTGTCGTTCGGCCATCGCCGCGCCGGACATCGCCGAGCCGCGCAACAGGCCTCTGCCTGCGGCGACCGCGCCGGACGAGACGATCACCACTTCCCGGCCCTGGCGATGCGCCGCATGCACGAACGCCGACAGATGCACCGCGTTGCGCGGCGAGAGGCCGCCGTCACCGGCGAGCAGACTGCTGCCGACTTTGAGCACGGCGCGCCGCCATGGAGGAAGCGCCTGTTCTTCGAATGGGGCGTGCATCATCGTCACCGACTCAGAGTTCGCGCCATCGCGCACGCAGAGCGTCCAGGCGCAACTCGGCCGCCGCACCGGGCGAGATGCGCGCGCGCAGGCTGGCATCGGGATCGCTGTCGGCCCATCGCGCCGGATCGGCCGCCTGCCGATACGCTTCGCGGAAGGGCAGGCCATCGCGGGAGAGATTGATCGCCAGATCGGTGGCGTACATCGACGGATCGAGCGCCGCGCGCATCGCTTCGGGCTTCCAGGCGAGATTGCGCATGAGATCGGGCAGCAATTCCAATGCGCCGAGTCCACGACCGAAGGCATGGACGATGGCGCCCTTGCCGAACTGCAGATCGCGGTGATATCCGGACGGCAGCGACAGAAGTTGCTCGATCTCGGTGCGCGCGGCGGCGACGCTGGCGTAGCTGGCGCGCATCAGTTCGATCGCGTCGGGGTTGCGTTTGTTGGGCATCAGCGAACTGCCGGTGGTGTATTGCGCCGGCAACGCGACGAAACCGAATTCCGCGCTGGTGAACAGACTGAGATCCCAGGCCAGGCGGCGCAGATCGAGCAGCGCCGAAGCCAGCGCCTCGACCGCGGCCAGCTCGAATTTGCCGCGCGAGAGTTGCGCGTAAGCGGCAGACACCTGCATCCGGCCGAAACCGAGCGCAGCGGTGACATGATCGCGGTCCAGCGCCAGATTCACGCCGTAACCCGCGGCGCTGCCGAGCGGATTGGCGTCGACCCAGCGCAGCGTATCGCGCGCGCGCTGCGCATCGTCGATGAAGGCTTCGGCCCACGCCGCCCACCACATGCCCAGCGACGAGACCACCGCGCGCTGCAGATGGGTGTAACCGGGCAGCGGCACGTCCGCCTCGACCTGCGCGCGCGCGATCGCGACTTCAGCGCATTCCGCGCAGAGATCGCGCAACCGTACGAGCCGATCCTTCAGCCACAGTCGTGTCGCGACGAGAATCTGATCGTTACGGCTGCGGCCGGTGTGGATCTTGCGGCCGATATCGCCGAGCCGATCGGTCAGCCGCGCTTCGATCGCCGAATGGCCATCCTCGTAGCGCTCGTCGAGAACGAAATCGCCGTTGCGGAAATCTTCGGCCAGGTCGGTCAACGCGCAGCCGATGGCCTGCGTCTCGATATCGCTGAGGATGCCGATGCGCGCCAGCCCCTCGGCGTGCGCGCGGCTGGCCTCGATATCGAACAGGAAGAATTCGCGATCAAGGATCACGTCCTCGCCGGCGAGGAAACGCTGGATGCGCGCGTCGACCTTCACGCCGGGTTTTTGCCAAAGCAGATCGCTCATCGTATCTCCGCCAACAGACTGTGGAAGCGGCATCGGCCGCGACCGTTTGCGTTCGGCACCTGGCGCGGCCTAGGCCGCCTCCACGATACCGCTCAATGCCCGGGAATCCCCATCGTCTCGTCGAACCCGAACGCCAGATTCAGATTCTGCACGGCCTGAGTCGCCGCGCCCTTGAGCAGGTTGTCCTCGGTCGCGACCACCACCAACCGACGGCGATCGTGCGAGAGCGAGAACCCGCCAATGTCGACTTCATGCCGTCCGGCGATCCTGCTCACCCATGGCGCTTCCTCGATCACCTGCACGAGCGGTTCGTCGGCGTAAGCCGTGCGATAGCGCGCGATCGCTTCGCCCAACGTCATCGGTGCGGTTAGATGCAGATTGGCGGTGATGGTCAGGCCGCGAAAATGCGGCGCGACGTGCGGCATGAATTCGACCGGATGGCCGAGATGACGGGTGACTTCGCGCTCGTGGATATGGCTGGTCAAGGCGTACGGCATCAGATTGTCGCGCAGCTTGTCCGGATCGTTCTTGTCCGAGGGCGTGGTGCCCGCGCCGGAATAGCCGGAAACGCCGAAGCATTGCACGGGCCGGGCCAGGAACGGCCGCATCGGCGCGATCGCCAACTGCATCGCGGTGGCATAGCACCCCGGGTTGCTGATCCGACGTTGCCCCTGGTAGAGCCTGCGGGTCAATTCGGGCAGGCCGTAATACCAGGCGTCGTCGAAGCGGTAGTCGGCAGATAGATCGACGATGACCGGCTGTGCGGTATCGGTCCGTGCGGCGGCGTCGAACGCGGCGACGCAGGCGCCGGCCTTGCCGTTCGGCAACGCCAAGACCACAGCGTCCGCGCCCAACGCCGGCAGTTCCTCTTCGGCCGGCGAGGAATAGCGCAGTTCGCCTGTGTACTCCGCGATGTGATCGGCCAAGCGCTGTCCGGCCAGTTCGCGCGAACCGACGTAGGCCAGTTCGAAGCGCGGATGCGCGGCGATCAGCCGGATCAGTTCTGCCCCGACGTATCCGCGCGCGCCAACGATGCCGATGCGGACGGCCTCAATAGCATTCATGCGTGAGCCTCCGACTTGCGTGCGAGTTCATCCTCGATGGCCGGCCATTCCGAACACAGAATCGAATAGGCGACCGTATCGCGCAGCGAACCGTCGCGATGGCGCATATGCGCGCGCAGCACCCCGTCGCGCTTCGCGCCCAGTCGTTCGATCGCGGCCTGCGAGGTCAGATTCTCGTGACTGGTTTCCAGACCGACCGCCATGCAGCGCCACGCGCCGAACGCATGTCCGAGCAGCAATCGCTTGGCCTCGGTGTTCAAGCCGGTGCGCTGCGCCCGTCTGGCGTACCAGGTATATCCGATCTTGACTCTCGGCACGGCGCGGTCGATGTCGTAGAAACGTGTGCTGCCGACCAAGTCGCCATGCGCGTCGAATACGGCGAACGGCGATGCAGCGACGGCGTCGCGCTGCGTCAAAGCGACGTCGATGTAAGCTTCAGCCTCGCCCGCCGCAGGGCCAGGCACGCTGGTGTAGCGCAACGTCCACAGTTCGCCATCCGCCGCGGCGGCGCGCAGGGCGTCGGCGTGTCCGCGCAGCAGCGGCGCAAGCCGCACATGGCGGCCATGCAGTGTCGGCGTCGTCCAATCTGTGCATACGGTCGTCATCGTTCAACCTGTGGTCGCTCAACCCGTCAGCGTCGCCGGCCGTTGCCGGCAGTGTTCGATGCAGCGTCGGATGGTGTCGAAATCCTGTACGCCGTCGCGATCGAGGCCATACCAATACACCTGCCAGTGATCGAGCTTGAGGCTGCCGTCGCATTCGGCATCGTAGAAAGCATTGGCCGGGTTGCCGCGACGCGAACGCCAGAACAACTGCGGCTGCGCTTCGCGCATCAACTGCCACACCGCCCGCCCGAGTCCTTCGCCCTGCGCTTCGTCGAGCACGGCGAACTTGTCCAGATAGGGCACGCCATCCTCTTCGGTCAGGATCACCGCGGCGCGATAATTCTCGCTGACATAGGCATGCCGCAAAGGCGTGCGCCCGAAGTAATCCGCGACCAGGGTGCGGCCGAATGCGGATTCGATCAACTCGCGCAGGCGGTCGACCTGCAATTCGGACCATGTCGCGGCCTGCAGCACGCGTTCGCCCCTGCGCACGAGCGTCCCCGAGCCCTTGTGGGTGAACAGTTCTTTGGCCAATTCGCCCGGCCGCGTGATCGAGACCGACGAGGACAAGGGCAGCGCGTCGAGCAATTGCTTGATCTGTTCGATCTTCAGGCGCATGCCGCCGTTGATCCACGGTTGCGCCATCAGCGTGTCGTATTCGGTCGACAGGTTGATCGAATCGATCACCCGGCCCTCGCCGTCGAGCAGCCCGCCGGTGCCGGTGAGGAATACGATCTTGTACGGCTGCAGCATCTGCACCAGTTCATTCGCGGCGAAATCGGCATTGACGTTGAGGATCTGCCCCCCCGCGGTTTCGCCGAGGCTGGCGATGACCGGTATCGACCCCGCCTGCAGGCTGGTATGGATCGGCCCCAGTTCGACGCGTTTGACCTCGCCGACCAGACCGTAAATCTCGCGATCGAGATACGCCGCCTCGAACACGCCGGAAACGATCGACGTCGCGCGCGCGTCCTGCCCCTGCAAGGCTTCGACCAGTTTGAGATTTTGCGCATGGAAAACCCGACGCACGATCGCCAGGGCTTCGGGCGAGGTCACCCGCAGTCCGTTGACGGTGCGCTTCTCGATGCCGGCCGCCGACAATTCTTCATCGAGCTGCGGTCCGGCGCCGTGGATCACGATCGGTGTCAGGCCGACGTCCTGCAGGAACGCCAGCGAGGATGTGAGCGCGTCGAGATCGTCGCGCAACACCGCGCCGCCGACCTTGACCACCGCGAAACGCGCCGCGTCGAGCTGCGCGAAACGCTTGAGGTACTGCGAAATCTCCTTGGCGCCGGCCATGCTGGAAAGCAGACGGACGATGGTCTGCCTGGTCTGCGGATCGTGGACGTGTCGCTCGTCGATACTATTCATGGCGCGACGTCTCCTTCGATCATGCGCGCGACGGACGCGGCATAGGTCTGCAGTTGTTCCAGCGCGACCCATTCGTCCGCGCAGTGCGCCTGGGCGATATCGCCCGGGCCGTACACGATCGCGGTCAGCCCCGCCGCGGAGAACAGCGCGGCCTCGGTCCAGAAATCCACCGCATTGCCGATCGGCAAGCCAAGCCCGTCGGCCAGATCGCGCGCGGCCAGGCGTCGCTCCTCGGCCTGGACGATATCGCCGGCCGGCAGCGGCGAGCCACGGAAGGTCTCCTCGTAGTGCGCTAACGCATCGACTTCGGCGCAGGCGCGAAAGCGCGCATGCAATTCGTCGATCGCGAGCGACGGCAACGGGCGGAACCCGAAACGCACTTCGGCGCTGGGCGCGATGACATTCGCCTTGATCCCGCCCTCGACCCGACCGATATTGAAACGCAGCCCGGTCAGACCGCCGAACCGTCGATGCGACTCGCCTTCGACGACATCCAAGGCCTTCGCGCCCCAGCGCATCGCCTGGTGCAGCGCGTTCGCGCGCAAGGCGTCGACCGCCGATGCGTGACCGGCGCTGCCGCGGAACCGCATCAACTCCGACGCGCTGCCGCCATCATCCAGCACCGCTCCGAGACACGTGGGCTCGGCCACGATCGCTTCGCTGAAGCCATGCT
>SSEV01000131.1 GCA_008015095.1 Lysobacteraceae bacterium | reverse complement strand
GCCCACCGGCAAGCGCGTCGCCATCGTCGGTGCTGGCCCCGCCGGTCTCGCCTGCGCGGACAGGCTCGCGCGCGCTGGCGTGCAGGCGGTGGTGTTCGACCGCTACGAACAGATCGGCGGCCTGCTGCAGTTCGGCATCCCGAGTTTCAAACTCGAAAAAACCGTCGTCGCCGAGCGGCGCCGCGTGCTCGAAGGCATGGGCGTGGAATTCCGCCTCGGCGTGGAGATTGGTCGAGACATCGCGCTGCGATCGCTGTTGGACGAATACAACGCGGTGTTCCTCGGTCTCGGCAGTTATCGCTACACCGATGGCGGCCTGCCCGGACAGGATCTCGACCATGTGCTGCCGGCGCTGCCCTTCCTGGTGCAGAACGGCCGCATCGTGACCGGCGAAGACCGCATCGACGCACGCCCGATCGCCGGCTGGGAAGATCGCATCGCCCTGCCCGATCTGCGCGGCAAGCGCGTCGTCGTGCTCGGCGGCGGCGACACCGGCATGGATTGCGTGCGCAGCGCGGTACGCCTGGGCGCGGCGCAGGTCAGTTGCGTCTATCGCCGCGACGAAGCCAGCATGCCCGGCTCAGCCCGCGAGGTGGCGAACGCGCGCGAAGAGGGCGTGCATTTTCTGTTCCAGCGCGCGCCGTTAGCTTTGCTCGGCGATGGCGAGGGGAAAGTCCGCGCCGTACGCGTGGCCGAAACCCGCCTGGGCGAGGCCGACTCGCACGGACGCCGTCGCCCCGAACGCATCGCCGGCACCGAGACCGAACTTGATGCCGACATCGTGATCATCGCCTTTGGCTTCCAACCGGACCCGCCGGCATGGTTGTCCGCGCACGGCGTCGACCTGCGCGAAGACGGCCGCATCGCAGTCACGCCCGCACCGCCGCCGCACGCCCCCGTGCGTTTCGACACGACGCTGGCCCATCGCGCCAGCCCGATATCCCCCTACCAGACCGCCAACCCGAAGATCTTCGCCGGTGGCGACGCCGTCCGCGGCGCGGATCTGGTGGTCACCGCCGTCCAGGAAGGCCGCGACGCGGCCGCCAGCATCGTTCGTTATCTTGCCCAAATGTGAGACAAGGCGAGTGCTGCGAGCGCCGTCGCGAACACCACGTAATTTCTGTAATTGACGGCGTGAAACCAGCGTGGCTGCCTCTGCCGCACCCAGGTTCGATACCAATTTACAATCCTGGGCATTGCTGCAAATGGCCTTTGTAGCGATCCGATTCCATTGAGCTTGGACTGTACATTGTGACAATGAGCGCCGCCCGGAAATTCAAAGTGCTCTCCCTATTTTCTGGCGGGATGGGGCTGGACTTGGGGGTTGAATCAACGGGACATTTCGAGATTGTCGCCTGTGTCGAAAAAGTAGCCACTTTCTGCAACACGATAAGGCTGAACCAGAGCAAAAGACGGCTCCCTGAGCGTCTCAAGATCATAGAAGCGGATATTTCGCAGCTTTCACCACAGGATGTCCTTGATGCGGTTGGCTTACGGCCTGAAGAAATCGATGTCGTCATCGGCGGCCCGCCATGCCAGTCATTCAGCACGGCGGGCAAACGCGGCACGATACAAGACCCCCGTGGAACACTTCTCTGGGATTTCTTGCGGTTCGTCGAGCATATCCAGCCCAAATTCTTTTTGATGGAGAACGTACGCGGACTTCTTTCGGCCGCATTGAAACACCGTTCAATCGCGGATCGCCCCGAAAAGGGTGGCCCCCTGTTAGAGGATGACGAGCAGCCAGGTTCTGTTGTCCGGTTGTTTGCGAAGGATCTAGCCAATCTTTCCGGTGCGGGTTATCACCTAGACATTTATGAAGTGAATGCCGTGAACTACGGGGCCCCGCAGATTCGCGAACGCGCACTGTTTATTGGCAATAGACTTGGGCTTCAGGTGGATTTTCCATCCCCTACACACGGCCCGTGCGATTCAGTTCGTTCAGATAAAATCCAAGCCGGTTTGTTCGAACAGCCCCAATTGCTGCCATGGAAGACGATTGGCGACGCGATCGGCAACTTGAAAGACGACAAACCGACCGTGCTCGATTTCAGTCCAAGAAAGAAAAAATATCTCGATCTCGTGCCGCCGGGATCGAACTGGAGAAGCTTACCTAAAGATTTGCAACAAGAGTCCATGGGAAAAGCATGGCACGCTAAAGGCGGTCGATCCGGCTGGTGGAGGCGCCTCACTTTTGATCTTCCCAGCCCGACACTAGTGACAATGCCGAACCATGCCAGCACCGCGCTTTGTCACCCTACGGAAACTCGAGCGCTATCGATCAGGGAATACATCAGAATCCAAGAATTCCCGGACGAATGGGAGTTCAGCGGCACAATTGCCGAACAGTACACTCAGGTAGGCAACGCTGTCCCAACACGTCTGGGAATGGTCGCCGGAAGCGTTATTGCCGAATATTTATGCGGCAATCACAAAGTCGACCTTCATTCCAACAAGTCGAGTCCGGCAGAACCTCGGATCATCTATCTCCAATCCCATGTCCGCACTCGCCAATGGTTCAAAGATGGCAAAGCGATCGTTTGGGATGGCCATTGGGCGAATGGTGGCGCCGCCTATGGCGCTCCCAAAACAATCAAGAAGATCAAGGGGCTTCGATAATATGGCGCGGCGGCACGATGGGCTTCCGCGCCCTGCCGAAAAGCAACTATCAAAATTCGACCTGCTCCTGCGCCTTATCTCAATCGACCGCTCTGACGAAAGCCGCCAACGCGTACTCGCCATGGAAAATTAGTTCCGAGCGAGGATTGACACGCATATCATGGCCTTACCCGAGGGGGATGCCCGGCTACAGAAATTCAACACAAGCCCATACGTACTGCTGATTCATGCACGTGATCGTCGCTACACGAAAAACAGCGAAATCGAGAACGATATTCTTCCGGCAAAGCAATTCTCGCCCATGGAAACATCCGCAGTTCGGATGATTGAAGAACAATCCACATCGCCGTCGGCAATTTCGTGTCTTCCCAAGAAGTAAGGTGGTCATGCCATGACAAGAGTTTCCCTTTCCTTATTCCTTGCGCTCTGCGCTCCGGCCGCGTTCGCCTGCAGTTTCGCGCAACCGATACCGGTGGAGTTCGACGCAGCCCAAGCCAAGACAGGGGAAAGAGCGCCCGCCGCGCCGATGGTCAGCGTCGAATCGATCAGGCGCGGGAACGCGAACGATCCGTTCGACTCCTGCGGCGATACCGGCGTGGTGGTGCTGTCGGTTCCGGCGACGCGCAAGACCAAGGGACTGGCCTACACGTTCGAAGTGATTTCCGGAACGGCGGATGACGTGATCTTCGATCCATCGCCCAGCTTCGGATTCAAGAGCGACGGCAAATATCTGTTCGTCTTTCCGTGGGTGGACGGCGCCGACAACGCGCAGGAACCGTTGAACCTCGTCGTACGCGTCACCGCGTACCGGCGATCGGGGCTGAAGGGCGGATCGACCGACGTCGCGATCACCGACCGCGGTCGGTAACGGTTTTCGTCCGCCCATAGCAGTCCTTGGTCTCGAACAAACCGCGCGCATTGCCGTAACGCTTCGCGTAGACCACGTAGATCCCGCCCTGTTCGAAACTCAAGCCGCAGCGCCCGGGCGCATCCGAATGCACATCGACCCGCTCGTAGGTATCGCCGCTGAGGATCTCGATCACCCGGAACTGCGTGTTGGTTGAACCGAAGCGCTCGCGCTGATAGTGGCTTTCCGTGAATGTCGACACCGCTTCACCGCGAAAGACGAGGTCGTAGTCCCCGGGATCGTCGCATTTGCATGCCGCCGCCACAGAAGACCATGCAGTCAGACAGATCAGAACCGAGATGATCATCGCGCTTGCGATGCCGGCGTCATCCCATCGCCCGAACCGCTTACATCCCCGCCGCATGCCGCCACAGCGCGCGGTTGAGCGGGGCGAGTTTGCCGGCAAGGCCCAGCGCATGGCCGCGCAGCAAAGTGGCGACGAGATGATCGTTGGAAAAAGCGCGATTGATCGCAGTGAAGGCCTGCGCCGAAGCGACGCTGTCGCTGCGGCGCGCGCGGGCCCAGCGCGCGAGCCGATGCGGGGCGGACCAATCGACGCGCTTGCGTTGCGCATCGGCCACGCTGTCTGATAAAGCGTCGACATCGCGCAAACCGAGATTCACGCCCTGCCCGGCAAGCGGGTGCACCACATGCGCGGCGTCGCCGATCGCCAACACGCGGCCCGATACGAAGTTCTGGGCCAACCGGCTGCGCAGCGGAAATCCGGTCCGCGGACTCAACGGCCTGACTTCACCGAGACGCGAGGCGAAGGCGCGGCCGAGTTCGTTGGCGAAGGCTTCGTCGTCGAGCGCAAGGACGCGCAACGCTTCCGCTTCCGGCAGGGTCCAGACGATCGAACACACATGCGCGGTGTCTGGGCGCGGCAGGCAGGGCAGAAACGCCAGCGGTCCGGTCGGCAGGAAGCGCTGCCATGCGGTGTCCTCATGCGGACGCTCGGTGGCGACGTAGGCGACTACGCCACGCTGCGCATAATCGTGCTCATCGGTGCCGATGCCGGCCAGGGCGCGCAGGGTGGAATTGCCACCATCGGCGGCGATAGCGATGCGCGCATCCACGCGCAGGCCATCGTCGAGCACGAGGGTGACGCCATCCGTTTCCTGGATCAGATCGGCGACTTTCGATGGGCAGCGCAGGACTACATCGGAATGCCTGAGCGCCGCCCAGAGCCGATCCTGCAACAGGCCGTGTTCGACAATCCAGCCCAATTGCGGCGCCGCCATGGCGTCGGCATCAAAACGCAATTCCTCGCCGCCGGCCGCATCCCAGACGCGCATGCGGCGATATGGCTGCGCACGCGCCTCGCGCACCTGCGCCCACACGCCAATGCGATCGAGCAGGCTGGCGTTGTCCGGCGCGAAGGCATAGACGCGCAGATCATGCGTCTGCGCCCGCCATGCGGGCGGTTCCGCGCCTTCGATCAACGTCACTTGCAGCCCATGCCGGGCCAACGCGAGCGCACAGGCCGCGCCGACCACGCCGCCGCCGACGATCGCCGCATCGGCGCGGCCACGGCCACGTGCCGTCGTAAGGCGGCGATTCATGCGACTTCTCCACGGCAAAGTCTGGGAATGTCGCCACGATACCCCATCGCGCCGCCGACTAATTGCGAACGCAGGGCATCGGCCTGATCAAGCGCTAACAAGCCCAGGCTGCGCATACGCGAGGCGAGCGACGACGCATCGGCCGTGCGCAAGGCCAATCCATGCGAAAACGCCAGTGTGCGCTCGCGATCTTCGCGTCGCCGTCGCGCGTACTCGGCCAGAACGGTCGCCGAGCCTGGATCGCCACCGCCGGCCTCGATGCACTCGACCAGGGTCAAGGCATCGCGTAAGCCAAGATTGAACCCCTGCGCGCCGATCGGATGCAGGGTCTGCGCGGCATTGCCGACCAGCACGGCGCGCGATGCGATCAGGCGCTGCGCCAGCACGCGGACCAGGGGATAGGCGCTACGTGGCCCGATCGAGACGAAACGCCCCGCACGCCAACCGAAGATCCGCTGCACGCGCGCGAGAAACGTCACATCATCAAGCGCGAGCGCCTTGTCCGCCTCGTCACGCGCCACGCCATGGACCAGGCCGTAATAACCGTCGCCGCGCGGCAGCAACGCGGTGGGGCCATGATCGTCCAAACGCTCCCATGCCGTGCCGTCGGGCGCGCGTTCGGCGCCCAGCCGCGCCACCAGCAACGTTTGCGCGTAGTCGTAACGCTCGGTGGCGATGCCCAATCCCTCACGGACTGCGCTCACCGTGCCGTCGGCGCCAACCACCAGCCGCGCGCCGATCAGGCGTTCGCCGCCATCGTCGGCGAGGCGCACCTTGCGCGGTTGGTTTTCGCCCGCGCCGCTAGCGTCTTCCATCCCGATGAATCGCAGCGGTCTGTAGCGAGTCAGTCCGTCCAGATCGGCCAATGTCGCCTCCAGCGCCTCGCCAAAATCGCGTGCGACCACCACCTGGCCGAAAGCCCGACGACCGTAGTCGGCCGCATCCAGCACGACACGACCGAAGTCGCCGCGACGGCTGATATGGATGCGCGCAATGGGGCCGGCCGCAGTGCGTAAATGCTGCAGTACGCCGAGCGCATGCAATGCGTTCACCGTGGCCTCGGCCAGGCTCAGGTTGCGCTGATCGAACACCGCAGGCATCACGCCCGGCGGCGTGGCCTCGACTAATGCAGTGTCGATTCCTGTGCGGGAAAGCGCGATCGCAAGGCTGGCGCCAACCAGGCCTCCGCCGACGATCAGGACATCATGCACGGCCTCAAGGGCCGGACCGGGGATATGCGTCATTGCGATATCCTACCCTTTCCCCTCCATGCCCCGCTGGCGGACGTCGCGCGAAGAAGAACGCCGTGGCATCGTGTTCTGCGGACATTCGCCCAAGTGCCTTCCCGACGGAGCTTCGTTATGGGTAATCGACTCTCCAAGATCTACACCCGAACCGGCGACGACGGGACGACGGGCCTCGGCGACGGGACGCGGGTGGCGAAGGATTCGGCGCGGGTGAGCGCCTACGGCACGGTCGACGAAGCCAATTCCACTCTGGGCCTGCTGCTGGCTTGCGACGATTTGCCCGGGGATATCCGCGAACGTCTCACCTCGGTGCAGCATCAGTTGTTCGATCTGGGCGGCGAACTGTGCATCCCCGGACATGCCGCCATCGACGATGCCGACGTCGCGCGTCTGGAACAATGGCTGGACCATTACAACGACCCCTTGCCGCCACTCAAGGATTTCATCCTGCCCGGCGGCGGCGAAGCCGCAGCGCGTTGTCACATCGCACGCACCGTCGTGCGTCGCGCTGAGCGCGAATGCGTGACCCTCGCCCATCACGATGCGGTGCGTCCGCAGGCGATCCGTTATCTCAACCGGCTGTCGGATCTGCTCTTCGTCCTGGCGCGCGTGCTGGCGCGGCATGCGGGGCAGGGCGAGATTCTCTGGCGGCATGAGCGGCGACATCCGTGAGGCTGCCTGTCTTCACCCATGCCGCCTGTCTGGCCCACGACACCGGGCCGACGCACGCGGAGTGCGCGCAACGCCTGAGCGCGGTGACTTCCGCTCTGCGCGAATGCTATGCCGACCTCGATTGGCGCGAAGCGCCGAAAGCCACGCGCGGACAATTGCTCCGGGTGCACGAGGCCGCGCTGCTGCACGCGGTGCTGGAAACCCGCCATGCCGACGCCATCTGGCTCGATCCGGACACGGTGCTGTCGCCGGCATCGGCGGAAGCGGGACTCCGCGCCGCGGGCGCCGTGGTGGCCGCAGTAGAACTGGTGATGAACGGCGAGGCCGAACGCGCCTTCTGCGCGGTGCGTCCGCCCGGCCATCACGCCACGCGCGAAACCGCTATGGGCTTTTGCCTGTTCAACAATATCGCGGTCGGCGCCGCGCACGCGCTGGACAAATATGGTTTGTCGCGGATCGCGATCGCCGATTTCGATGTGCACCATGGCAATGGAACCCAGGCGATCTTCCAAGACGAGGCGCGGGTGGTGTTCGCCAGCTCGCACCAGATGCCGCTCTATCCCGACAGCGGCTACGTCCACGAGCGCGGCATCGGCAATATTTTCAACGCGCCATTACCGCCGCGGACCGACGGGACCGGCTTTCGCGAAGCTTGGCGCGAGCGGTTATTGCCGCAGATCGATGCGTTCCGGCCGCAACTGGTAATGATTTCGGCGGGTTTCGACGCGCACCAACGCGATCCGTTGGCGCAGTTGCGTCTTGAAGCCGACGATTTCGCCTGGATCACCGCGGCGCTAATCGAGATCGCCGCGCGTCACGCGGACGGCCGCGTGGTCTCCAGCCTTGAAGGCGGATACGACATGGAAGGGCTGCGCGAATCGAGCATTGCGCATGTCGCCGCCTTGCGGGCTTAACACGCTGTTAAAAAGGTCCGCTTGCGCAGTCACGATTGGATACGTGGATAAGCCAAGCGCCTAAGCGGTTGATTCCCCTGAAGCGAGTCACGCCTTGCGCCGGTTTGGCGGCACTCGAAAAACGATACAGATAACCGTTTTTCAGTCCCCTGCTGATCCGATCGTGGCGATAGCGATCGCGGTGATGGCGTCCGCTCCGCATGGGCTGCCTTCGGCCTTCGACGCCCTTCTCGATCTTGCCGGCGACGCTTGCCGGGCGGCTTCGCCTCGACGACTCGAAGCTTGCCCAACGCATGGTCGACGCCTCGCCGTTTCGACCGCCGCGTTGCCGCTGCGTGTGGGATACGTCAAGCTAGGCGGGTTTCGCCGACGACATGGTTGACCGCGTGCACTCCACTCCGACCGAAGACGCTTTTCCGGCTTGCGCATCCCTCTTGTGGTCGAAGCTGGGCGCATGGCGCGATGCGGGCCAGACCAGGCGATCCGCGCAAAGACCGTCGGCTCGGCCGGGACGCGCGGCGACCACCGCGGGTTTGAGGCTGTCGATTCTGCCGATCTGTATCGCTGTCTCGCTCGGCGCCCATGCTGCAGACGAGCGCATCGAAGACTGGCGGCTATGTCCGATCGTCGACGCCGTGCCCGCTTTCGCCGACAGCCTGCCGCCGGCCGACAAGAACAGCGATGCGCCCCCTGCCGACCCATCGGTGCCGATCACCGAGCAGGCGACCGACATCGATGGCGACACCCTCGATGGCACCGAGGGACAGGTGATGAATCTGCACGGCAACGTGGTGCTGCGGCGAGGCGATCAGTTGCTGTCCACCGATCAGCTCAGCTACGACCAGGAAAACGAAACCTACACCGCCGAAGGCAGCGTCCGTTATCAGGACGGGGGCATGCGGCTGATCGCCGCGCGCGCCAAGGGCGACCAGGCCAAAGACACCCACCAGCTCGAAGATATCCAGTATCAGTTGATCGCCCGGCGCGGCAACGGCGGCGCCGAGCGGGTCGAAATGCATGACGATCAGGGTTCGCTGATCCGCTCGAACTACTCGACCTGCCCGCCTGACGCGCGACTGTGGGAGCTGCGCGCGGCGCGCATCGACGTCGACACCAAGGAAGGCCTCGGCACAGCGCGTAATGCGACCCTGCACGTAGGCAAGGTGCCGAGGCCTTCCTTGGTGTCGACGTCGATGCGCGCCGCGCGCAGCTCCCACAGTCGCGCGTCAGGCGGGCAGGTCGAGTAGTTCGAGCGGATCAGCGAACCCTGATCGTCATGCATTTC
>SSEV01000037.1 GCA_008015095.1 Lysobacteraceae bacterium | reverse complement strand
GTGGAGGCCTGCTCGATCTCGTAGAGCGCGCCGGCAAGCGCATGCCTAACCAAGTCGCGCAGGTATTGGCGCATCGTCTGCCCGACCGGCGCGATTCGATCGATCTCGCGCTGCTTGGCGCGCAGATGGGCGAGAAGATTCTGATCACCGGCGCGGAACGTGGCGTGGTGACCTTCGCCAATTGCTGCATGCCGATCCCCGGCGACGACATCATGGGCTATCACACCACTGGACGCGGCATTGTGGTGCATCGCACCGGGTGCGCCCATATTTCCGAATATCGCAAGTCTCCGGAGCGTTGGGTCGCGATCGGTTGGGATCGCGAAGTCAGCGGCGATTTCCAGGTCGGTCTGCGGGTCGAGGTGGACAATCGGCCGGGCGTGCTCGCCCAAGTCGCCGCGGCGATCGCGCAGGCCGATTCCAACATCGATGCGGTCGAGTACCTCGATCGCGACAAGAACATCGCGGTGATCCGTTTCGGCATCGAAGTCAACGATCGGGTGCATCTGGCCGAAGTCATTCGCCGTGTGCGCCGGCTCGGCGTCGTGCACGGTATTCAGCGGATGTAGGATGCGGCGGTCCGAGCGCAACCGGTTCGAAAGACGCATCGATTGCCGTATGGGCTTCGGGGCGCGGTCGCGATGTCGGGCCAAGGCCCGATCTGGACGTAAACTAGCGGAGTCATCCACTCATTGAGCGCAACCCATGTCCCCCGAACCCATCCATTCTCCTCACGCGCCCGCCGCCATCGGACCGTATTCGCAGGCCGTGCGCGCCGGCGACACCGTGTTTCTTTCCGGACAGATCCCGCTGGATCCGAATTCTGGACTGCTGGTTGACGGCGATATCACTGAGCAGGCGCGGCGCGCTTTCGCCAATCTGCGCGCGGTCTGCGAAGCTGCGGGCGGTTCGCTCGACGACGTAGTCCGGGTGGGGCTGTATCTGACCGATCTTGGTCAATTCGCGGCGGTCAATGCGGTCATGGAAGGCGTCTTCGACGCGCCGTATCCGGCCCGCTCGACGGTCGAAGTGTCGGCCTTGCCGCGCGGTGCGCAATTCGAAGTGGATGCGGTGATGGTTTTGCGTTGAGCGGAGGCATTGCGCGGGGTGTCGATACCCTGCATCCGATCAGCGGGCGACACGGCGCATGCTTTTCTCGACCGAGAACTCGAAATCCTAAGCGGCCGCGATGCGGGTTGCTTGCGCGAAAGATCAGAACGCTTGCGCGCTCGATCCGCGAGCACACCATCCATGGCGCGCGAGATTTCTGAGTTGCTGAGACCGTTCTTATGTGTTCGATTGGTCGAAATGCGCGTCCCTGGCCGCATGTGATTTGCGCGTCGCGCGTCGCGGCCTCGGTGGCGCGCCTGTCCAGCGTTTGAACGCGCGGCGAAATTCACGCGGATCGGAAAATCCGAGGCTGGTGCCGATGTCCGCGACGGTGGCGGTGCTGGTCGCCAGCATCGCGTCGGCCGCTTCGCAGCGAAGCCTGTCATGAATTTCGCGAAAGCTGGTGTTGGCGGCATGCAGCCGGCGGCGCAGGCTGCGTTCGGTCAGATGCAACTCGGCGGCGATTTCGGTTTCGCGCGGATGCGTTCCGAGACGGAGCCTCAGTAAACGTTCAACCGCCGTGACGATATCGCGCTCCGCATTGGAGGGCGGGAGTTGGGTTTCGCATAGCGCCAGGGTATGCCTGGCGCTGTCCGGATGATGCGCCGGCATTCGTGTCCGCAGCCAGCGTTCGGCGATGAAGGCACGGTTCTCGGCGCAGTCGAAATCGATATCGCAGCCCAGCAGCATCGCCATGTCGGCGGCATAAGCCGGGCGCGGCTGGGCCATCTCCAATCGCTGCGGCGCAAAACCGGAACCGAGCAGGCCGCGGCAGAGATTGATGCAGCTGACGAACAGCTCTTCGCACAGGAAGGCTTCGATCATTGAGTCCGGGTGACGCATCCGCGCACAGATTGCGACGCCTGCGTTTTCATTGTCATCCCCGGCGGTCGGTGCTTGTTCCTGCACGGACAGATCGAGCATCGCCCCCGTCGTCGGTGCGAAACGGATGCCGATCCGAAGCGCCTCGCCAAAGGTCTGCGCGCTGAACATCGCCAGGCCGAGGACGCCGAAATGGCCAACATCCTGGCGGATGCCGACACGCAGCCCCAGATCGGGAATCGGAAGGTCTTGCACGGCGCGGCGGATGATGGCGCAGGCCTGCGCGTATCCCAACAGCGACGGGATCTGGCCGTGATCGTCGATCGCGAGCAAGCCCTCTGGCAACCATTCGGATGGCGGAAAACCGGCTTCCGTGGCGACAGCGAGCAGGATTCTCACGATATCGCTTTTGACCGGTTGATTGCCGGCATCCTTGTCCAGGAGCGTGCCGGGCTGTTGCGATCTTTGCCCCGAGGGATGTGATGGCATGGATGAGTGTCCGCTTTGCCCCCCATCACTATACCGATTTCGCCCTAGCCCGCGAAAACACAGGCCCGCACATTAGCCCGGGAGAGTAATCGGGGCGTCTTGCCGACTTTGCGGTTGAATGTATGCAGATCGCCCGATCCTATCCCCCCCACCATGCACCCATATCGAAGGAGAATGCGGTGGCTATCCCAAAGGCCAGTGTTTTGCCCTTACTGATGTCGGGTGTGTGTTGCTTGATCGCCGGTTGCGATCGCCCATCGTCACCACCCGCTTCCGATGATGGCGCCGTCCAGACAAATTTGATCCAGCGCCTGATCGACGCCAAGCCGGGCGACGTCATCGAGATACCGGCCGGCCGTTTCGCGTTCGACCGCAGCCTGATCCTGCGCGCCGACGGCGTTACGCTGCGTGGAGCGGGTATGGATCGCACCGTGCTGAGCTTCAAAGGCCAGGTGTCCGGCGCCGAAGGGCTGTTGGTCAACGCCGGCGATTTCACCATCGAGAACCTGGCGATCGAGGACACCAAGGGAGACGGGCTCAAGATCAACGAAGGCAGCGGTATCACTATCCGCGGCGTACGCGTGGAGTGGACGCGTGGCGCGCATACCGATAACGGCGCTTATGGCTTGTATCCGGTGCAGACCCGGAATGTGCTGATTGAAGACTGTGTCGTGATTGGCGCCTCGGACGCCGGGATTTATGTGGGGCAGTCGCAGAACGTCATCGTTCGACGCAATCGCGCCGAGCGCAATGTCGCCGGCATCGAGATCGAGAACACTATCGGCGCCGATGTCTATGAGAACATCGCTACCGACAACACCGGCGGTATCCTGATTTTCAATATGCCGAACCTGCCGCAGGTGGGGCACTCGACGCGGGTCTTCGACAACAAGGTGCTGGACAACAACCGCGATAACTTCGCGCGCAAGGGGGCCGCGGTCGCCAGCGTGCCGGCCGGTTCCGGCATCGTGATCAACTCCAACGACAAGATCGAGATTTTTGGCAACGAATTGAAGGACAACCGAACCGCCAACGTCATCGTGTCCAGTTATTGGTCCACCGGCTACATGAACAAGTACGGCGTGGCCAAGACCTACGATCCCTACCCGGAAGAGATCCATCTGCACGACAATCGTTACAGCGGTGGCGGCGATGCGCCCGACGGTCTCGATCTCAAGGCGCTGAAGTTGGCGATGTTCGGTATCGGCGGTCGGTTGCCGGATGTGCTCTGGGACGGCTACGCCAATCCTGAGCGCGAAGCCGGGCCGCAGATCTGCGTGGAAGACGTGGGCGTCGAAGTGCTGAACGCGGATGGCCCTAACAAATACAAAAATCCGTCACTGTCCGGCGAACGCATGCGTTGCAGCTTGCCGCGGCTCGCGCCGGTGAGTTTCGAAGCCGCCGTCGATTCGAAAACGGGTTCGTCTGTTCCCGCGAATACATCGGACGATGGGGCGGGAGAGGCCCCGGGAGACGTGTCGGGAGAGGTCTCAAAGCAAGGGCACTTGACGTGATGCGGAGAGTCTCGCTCCTCACTCTTGCATGCGCGGCGCTCGCGGCTTGTGCGCCGACGCCAAGGGGTGTTGTGTTTCACGCCGAGGGACGGCCTTCGACGCTCGGCGCCTGGAATGTGCTGCAGTTGACGGACGGCCGCCTGCGGCCAAACGCGCAGGTCGAACCCTACGCATTGAATACGGCGCTGTTCACCGATTACGCGCACAAATACCGCACGATCTGGATGCCGCCGGGGACGCGGGCCAAGTTCGATGCGCAGCGGAGTTTCGATTTTCCGGTCGGCACCATCATCACCAAGACGTTCTATTACCCGAAAGCGCAGGGCGGCGATAACGCCACGGTCGCGTTGCAGTCGGAGTCCGTGGACGAGACGCGCGATGGGATTGACCTCAGTCGGATGCGGCTGATCGAGACCAGAGTTTTGGTGCGGCGCAAAGAAGGTTGGATAGCGATGCCTTATGTCTGGAACGCGCAACAGACCGAGGCAGAACTCGCCCGCGCCGGAACCGTGATCGCGCTAGCGCTGCGTCGAGAAAGCGGCGTCAGCGAGCGGTTTTCCTATCTTGTTCCCGATGAGAACCAGTGCGCGAGCTGTCATGCCGATGACATGCGGACGCGGGATCTGCGGCCGATCGGCCCGAAAGCACGGCATCTCGATCGCGACGATCCATGGCATCCGGGCGAGCGGCAACTGGTGCGTATGCATCGCATGGGGCGATTGGATCGCTTGCCGGATGCGGCAGCTGTGCCGAACGCGCGCTTCGACGATGCATCGGCGAGCATCGACGCGCGCGCGCGCGCGTATCTCGACATCAACTGCGGGCACTGCCACAGCGCAGAGGGGCCGGCGGATACGTCTGGGTTATGGCTCGATGCAGGCGTCGTGGACGCGGTGAAGCTCGGTTTGTGCAAACCGCCGGTGGCGGCGGGGCAGGGAACCGGCGACCGCTTCTTCGACATCGTGCCGGGCCGGCCGCAGGAATCGATTCTGGTCTATCGCATGGATAGTCTCGATCCCGGCGCGATGATGCCGGAAATCGGTCGCAGCCTGATTCATCGCGAGGGCGTGGACTTGATCGAAGACTGGATTGTCGGCTGGCGTGGCCAATCCTGTCTTGACCAGAACACCCCGGTCGCGGTGAATGCCCGCGCGCTACGGCAAGAGTCAAAGGAGATCGAACGGCCCGATCATCGGGGGGCGGTCGCGGCCCGGTGAGGTGTCGAATTCAGGTTGGATGAGGGCGGTCCGGCCAGCAGGGCGGATACCGGCGCATCCGGATCCGTGGGGATGGGCGATGCCCGTACGGGTGCGTCCGCGGTAGATCATCAACATCGGGAGTCGCTATGCGGACAGTTCGTAGAACCCTTCTCGCGCGCTCGCTCGCGCTGGCTTTGTGCACAGGCGGGTCTCTCGCCGCACCGGTCTCGTCGGCGCAAACGCGCGACAGCGCAGATGCCGGGCAACTGGACACGATCACGGTTACCGCGCAACGTCGCGAGCAGGCGGTGCAGGACGTGCCGATTGCGTTGCAGGTCGTGACCGAGAAGTTGATGGAGAACGTTGTCGCCGAGGATATCGGCGATCTGGATAACTTTGTGCCTGGCCTGAGCGTGAACCGGCGTCAGGTCACCCAGCCGTCGATGTCGCTACGCGGAATCAGCACCCGCGATTTCGGCATCGGCACCGACGCGGCGGTCGGCGTCTATGTCGATGGCGTATACGCCGGGCGCGGTGCCGGCATGGTGCTGCCGTTCGTGGATGTGGAACGGATCGAAGTGATCAAGGGGCCGCAGGGAACGCTGTTCGGACGCAATACCGCGGCCGGTGCGTTGTCGATCGTCACACGCGCGCCGAGCGCTCGCGACGAAGGCAGTGTTTCGATGCGCGTGGGCGGCGACGACAAGCGTTATCTCGCCGCGATGGGCAATATGGCTTTCGGCGATGATTCCGCGCTCCGCTTCAACGGCGTGTTCAATCAGAGCGATGGCTGGTTGCGCGATGCGCGCAGCGGCGAAGATCTCAATCCCGAGAACGAATGGGCGGGGCGCTTGTCCTTCCGCACGGCTTTAGGCGAAGCGACACGATTCTGGGTGTCCTGGGGTCACGAGGATCTCGATCAGCGCGGGCGTCCGATCGTCGGCATCGTCGACCTGCCGGCAGCGCCCGGGCTGCCGCCGATTCCCGTGGACGAATCCGCGCTCCTTGATCCGTTGCGCGCACCGGCCGCTCTGGATGTGGTCGATGGCGACGAGACCCGCGAATACGATGGCGTGCGTCTGATCATCGATCACGATTTTTCCTGGGGCGATTTGACGTCCACCACCGCTTGGCATCGTTACGATTCCTACAACCGGATCGATGAGGATGGGACGACGCGACGCGATCTGTATATCGACACCACAAACGAAGAACGCAATCGCGGTATTTACCAGGATCTGCGCTTGGAAGTCTCGTCTGGCGCCTTCGATTGGGTCGCGGGCGCCAGTCACTACCGCGAGGACGGACGTCAGAGCAGCAGCGTCGGCGCCTATACCGACACCATCGACACGCTGTTGCTCAGCATCGGGGGTGCGCCGACTCCGGACGGCACGTTGTACCGTTTCTTCGACCAGGTGTTGCAAGCCAACGGCATTCCGCTGACGCTGCTGGGGCATCGCTGGGACGAGCGCTTCGTCAACACGCTCGATACCCGATCCTATGCGCTGTACGGCGATGCGATCTGGCATGCGAACGACAAGCTCAATCTCACCTTCGGCCTGCGCTATACCCGCGATCGCAAGTCCTTCACCTGGTTCAACCCGACCCGCGACGCGTCGACCCTGGATGCGACACTCGATCAGTTGGAAGCGCTGGGCTTTTTCGGTCTGGCGGGGGTGCCGCGCGATACCTTCGTATTCGATGCGATTTTCGTCGATCCGCCGGCACTGGCGGCCAAGGGCGTCGTGGTCCGCGACGCCGGGCGCTGGAGCGATCTCAGTCCGCGTCTGGTGGCCGACTACCGTTTCAGCGAAGGTCTGATGGGCTATGCTTCGCTGGCCAAGGGTTACAAGGCCGGCGGCTTCAATGCGGTGCAGATCGGCAGCCGTTTCGATAACGAGGATGTGTGGAACGCGGAGATCGGCTTCAAACATACGATCCCGTCCGCCCGCCTGCAGTACGCCGTTTCTTTGTATCGCTATCGTTACGACGATCGCCAGGCGATCCGGCTGGACACGTCGCTGGCGATTCCGCGTTACGTCGTGGACACCGCCGATCTGCAGGCATGGGGCCTTGATCTGGATGGGCGTTGGCAGGCCACCGAGCGCTTCGGCCTGAACTTCAATGCGGCTTACATCGACAGCAGCTACCGCAGCTACACCAGTCCTGAAGGCGTGCGCCTCGATGGGCAGAGCACCGGAACCCCGCATTGGAATTTCGCGTTCGGCCTCGATTACGACTGGACGCTGGGTGACGCCGGTCGTGTGCTGTTTGCCCTGAATCACAGCTACCGCGGCCGGACCCAGTGCAATGACGAATCGGCGGCGCAAGGCAGTTGCATCGACACGCCGGCATTCGAACTGGGCGAGGCTCAGCATCAGACCGATGCGCGCGCGTCCTGGCGTTCGCCGAGCGGGCGCTGGGGCGTCGGGCTCTACGCCAAGAACCTCGGCGACCGCCGTCACGTCGAGTCGTTGGCCCGACTGGCGCGCGCGATCGGCGTGGTCGGCGCGGAATTGAACGAGCCCAGAAGCTATGGTCTCGAAGTAGACGTGAAATTCTGAACCGCCGGCCCAAGGACGCCGCCAACGTCACGGGGGTTCAGAGCAGTGCGTGGATCGGGCATGCTTAGCGCATGCCCACTCCCACGCGCATCGGCGTTCCCCGTTCCGAAGAATCGATCCGGCAGCTCTCCGGCGTGGGGCCCAGCGTGGCCGAGAAGCTCGCCACGCGGGGGTTGCTGACCCTGCAGGATCTGTGGTTCTTCCTGCCGAGGCAGTACGAGGATCGCACTCGGCTCACGTCGATTCGACAATTACAGCCAGGCGTGCCGCAGCAGGTCGAGGGTAGGGTTGAGGCGGTCGAGCGCGGTTTTCGGTATCGCCCGATGCTGCGGGTGGCCATCGGCGATGCGTCTCAGGCGACGCTTGTGCTGAGATTCTTCCATTTCCGGGCGCAGCAGGCGGCGCAGTTCGCCCCGGGCGCGCGGGTACGCGCCTACGGCACTCCGCGTCCAGGGCAGCATGGACTCGAAATCGTACATCCCAGTTATCGCATCCTCGATCGCGATGAGGCGCCGCTCGGGGACCGGCTTGATCCGGTCTATCCCGCGATCGAAGGCATCGGCCCGGCGTTGTTGCGCAAACTGATCACGCAGGCGTTGCAGCGACTGCCCGACGAGGCCGACCTGGAACTGTTGCCGCCCGGATTGTTGGCCGAAGAAGCGCCGTACACGGCATTACCTTCGCTGCGCGAGGCCTTGTGTTGCCTGCACCATCCGCCGCAGGACTGCGACGTACAGGCGTTGCTCGCCGGTACGCATCCGGCGCAACGACGTTTGGCGCTCGAAGAATTGCTCGCGCACCACCTCAGCCTGCGCCGTCAGCGTATCGCGATGCAGGCGAATTCTGCGCCCGCACTCGTTGGCGGAAGTCTGAGTGAACGTTTGCGCCAAGCCTTGCCGTTCGCGTTGACCGGCGCGCAGATCCGCGTCTTTGACGCTATCGCCGCGGATCTGGCCAAGCCGATGCCGATGCTGCGTCTGGTCCAGGGCGATGTCGGCAGCGGTAAAACCGTGGTCGCGGCGATGGCGGCCTTATTGGCGATCGAACATGGCAATCAGGCCGCATTGATGGCGCCGACCGAATTGCTGGCCGAACAGCATCTGACCAATCTGCGCACGTGGCTGGAGCCGCTGGGGGTACGCGTGGTCTGGTTGGCGGGCAAGGTCGGCGGGAAGGCGAGGGAAGCGGCGTTGGCCGATATCGCCGCTGGCCGCGCGCAATTGGTGGTCGGCACCCACGCGCTGATGCAGGAAGGCGTGGTGTTCAAGGATCTGGCGTTGGCCATCGTCGACGAGCAACACCGTTTCGGGGTGCACCAGCGTCTAGCCTTGCGCGACAAGGGGAGCACCGGTAGCCGGGTGCCGCATCAATTGGTGATGACCGCTACCCCGATCCCGCGGACGCTGGCGATGACCGCATATGCCGATCTCGATGTGTCGGCGATCGACGAATTGCCGCCCGGGCGCACTCCCGTGCAGACCGTCGTGCTGAGCGCCGAACGCCGTCCGGAACTCATTGCCCGGATACGTGCCGCATGCGCGGAAGGCAGGCAGGCGTACTGGGTGTGTACGTTGATCGATGACAGCGACGAAGTCGTCGCCCAGGCCGCGCAGAGTACGTACGAGACGCTGGTCCAGCAGATCCCGGAGTTGCGTATCGCTCTGGTGCACGGCCGGATGAAAGCCGCCGAGAAACAGGCGGCGATGGCGGCGTTCAAGGCCGGTGAGATTCAACTCCTTGTCGCCACCACGGTGATCGAGGTCGGCGTCGACGTTCCCAACGCTTCGTTGATGATCATCGAGAACGCGGAGCGACTGGGTCTGGCCCAGTTGCATCAACTGCGCGGGCGGGTCGGTCGCGGCAGCGCCATCTCCAATTGCGTGCTGCTGTATCAGACGCCGCTCTCGGCGATGGCGAAGCAGCGTCTGGCCACGATGCGCGAAACCAACGATGGTTTCGTCATCGCAGAAAAAGATCTGGAACTGCGCGGGCCCGGGGAATTGCTCGGCACCCGCCAGACCGGACTCGCCGCGTTCCGCATCGCCGATCTTGGTCGCGATGCATCGATGCTGCCGGTCGTGCAGCGGATCGGACTGCGCATGTCGCAGACGGCCCCGGACACGGCCGGACGCCTGATCGAGCGCTGGATTGGCGGGGCCGCGCGTTACGCCGCGGCGTGAGTGAGACATGCGGCGTCGAGCCGGTTCGATAAGGCCGCTCGTACGCGACGAGGGACTGCTAACGCGATTCGGGCACGTTGCACGGCCATGCCGAGGGCGCGCGGCAAGGAAGAGCGAGAGAGTGGATGTCGATCCATGACCGAGCGATGGCGCCGCGGCGCGCGCTCGGCATGACCGCTGAATTCGCAATGCAATGCACCCGAATCGCGTTAACAGGCCCTAGTCTTCCGCTGTCGGGCAGTAGATGTCGTGTAGAACCTGGATGATCCGATGCACCGGGCCAGGCGCGACGGAGTAATACACGCTTTGCGATTCTCTTCGTGTGCAGACCAGCCGGCTTTCGCGCAGGATCGCAAGATGCTGCGACAGCGCCGATTGGCTCAGCTCGATCCCGACGTTGATTTCGCTCACGGTTTTCTCGCCATCGACGAGTAAACACATGACCCGTAACCGCTGCGGGTTGGACAAGGCTTTGAGCAAATCGGCAGCCTGTTCCGCCTGTGCCTGCATCTGGCGTCCCAGAGTGTTTTCGGGCGGGGCAACCGCAGTGTCATTGTGATCGTTGGTATTCATGGTCAATGCCGCCTTTTCATACCGCTGCGCGCTCCCCCTTGCGGAAATGCGTCGGGGGGAGCCCTGCCACGCGCAGCCACAGCCGCTCGTCGTCGTTGAGGGGTCCGCAGCCTGCCCGCTTCCGCAGTATAGGGGGTGTGTGTTCTCAGGGTGCGAGATTGCCGAGGGGGGGGCCCCTCGCGCACCGGCGCTGATGCGTCCCCGCGTCTTCACCCTTGCCTGCCCAGTTCGGGAAACGTCGCCTTTCATGCTTGCGACTGCGTCCGGATGGGGGGTGGGGGCGTCCGTTGCGATGAGCTGGCACGTCACCGCTGGATCAGGGGAAGCGCTCTGACTGGGAGGATGCTCCGAGGCTTGTCCCTGGGCGGAAGCGGGGCTCGGAGAGGGCGGGCCACGGAGGACAGACACGGCTTTGACATCCAGGTAATTTCTAATTAAGATAAATCTAATTTAGAAAATTATCAACAAATGCCTGGAGGGGTTATGACGATCAAACAAGTTCACATTGTCGTCATCGGTGCGGGTTTGAGCGGAATGAGCGCAGCTTATGAATTGCGCGAACGCCTGGGCAAGACCGCGCGGATCACCGTAATCGGTGATGGTGAGCGTTTTAGCTTCACTCCCTCCAATCCCTGGGTGGCGGTGGGGTGGCGCAAACCGGAAGACATCACGCTCAAGGCGGGGGAACATCTTGGTAAGAAGGGCATCGCCTTCCGCGATGATGGGGTGGTGCGCATTGATCCCGAGCACCACCAAGTAGTGTCCGGCCTTGGCGAGACGATTTCCTACGATTATCTGCTGATCTGCACCGGGCCCAAGCTTGCGTTCGACGAAGTGCCCGGAAGCGGCCCCGACGGCGGCTATACCCAGTCGGTCTGTACAACCCCGCATGCACAGCACGCCTGGGAGGCTTATGAAGCCTTTCTGAACGCTCCCGGCCCGGTGGTGATCGGGGCCATGGCGGGCGCCAGTTGCTTCGGCCCCGCATACGAATTCGCGATGATCGTTGATGCCGACCTACGCAAGCGCAAGCTGCGCGACCGAGTGCCGATGACGTTCGTGACCAGCGAGCCCTATATCGGCCATATGGGGTTGGGGGGCGTCGGCGATTCCAAAGGTCTGATGGAATCCGAAATGCGCCAGCGGCACATCAAATGGCTGACCAACGCGAAGGTGTCCGAGGTCCGTGCGGGTGAGATGACGGTCGTCGAATACGACGATGCGGGCGCGCCGGGCAAACAGCACATCTTGCCGTTCGTCTATTCGATGATGCTGCCGGCCTTCCGCGGCGTGGACGCGGTGGCCGCGGTCGATGGATTGTGCAATCCGCGCGGATTCGTGCTGGTCGACAAACATCAGCGCAGCACGAAATACCCTCGAATCTTCGCTGCCGGCGTGTGCGTCGCGATTCCACCCGTGGAGGCCACGCCGATCCCGACCGGAGCGCCGAAAACCGGTTTCATGATCGAGTCGATGGTGACCACCATCGTGCGCAATATCGAAGCAGAACTCGACGGGCAGTCTGCCGTGTTTGAAGGCACCTGGAATGCGGTATGCCTGGCCGATATGGGCGATACCGGCGCCGCTTTCGTGGCGCTGCCGCAGATCCCGCCACGCAACGTCACCTGGACCAAAATCGGGCGGTGGGTGCACGTGGCCAAGATCGCCTTCGAGAAATACTTCCTGTTCAAGATGCGTCACGGAACCAGCGAGCCGATCTACGAGAAATATGTTCTCAGCGCGCTGGGGATAGAACGCTTGAAGTGATGTCGCGTCATGACCGATGACCAACCTCATGTCTTCTTACCGTATTGGAGCACTCACATGAATCTCGACCGTGCCGTCATGGCGTTCGCTGGCGTGATGATTCTGGTCAGCCTGGCGCTCACCCACTTCGTATCGCCCTGGTTCTGGCTGTTCACCGCC
>SSEV01000067.1 GCA_008015095.1 Lysobacteraceae bacterium | reverse complement strand
GTGCGCAGGGCGGCACGGACCAGATCACGGTCGCGGCGGTCGCGCCATTCCGCCGCCGCGATCGTGCAACAACGACGTGCTCATGGCGATCCGCCACTCACTCAATTTCAAGGAGAGAAACATGAAGAAATCGATCCGCGCCCATTGCCTCGCCGCCATCATCGCGACCGCACTATCTGTAACCGCCACTGCCCAGGCCGCGCCCGTCCCAGGTACGGGCGGAGGTTATTACGGCAGTGTCTGGTTCGACAGCAATCAGGGAGGCGTGGTCGCAGGCGCAGCAACCTGGGCCGAATGCAACGCCAGATTGCAGGAATACATCCAGCACGCGATCACGGTCTGGGGATGGACGGTAGTCAAGTACACCCCCTGTCATTACCGCCCGCCCTTCGGAGAGATGATGCAGGAGGAGCACGTCGGTATGGATGTCAATGCACGCACCCCAATCGAGTCCGGCGGCGTGGTTGGCGTCATCACCGATGAAATCATCCGCGCGCGTAATCAGTACCGCGCCGACGAATACGAGGCTTCGATGGGGGCTATCTATGGCGTCACGGATGCGAAGTAAGCGGCGTGTGGATGCGAACGCAGTGTGTCGTCGTTGATCCACTGCCATAAGCGTGCGCCCCAGGCCGGTTTGACAGGCCCGGGGCGCGATTCGCCGGGAGTGCCTGGACCTGAACTCCCCAGGTCCGGGCACATCCGCGGCTTGATGCTAAATTAAAGCCTCGTTCGCCGCGAACCGGCGGCATGGAGGCTGTGCATGGAGGCTGGAGGCGGATATGCCTGGCGGTGTCGTGCCGCGCTGGCGTTGGCCATGCTCGGCATGACCGGTGCGGTGAACGCCGGTTCGCTTCCCGAATGCGCGAGGCTCCCTCGACAAAGCCCATCCGAGACCGGCGCATGCCTGCGGCGTTGGCATCCTGGGGACGTGTCCGGTCGTTCCGTGGTCGAGGCCTTGCTGGCGGTGTCGGATGAATACCAGAAGAAGGAAGACTTCGCCGGCGCCGAAGCGGTGTTGAGTTGCGCCGCGGCGCAAGTGGAATCAGAGGGCGATCTCAGGAACCGTTACGAAGTGATCCGCCGCTACGGGTTGCTCGACTATAAGCGCGAAGACATCCCCAAGGCGCTGGATCGTTTCGAGTGCGCGCTGGTCTTGGCGACGCATCTTGGCGACCGCGCCGCGATCGCCAAGCAACTGAAGAACGCCGGCAGCGCGCGGCGCAGGCTGGGCGATTACGAAACCGCGCTTGAGCTGCTGCTGCGCAGCCTGGAGATGATGCGGGCCGATCATGACCCGGGAATCGGACAGGTGTTGAACAACATCGCCGATCTCCATCGTGACGGCGGCAGGGCCGGGCAGGCGCAGGAATATTACCGAAGAGCGCTGGACGCGCTTCATCGCAAAGGCGACGTGGTCGAAGCGATGCATGTTTACGTCAGCCTGGCCGATCTGGCGCTCAAGCGCGATGATCCTGCTGCGGCGATCGGTTTGTTGCAGACCGCGCTCGATGAATTGAAGAATGAGGGCGCCGGGAAATACCGGCTGCTGGTCTATGCCGAGCTGGCGCGCGCGGCGCTCGCCGACGGTAATGTCGGAAAAGCCAGAGCATATTGCGCCGATGGCCTTGCCCTGGCCGAACACGAGCGTTTGTCGATTCCATGGGAGCTCCATCTGCAGACTGCGCGTGCGGACCGACTCGGCGGGCAGATCGAAGCGGCCGAGACGCGCTTGCGCAGTGCGCTGGAAGCAAGCCGATACGGCGATAATGTCAGATCGCAGCTGCTCACCGAACTGGCCAATGTGCTCGGCGTGCGCGGTGAGCGCAGCGCTGAAGCCGAGATGTTGCGGCAAGCGGCCGAAGCGGGCTTGCGTGATGCGCGCAAACAGGCCGACCAGCGCCTGCTGTGGCTGTCCGAACGGTTCAGGGCGGTCGAACGAGAGCGCGAGAATGCGAAACTCAAGTACGAAAACAGACAGCGCACGCTGATGTTCTGGCTGATGGCGGCTTCCGCCGCGATTGTCGTGATGACTTTGATCGTGTTCTATCAGCGCCGTCAGCAGAAAATCAGAATGGATGAAGCCGCGCGCCAGGCACGCTATGAAGAGATGTTGGCCAGGTATAGACGCGAAGCGGATGCCTTGAGCGAAGACCGCGACATGCTGCAGGCCCTGCTCGACAGCCGTGGCGAGGCACTGTGTCTGCTGGACGCCGAGGGCGTCGTCTTGGCGGTCAACCGCGCAGCCTGCGCGCTGTTGGCCGCGGGCCGCGAAACAATGCTCGGCCGTGCGTTAGCCGAGCTGATTCCTCATGACGGCGCGGGCGCAATGAAGCGGGCGCTTGAAAACATGGAGGACGTCAATGCACAGACGCTGACGTTCTTCAGCTGTGACGGCGCCTCGGCGTTGCATGCGCATCTGACCCCTTGGGAAAGCAAGGATGGCATGATCGTCCTCGCCATCGAGGGCGAATCAACCGTTGGGGCTCGCCAAGACGATTCCCATGAAGTTCCCGCTTCAGAGGCTATTCCGCCCCATGAGCCCGCAGAAGCGATCCGTCTTGGCAGCGACACGCCAGGCGTCGACGAAACCAGGGATGAGTTCCGCAAGGGGCTGGTCGCGCTGATGCTCGCATCGGTCGAGGCCTGGGAGCGCGGCACCGGGCTCAACCGGCTGGAATTGGCTGAACGCAGCAGAATCTGGCGAATCAATATCGACGATGGGCGCCTGCGCGCGCGTTCGATGGAGCGCTATCTCTCGCTTCCGCGCCTGCCGCGTTACCCACGCTGGCGCGATGTCCTGCGCACGGCCTATTTCGTACTGGGCAATAGCACCTTACACGGCGATAACCGCGACGATCTGCAGCGTCGGGTGGACGAGGTGTTGGCGTACACCCGGCGCAGTTCGATGGTTTGAGCCGATTCGAAGACCGGCCCCTATCAGGATGTTGAAAACGGCTTGGTTGAAAAATGGCTTAGTTGAAAAGCAGCCAGGCTGAAAAAGCCAAGTTGAAAACAGCCTGATAGCGCAGCCATGAGGGGCTGCGCCGACGACGCAAGCGCGTCAGCGATGGCTGCGCCGTGAGCGAGTCCGGGCATCCGCCGGACTCGCAACTTGACTGCGCCGACCGGAGTCGGCGCGAACAGCCACGCTGGACGCGAAGCGGCGAGCCGCAAGGATGCGGCAAGCCAAAACGCACAGAGAATGCGTTTTCAAGACCTGCTAGTCCGAAGTCGGAACACAGACAACGCATGCGACATGGAGATCCCCATCGATGAATTGATAGTCATCGTGATGATTCATCGAATTGAATTCGTCAGGCGCAGTGACGAAGGGCTGTGGCTGCAGGGTCATCGAGCCGATGGTGACGGTTTGCGGGCAGGATGATGCGACCGCCAGATTGGCGTAGTGCCATTCGTCCACCATGCCGCAGGTCTGTCCGGATAAGCATCCCTTGGGTGGCCGCCCGATGTCCTTGCTGAGATCGTAGAGCGTCTGCGGTGTCCAGATCGAAGAAGACACGATGACCGGTGTGGATTTTTGGTCCAGACACCATTCGACCGGTATCGTCTCGTGCGCTTGCGCGGATATCCAAGCCGAGGCGGAGAATACGGCCAGCAGGGCCGTCGGCATGAGCGTGCGGATGACACCTGGAGCCCTGGGCTCTCGCCGAGCATGTTCCCGGCGCCCACTCACTTGGTCATCCATCACCATATGCGAATCGTGGATCATCATCGGCGTTATCTCCTTGGGGAAGAGACCCAAGTCTAAGAATCGTCCAATCCCGCTTGCCACCTGTTTTCCGGGAAAAAGCCGGGAAAAAAAACCGCTAAGAAGTTGATTCCATGTGATAAGCCTGCGTTGAAAAGCGCGTGCGCCGGTATGAGATGGCGTTTAGCGCGGGATTGGGAACAATTCCTCGGATGGTTTTTCGGCCTGGACTCGTCCCTGCTTTGTCCTGGCTGCCGGAGCATGAAGCACCTAGCGTGTGATCGTTCGTCATCCGACGGACGTCGATCACAATCAAGGAGCTTTTCATCATGAGAACGAGGCTGCATTCACTCGCTGTCGCAACAGTCTTTGCGACGATTGCCATGGCGCCGCATGGCGTGCGGGCAGAGGACTCTGAACGCGAGACTCCGCCGGAGGAACTCAAAATCGCCGAAGTCGAAACCATTCCGAACGCGGCCGAGGAATGGATGGACTATCTGCAGGATCTCGATCGGCGCTACCCCGATAGCGGCAAAGTAGATCTCGAACGCTTCGCTGCCGAGGAGGGCGAGAAGGTCGCGTCGCTCTATTGCAAGGCGGCCGGCTTTGATGGCCCCTGCGCCCCGGAGGGCAAGGACGGCCAGGCGCGATTCGCCGCCATTCCCGCCAGTAAAGGGATCGTCAGGGCGAACTGGTGGGATTGGATATGGAATCATTTATTCAATGTCGGCGTGATTCCGGAACGCGAATACTGCCCGGCCCCCTACGCCTGGACCGAGATCTACATGGACGACGAGGACAGAAGAAACAACAACAACCGCGGCGGGTGGTTGGGCGTGACGGGGTCGAACAACAATACGGCCTGGCGGTTCTGCAGGCTGGATCTGAACGCTTCGCTCGCATTCCGACCGCTCCCCTTGGGCGGCGACCAGTACGACTACGCGGTGCTCAATATGGGCATATTCTGCCCGTCCGGCGCGCGGCGCATACGGCGCTATCACGACAACGAGGACTGGAACAACGCGAATAGTTCCTACGGAAACATTTTTCCGAATGTCAGCACCTGGCCCGGGAACTGGCATTTCTTCACCTGCCACTTCGATGGCGCCGCATCTTCATGGCTTGGACACATGACGGGGTTCCCGAACATCGGAATGTCGTATGGGGTCTATGCGCCGCAATCGATGCCATGGCCGTATGCGTTGGCGCACGGCTGGGTCTATCAGGATGATGAAGATAATTGGAACAACAACTCGTGGAGCGCTTCACCGGACCTGGTCATGTCCGGATCGAGCAATACCTGGCGCGGGCTGGCCAAAGTGAAATAAAGGCAACGCTGGAAAGTCAGCGTTACCGCGGCGCGCCCCGGGTCTGTTTGACGGGCCCGGGGCGCGGTTCGCCGGGAGTGCCTGGGCCTGAACTCCCCGGGTCCGGGCACATCCGCAGCTTGATGCTAGATTAAAGCCTCGTTCGCCGCGAACCGGCGGCATGGAGGCTGTGCATGGAGGCTGGAGGCGGATATGCCTGGCGGTGTCGCGCCGCGCTGGCGTTGGCCATGCTCGGCATGACCGGTGCGGTGAACGCCGGTTCGCTTCCCGAATGCGCGAGGCTCCCTCGACAAAGCCCATCCGAGACCGGCGCATGCCTGCGGCGTTGGCATCCTGGGGACGTGTCCGGTCGTTCCGTGGTCGAGGCCTTGCTGGCGGTGTCGGATGAATACCAGAAGAAGGAAGACTTCGCCGCTGCTGAAGCGGTGTTGAGCTGCGCCGCAGCGCAAGTGGAATCAGAGGGCGATCTCAGGAACCGTTACGAAGTGATCCGCCGCTACGGGTTGCTCGACTACAAGCGTGAAGACATCCCCAAGGCGCTGGATCGTTTCGAGTGCGCGCTGGTCTTGGCGACGCATCTTGGCGACCGCGCCGCGATCGCCAAGCAACTGAAGAACGCCGGCAGCGCGCGGCGCAGGCTCGGCGACTACGTCACGGCGATGGAACAACTGCAACGCAGCCTGGAAATGATGCGGGCCGATCATGACCCGGGGATCGGGCAGGTGTTGAACAACATCGCCGATATTCATCGCGACAGCAATAGGCCGGAACAGGCCGAAGACTATTATCAAAAAGCGCTCGAAGCATTCCGCAGCACAGGGGATGTCGTGCAATCGATGCATGTGTACGACAGTCTTGCCGATCTGGAGCAGAATCGCGGGGATCCCAAAGCCTCGATCAGATTGCTGGAAACCGCACTGAGCGAGTTGCAGGGCCATGGTAACCGTACCTATCGGCTATCTGTGTATGCCGGATTGGCGCGCGCGGCGCTGATGGACGGCGACGTGGGGCGGGCGAGACGTTTTTGCGCCGACGGGTTGGCGTTGGCCGAAGAAGGGGGGCTACAGATACCGTGGCAGTTGCAACTGCAAACTGCGCGAGCGGACCGCCTGGATGGCCGATTGGCCGCCGCCATCACGCGCTTGAGCGCGACGTTAGACAAAATCCGGGATGCCAATCAATCGCGTGCGGAATTGCTCGAAGAACTGGGCGTCGCCATGAAAGAAAGCGGTGATATGGCGAAGGCGTTCGACATCATCACGGAAGCGAATGCGATACGCTTACGCGACTTGCAAAAAAAGAACGACCAACACCTGTTGTGGCTTTCCGAGCAGTCTATGGCGTCTGAGCGCGCGCGCGAAAACACGCTTCTGAGGAACGAAAACCGCCAGAGAACCCTGCAGCTGTGGTTGATCCTGACCTCCGCGATCGCCGTGCTCTCGATCGTGATTCTTATTTTCTTGCGCCGACAACAGCGCGAGCGGCTGCAAGAAGCGACCAGGAAAGCGCATTACGACGAAATGATAGCGCGCTACCGGCGCGAAGCGGATGCTTTAACTGAAGGGCGAGATATTCTGCAGGCGCTGCTGGATAGCCGGGATGACGCCTTATGTCTGGTCGACGCCGAAGGGCAGCTGCTCGCCGTGAACCGCGCCGCAGGACGTGTGCTGACAATCAATGGCGCATCGCTGATAGGGCGTCATCTTATTGATGCTTTCACGGACAGCGATAGCGCTGTCTTGCTGACAACGTTGGAGCGTATGGAAGATAGCGCCGAGCAGGTGTTGAATCTCGTGACGTCGAGAGGCGTTCCGTTGTCCGCGAAGATGACGCAATGGGGGCGTGGCGACGGGCGTGTCGTCATCGAGCTGCGCGACAGCACTATGCCGGTGGAGGGCGTTTCGTATGCATCCGACGAAGCCGTTCAACCAACTTCGATCGGTGACGCCGCTGCTACAGAGGCGCAGGTGCGCGAGCGTTTTCGGGACGAGCTGGTCGATCTGATGCTGGCTCTGATCGAAACCTGGGAGCGCGCCACTGGCAGCAGCCGGATCGAGCTTGCGCAGAAAAGCCGGATCTGGCGCGTCAATATCGATGACGGGCGGCTGCGCGCGCGCGCCATGGAGCGTTATCTCGCGGTGGCGAAATTGCCGCGCAATCCGCGTTGGCGCGATGTGCTGCGCACGGCCTATTTTGTGCTGTCGCAATGCGCGATGGAGGTGGAGGCGCGAGAGGGCCTGCAACGCCGGGTAGATACGGTGCTCGCGTATACCCGGCGGAACGCGCCAGCATAAGCGGGCATGCTCATCTTTCTATTGGGATGCATATGACGCACGATCCTTCAAGGCCCTGTTCGATGCCATATGCAGTGTGATGATCATGGTCGTTGAAGCTTTGCGGCGCCGTGACGAATGGAATCACTAACGGATTTTCGGATGGGCCCCTACGCAGCAATGAGTTGCAATAGTAGTAAATTGCTTCAGCAGTCATATGCCATTCGTCTTTGCCTTTATCCACCATCCCGCACTTGTTGATCAAATCTTTCAGCTTTTGAGCATCGAAGTTGAAAGTATCGATGATTTTCGGCGTTATTTCTACTTCGGCACACCAGTAGCCGGGAATGATTTCGTGGCCGTAGGCCGGCAGAGATAAGACGGTCGCGATCGTGAGCATTACGGTTCTTGCGTATCGGATGACGAGATCCTTTCGTGTCGGTAGGGATCAACATGGGCGGACGCTGCAGGGGTGTCCAACATTTTTCCGGGAATAAGCCAGGAATAAGTCTGGAATAAATTCAAACAACTAGTTGATTAAACGCTATTTTTTTTCGTTCATCGCGATTTGCGGAATGGGCCTGACCGGGTTCGATGACGCTCGCACAGCCCGTTTTATTCCTGCCATGACCCGGGTACGTCCTGGAAGAGAGAGGGCTCGATCACTAGCTTGGTCTTTACAGCGGCGGCGATTGCGGCGCTGTAATCCGACGATGAGACCCCATCTTCACTACGAGGAATGTATGAATATTTTCAAAAACGGAAAAAAAATCGCCCTGGCTGCGACTCTGTTGCTTGGCGGTGCGATCGGTATGCCCGCGATTGCCGCGGATAACCCGATGGAAGAGGTTGGGATCGCGCACAATCTCTACCTCGAATGCCTTTCGCTGAGTAAGAATCAAGAAGTATCCCCTCTGCGACGTTTGGTCGAGGATTGCGGCTACGATCCGGGAATGTCTACCGACGATTTCGTGAAGCGCTATGAGTCCGTAGTCAACACGGACCCCACAACTACGCTCGCGGTACGCTTGGAATCGTCGACCATCGCATATTCAGACTACGAGCGCTCGTTCTTTTACAGAATCGACGAAGTGGTCGCCAGCGCCAATAGTATGGACGAAGCGATGACCCGATTTGCGACACTTGAGCAGGAAGCGATCGCGAATTTGAGCGTAAGAACCGAAGGTGGTCGATCCGTGCTTGCGACTTTCAGCACGCTTCGTCATTCGATCGATTACTGGTCCAGGGTCATTGGCGAAACAGAAGATTCGTCGGCGAGACTTCCTAAGTGGGTGAAGAAATTGATCGTTTCTGTTGTGGATGCTTACGTCACCGGTGAATTGGGCCCAGGACTCGGCGGCGCCGCATCCGAAGTTGCAAGCTTTTTGCTTGATTTGATTTTCAAAAAACACAGGTAATCCAACATCAAACGATTTTCCGGATCCGGCGGTCTTGGACTGCCGGATCCGTTGACCGAATGCAGACCATACATACATAAACGCCACCTTGCCGAGATTCACTGCGGTTGCGAGTCTCATCCGCCAAAGACCAAAACGTTTCGGCCGCGCCGACGGACGCAATGACGGTGGTCGCGAAGTCACAATAATCCGACATGGATTTGGTGAGTTCAGAGAGCATGGAGGTCAGGCAGGGCGGATCAAGCCTTTGTAAACAGCCCGATCACGTGTTGTGGTCGCGTGCGAACGGTTTCCACGCCGTCCTTCCGATCGCTGTTCTGCTGTCACCCTAGCGGCGCGGCGACATAGCGTCACCGTATGCATCATCGCGGACTTGATGCAAAATCACCTCTCGATCCAAAGGGATATCTCGGCCTACGCCCGTTGGGAAGGTCGCTCCGGGAGGTTCCGCAGGGAGGGCGGGATGGCGCGTTGGCGAAGCCGGGCAGGGCCCACCGCCGTATGCGGGTGGGGGGCTGCGATCATGGCGATGGTGGCTGTTTCCGTGGCGTATGCCGCGGGCGCGCCTTCATGCGCAACGCTCGACATAGGCGCATCCGTCGACCCGCGCCTTTGCCTGAGCAGCCTTTCGTCTGCCGAGCGCGCCGTGCAGGCCGCCGGGAGGAATGGTTTCGACGCATGGATGACGATCGCGGACCAGCGCAGGCAGGGGGAAGACTCCGCCGGCACGGAAAATGCCCTGGCCTGCGCAGCGGCTGGGCTCGAAGACGGGGTGGATCTGCCGCGGCGGTATGAGCTGATCCGCCGCTACGGCCTGCTGGCCTACGAGCGCGACGAAGTCCCCAAGGCGCTGGATCGCTTCGAATGCGCGCTCGAACTCGCCCAAGCCCTCGACGACCGGGCCGCGATCGCGAAGCAGTTGAAAAACGCCGGCAGCGCCCGGCGCAGGCTGGGCGACTATCAGGCCGCGCTCGCGCTGCTGTTGCGCAGTCTGGAGATGATGCGCGCCGATGGCGATCCCGCGACCGGCGCGGTGCTCAACAATATCGCCGACGTCTACCGCGACAGCAATCAACCAAAACAGGCCGAGGAATACTATCGGCTGGCGCTCGAAAAATTCCGACGCGACGGCGACAGCATCCAGATGATGCATGTCTACGACAGTCTGGCCGACCTGGCTCTGGACCGCGACGATGCGAAAGCCGCGGTCGAACTGTTGGAAGACGCGCTCGAAGAGTTACGCGAAGAAGGAAATCGAAGATATCGTCTGCTGATCTACGCCGGACTGGCCCGTGCGGCCCTGGTCCAGGGCGATGCTTCGCTGGCGCGGCGCTACTGCGCCGATGGGCTGGCGTTGGCCGAACAGGATCGGTTGGCGGTGCCCTGGGAACTGCATCTGCAGACCGCGCGCGCAGACCGTCTGAGCGGACGTCTCGAACAGGCCAAATCCAGGTTGCTCGGAGCGATGGACGATCGCGTGTACGGCGACCACGCGCGTGCCGCCATGCTCGAAGAGCTATTCGAGGTGCTCAAACAGAGCGGCGATTATCGCGGTGCCGTCGCCACCTTGCGCGAGGGACATGAGATCACCCTGCGCGATGTGCGCAAGCAGAGCGATCAGCAACTGCTGTGGCTGTCGGAACGATTCAGGGCGGGTGAACGCGAGCGCGAGAACGCCAGACTGAGGCACCAGAGCCGGCAACGCCTGCTGCTGGTCTGGCTGACGGTGGCCTCTGCGCTGGTGACGTTGTTGCTGTTGTTGTTGTATTTCCAGCGCCGCCAGCAGCGGATCCGTCTGGCCGAAGCCACCCGCAAGGCGCGCTACGAGGAAATGCTGGCGCATTACCGCCGGGAGGCCGATACCCTGAGCGAAGACCGCAAGCTGTTGCAGGCGCTGCTGGACAGCCGCGCCGAGGCTTTGTGCCTGCTGGATGCGGAAGGGCAGGCGCTCGCGGTCAACCGCGCGGCCTGCACATTGCTGGCGATCGACCCGCATGCGTTTTCGGGGCGCGCGTTGTCGGATTTCATCGCTGCCGACGATGCGGCCGCATTCAGGGATGCGCTGGAGAAGATGGAGGATGCGCAGTCGTTGCGGTTGCCATTGTCCTCGCGGGAAGGGGGTGAGCGTCTGTTGGCCGAACTCTCGCTTTGGGAGCAGGGTGGGGGTGGCCTGATCACGGTCGGTCTGTCTCCCGCGCGAAGCGAAGCGTCTGTCTCGGCTCCGGCGCCGTCACCGGCTCCGTCGCCGACCGAGGGCAATGCCACGCGCGAGGATTTCCGCCGGGCGCTGGTTGCGCTGATGGCGGGCGCGGTCAAGGTGTGGGAATACGCGACGGGATTGAATCGCTTGGAGCTCGCCGAACGCAGCAAGATCTGGCGGATCAATATCGACGACGGCCGCCTGCGCGCTCGCTCGCTCGATGGAGCGCTACCTCTCCCAGACGAAACTACCGAGCAATCCCCGTTGGCGCGACGTGCTGCGGACGGCGTACTTCGTGCTCGAACAGCCGCAGGTGCGCGAATCCGAGCGGGCCGACTTACAACGCCGCGTCGACGAGTTGCTGGTGTTCATGCGCAGACGCCCGTTCGTATGATCGTCTCCGGGGGGATTGAGTTCGGATGCGGATGGCATGAAGCGCGCCGGGCGGAGAGGAACCGCCCGGCGTCGCCGTCCTGACTGCGTCGGATCGATGTCGACCCGGCGATCGCGGCGAAAGATGCGCCCGCGGAAGTCCGCTTTTCGCGGGCCTGTTTTCTCACGGTCGTTGATCCCGATCGAGTTTTATCAATCGCCTTTCCGTTCCTCTTTCGGCGGCCGCGCCGGCTTCGGCACTCTGCAGACATAGCAACTACCGGCCAGCGGCGCATCGGCAAAGCGGTAAATCTTGTGGTGCGCCGTGGCGTTGAAGCTGTTCGGGCTCGAAACCCTGAAAGAGGGCTGCTCCTGCGGCTTGCTGATGCTTTTGCAGTAGAGGGATATGTATTCGAAGGCATCGTGGTAGGGGTCATCTTCATCCACAATGCCGCATCTCCCCTGCGGCATCGCGCCCGAGGCCTCTTCCCGTTGCGTGGTTGATATGCCGCGGCTGCCCTGGCCGGTGGGCGCCGAACACGCATCGGACGAATCACGGCGATTTTTCTCGGCATAGGCGACAAGTTCCGTTTCGCTGAATTTGAAGGTTCCGATCATGACCCGCTCAGCGCGCGGGTTCTTGCACAGAGGCGGCAAGGGCGCATCGTGGGCCGAGGTCGAAAACACGAACGCAAGCCCACATCCGACTCCAAATCCGACTCTGAACCCCATCCCGATGACATTGCGCAAAATCATCGCCTGACTCCTGTGCTGGGAAAGAGCGGACAGTCTAGGAGGCGAGCGCAGGACGGCCCAGAAAAAACCAGGGAAAAAGTGAGGCCAAAAAATCCGCTAACCGATTGATAGGAAGGGCAAGTCGAGCCGGGATGTGATTCGTTCCCCGGTTTCGCCCTGTTTCGCGTCGAGGCGGCCGACTAGGTTTTTCACGGCCCGTCGTCCGGTGGGCCTAAGACTCCAGGAGGTTTTCGCCATGCGTCTCATCAACCTTGATACACGCACCCATCGCAGACTCGCATTCGCATTGCTGGTCGCAATCACGGCGTTGTCGCCGCTGCATCCCGGTCATGCCCAATCGCCGGAATCGAAGGTTCCCGCGACGGACATCTCGGCCGCCGCGAAACCTTTGCCGAAAGATGTCTTGGTTCTGGGATGCTGCCGCTGTACGGGCGGCATCAACAGGCTCGATTTGAGCACGGTCGCGGGCGTTCCCTGGACCGTTTCCTACAATTCCGGCCCTCAGACTCCGGCGGTGATCCTGCCGACCCCGCATCCGCTGTGGAATCTGCCGACCGGCGGCGCGCAGTGGGTCTCGGCATCGGCGCTGGGCACCAGCGGAGTGCCGGCCGGGACGTATACCTATCGTCTGAAGTTCTACGTGCCCAAATGCACGATCCCGCAGCGTGTGGTGCTCAGCGGTCAGGGCGGCGCCGACGACGGATTCAAGCTCTATCTCGACAGCAACCCGACGCCGATTTCCGCCTGCAGCGGAGGCTGGTGCTTCAACACCGCGAATCCGACTGCGCCGTTCGCGGCCAGCGTCGGTTTCGGTTTGCACACACTGACCATGTCCGTGGTCAACACCGGCGGACCCAGCGGCATGTTTCTGCGTGCGGCGCTGGAAGGCCGTTGCACGGATTCGTTGACCCAGCCGGAACACCCGGGGCAGAACCCGAATTGATCCGGCATCGACTGAAATCCTGGTTGACTGAAATCGGGGGCTGCTGAAATCGGGACTGGCTGAGATCAGGCCCTGCTGAAACCAGGACCTGCTGAAATCGTGCTCGAACGAAAGCAGGGGAAAGTCACGGCGAAACAGGCAGCGCCACCGGGCGGTGGCGCTGCATCGCGTCGATCGACTCTTGCGCCATTCTTTCCCGTCTTCTGCCCGGATCGTTCCCGGATTCCACCTGTCCGCAGGCGCGGACGGCTTCTAGGGTTGGGGTCGCCTCTCAGACCGGGGCGATCGTTCACAACAAGGAGTCGCAACGTCATGCATACGATACCGAGGATGTTCACCGCCGCCATCCTGGTGGCCGTACTGTCCCTGCCGGCCCGTGTCGAGGCCGAGAATTCTGAGCGCGATACGCCACCGGAAGAGCAGGAAATTGCCTACGCCGAAACCGTTTCGAAGGAGGCGCAGGCGTGGCTCGACTATCTCCAGGATCTGGATCGTCGCTATCCCGACAGCGGCAAAGCGAATCCGGAACGCGTATTGGCCGAAGAGGGCGAGAAAGCCGCGCTTCTGTACTGTCGCGCGATCGGTTTCGACGGGCCCTGCACGATCGAAACAGCGACGGGTCAGGAGCGCTTCGTCGATGCGCGGGATGCGCGCGGCATCGCCAAGGCCGGCTGGTTTGATTGGCTGTGGACTTTGTTCAGCCGGATCGGCGTGATTCCGGAACACGCCGCCTGTCCGGCGCCTTACACCATGGTCGAAATCTACATGGACGACGAAGACAACAATAACAATAATCAGCGCAGCGGCTGGCTCGGCGCGACGGTATCGAACCACAATACGACATGGCGTTTCTGCAGATTGAGCCTGAAGGCGACCTCCGATTTCAGACCACTGCCGATTATGGGCGACGATTACGATTACTCGGTGTTGAGTCTTGGCTTGTTATGCCCATCGGGCGCCCGGCGCGTTTGGAGACGCCACGACAACGAGGATTCGGCGAACAACAACAGCCATAGCGGCAGTATCTTCCCGAATTTCAGCTTGTGGCCCGGCAATTGGATGATCGCGCATTGCCATTTCGATGGCGCCGCTTTCGCCTGGGGCGGTTATATGACGACATATCCGAACATCGGAATCAAATACGGCGTTTTCGCGTCGCCGTCGATGCCATCGATCTACGCGCTCGCGCACGGCTGGGTCTATCAAGACGACGAGGACTTCCTGAACACCAATCTGTGGATCGGTTCGCCGGATCTGGTGATGTCGGGCTCCAACAACACCACGCGCCATCTGGCGAAAGTGCAATAAAGGCAACGCTGCAAAAAGTCGGCGTTGCCGCGGCACAGGGATGCGCCGCCGCGAATGAATCACGCAACCGATTGATTCGGCGAGCAAGTCCGAATGCATGTCGGACTTGCGACCACTGGACACGTCCAGGAGGGACTTGTTCGGTGGTGCCTAAAGCAGTGCGGAGCGGAACCGTCGGTCCGCCATCGCATCCTCGCGCGCGCCGTACTGGTTGCATAGGTTCGGGTCGCGCGGCGGGCGCGGGGAGTCGACGGTGTGAGTCGCATCGACACGGCTTGACCGTATGCATCCAGAGACGGTTCGGCCAATGGCTGTCGATATCGCCGTCTCGGCGGCAATTCGTGATGAAGGCATCGTGAGGATGGCATGCGGTGCGGCCGTATGGCGCAGGGCGCGATATCCTGATCGACGGACCTGGATGTCCAGGTCATCGGAGCGACGAAATGCCGGGCATGCACCAGGATGCGCAATCAGATCAGATCTTATCGGTTGACCGGTTGAGTTCAACGGTTCGCGCCTTGACCATCATCCTGGTCGTGACGTCCGCATCCTGGTGCCGTCCCACGCTCGCCGAAGCGCGGCAGTCCGCTTGCAATCGCATCGAACGGCATGCGATTCCCGACCGTTCCTGGTGCCAGCGCCGCTTTGCAAGTCGCGGGGGCGATGCGCTCCGGAAAGAGGCCGACGCCCGTATCCATGCAGGCGACTTCGAAATGGCCGAACAAGCGCTCGCGTGCGCGACCGAAGCGGAATCCGAACGCGATTGGCGGGGACGCTACGAAACGATGCGTCTCTACGGCGTGTTGGAATATCGGCGTGAGCGCATCGATGCGGCCTTGACGGGTTTCGAGTGCGCGCTGGAGATCGCCGAGCGGCATCAAGACCGCCCGGGGATCGCCAAACAGACCAAGAACATCGGCGCCGCATTGCTGCGTCTGGGCGATTACGGCGGCGCGCAGGCGGCGTTGGAGCGCAGCCTGGCCATCCAACGCGCGGACCGCAACCCGGAGATCGGTTCGGCGTTGAACAATCTCGCCGACCTGTATCGGCAACAGAATGACCCCGAGACCGCGCTGCATTACTACCGTGAGGCGATCGAAGCCTACCGCCGTAACGGTGAGGCGATCGAAGCAGCGCACACGCTGGAGACCATGAGCGTGATCGCTTTGGACCGGAAGGACGTGAAAACTGCGACTGGATTGCTTGAGCGTGCGCTCGAAGACTATCGCAGCGAAGGTCATCGCCCGATGCGGCTGCGCGTCTATGCGGGGCTCGTACGTGCGGCGTTGATCGATGGCGACACGCGTACCGCGCGGCGCTGGAGCACAGACGGCTTGGCGCTGTCGGCCGAACACGGTTTGATGGCGCCGGCCGCGTTGCAATTGCAGATTGCCCGACTCGAGCGCGCAGAAGGCCGCGCACGGGCCGCGGCCATGCGGTTGCGCGGCGCGTTGGAAGCGCTCTCGCCGAACGATCCGGACCGCATCGCTTTGCTCGAAGAGCACGGTCTCGCGCTCGCGGATGCGGGTTTGCATGCCGAAGCGACTATCGCGTTGCGCGAAGCGGCGGAAACCCAGCGGCATGATGCGCAGGCGAGGTTCGATCGTCAGATCGCCTGGCAGCGCAGCCGGTTCGAAGCGGCGGAGCGGGACCGCACCATCGCGACGCTGGCGCACGAGAATCGGCAGAAACGCCTGATATTGTGGCTGGGCGCGGTTTCGGTGTTGGCCCTGTCCTTCGCCATCGGGATGGTGCTGTTACGCTGGCGCCAACGCGCCCGCGTCGAGGAGGCTGTGCGGCGGGCGCGATACGAGGAAGCATTGCAACGGTACCGCAGCGAGGCCGACGCCTTGCAGATCGATCGCCGACTGTTGCGTGCGCTATTGGCCACACGAGAGGAAGCGGTGTGCTTGCTGGATGCCGATGGCCGCATTCTGGCGGCGAATCAGATGGCCTGCGGTCTATTGCACGATACCGAATCCGAACTGGTGGGGAGGCCACTGGCCGAGCGTCTTGCCTTGGCGGATCGTGAGGTTTGGCTGCGCGTTCTCGACGGCATCGAGGACGGTCCCTGCGATGCGATGAGACTGCGAACTATCAACGAACGCACGTTGCATGCCACCGTCACGCAGTGGGAACAGGATGCCGGAATCCTATTGCTGGCGCTGTTCGAAGCTGAGGCGGTCGCCACGGGGCCGGTGCGGCGAGAAGTCGCCACTGTTTCCGGAACCGAGGATGCGGTGGCGCAGCCCGCAGAGGGGCAGGATTCGAACGCCATCGCCGCCATACCACAGCCCGAAGCCCGCTTGCAGTTCCGCTGCGATCTGGTCGAATTGATGCTCGCTGCGATTGAGCATTGGGAGATCAGCACCGGCACCAGCCGGATCGAGTTGGCGGAACGCAGCAGACTCTGGCGCATCGGGATCGACGATGGCCGTCTGCGCGCACGCACGATGGAACGTTATCTCGCATTGTCGAAGCTGCCGCAAAACCCGCGCTGGCGAGACGTGCTGCGTACGGTGTACTACGTCCTCGAACATTGCCCGATCGATCCGGCGCTGCATTCGCAATGGCAGCGCCGGGTCGATTCGGTACAGAAATACGGGCGACGCAGCGCGTTACTCTACTGACCCGCAGATCAGACAGGAGCCGTAAACGCCCATGTCGAGCGAGTAAGCCGCATGGTGGTCATCGTTGATTGCGGCCGAAGGTCCGGCGATCAATGGCTTGGCAGAGATTGGTCCCTTGGGTATTGCCACCAGGGTATGGCAATAGAGTGCGACGATATCGCTCATGCATTGCCAGTGGCTTTTGCTATGGCGACCAACCGAGCCGCAACTGGGTGGAAAATCTGGTTCTTCAGGTTCACCAGGCGACCCGATTGCGAGTCGCTGCCGTTGATCTGACGTGCTTGACAGCTCGCCTGCGAGCATTCGCAGTTCAGGGCCGGTGAGTTCGAAAGGGGTGGCTTCGAGGAGTTGTCCCGAGCACCATTCGGCCCCGATCGTTTCGCAAGCGGCGGCATTGAAGCTGATGCACAGCATGATCGCGAGCCATCGCCTGTCGTTGCGGATCCGCGAGCGTGTGGGGATTCGATGGGCTGTCTGCAGCGAAGAAGGGAAGTCCGCCATGTCGGTTCTCCATGTGGTGGGAGATTCATCCTATGAACAGTGATTTGGCCGCGCCAGCGTTTTTCCGGGAATTCCAGGGCAAAAAATACGGATAACTCATTGATTTTCTTTTTCTGTTTTTGACGATGGACAGGGCTTGCCGCATCTCAAGAGGCTTGGGGTCGCGCATAAACGCATGACGCGACTTCGTCTCTGGTGAATTGAGGCGGATTGGGGAAGAGCGAAAATCGATCGAGATCGACCGGAATTGTCCCGGGTTTCGCCCGGCGTTGACCTCGTGAACCTGTCGGCCACCACCTAGGGTGACGACGCTGGTCCGGCAGACCTTCGCAGCGATTGCCGGACAGCGCTCACGGCCTAGGTAATCCAGAGCCAAAGAAGGAAGCCCCATGCGCATCGGCGGTTGCCGTGCGTGGTGCTTTCCTGGGCTACGCGCCCGGCCACATCCCGATTCATTCCCTTCTTCATGGAGACATCGCAATGAAACGATTCGCACATCCGTTCGCCCTGGCATCCGCCTTGATCCCCGTGCTCTCCTTGGGGGGCGCCCGTGCGGCTCTCGCCGAAGACTCGCCCCCAGTTTCCGATGAGCAGGCCGCTGCGCTGGCCGCGACCAAGGCGCCTACCGAGGCTCAGGAAGCTTTCTTCGCCTATCTTCTTGAGGCCCAGCGCCGGTATACAGAATCGGGGGGCATTCCGGTCGAGCAACTGTTGACCGAAGAGGGTGAGACTGCGGCCCAGTTGTACTGCCGTGCGATCGGTATCGACGGCCCTTGCGCGCCGGTGGACGATGGCGAGCGCACGCGTTACGTGGCGGTGTCCGCTACCGAGCGACGGCGCTGGTGGCAATGGATCGGAGAGCACACCATCAATATCGGCGTGATCCCCGAGCTCAACTTTTGTCCGTCACCGTTCTCGATGGTCGAGATCTACATGGATGACGAAGATAACAACAATATCAACGGGCGAAGCGGTTGGATCGGTGCGACCGTTTCCACCGCCAATACGCGCTGGCGTTTCTGCAAGCTCAACGTGCCGTGGACGATTCAGTTCTTTCCGATCAGCCCGATGGTGGCGCCGCCTCCGGCTAATTTCTATGCCGTGCAAAGCTTCGGGATCGTCTGCCCGATCGGCTCGCGTTGGGTGTTGCGCTACCAGGACAACGAAGATAGCAACAACGCCAACAGCTTCTCGGGCGGTATCTTCCCCAATTTCGTCTCCAATGCAGGTTCGTGGATGATCACCTGTCACTATGATTCCGGCGCGCCGTCGCTATGGCCGACGATGGCCACGTTTCCGACCCTGCCGATGCATTACGGCATGTACGGCAGCCCCATAATGCCGCCTTCTTTGGCGATCTTGCGCGGTCGGGTCTACCAGGATGACGAGGACATCGTCAATTTAAACTTCTGGGTTGGCTCGCCCGCGGGGACGATGCAGGGCGGGGGCAATACCGAACGTTTCCTGATCAAGGCGTACTGAGTGATGGCTGCGGCTGTATCCCGAGATCAAGCATGACTCTCGTGAAGCGCCAGAAGCAGCAGCTTCGCGTAGAGTTTCTGGCCAAAACCCGCAGGGGCGGCATACCCCATCCGCTGAAGCGCTTCGGCGTCTTCGACGGATGGAACGCCCGATGCGGTGAGCGCGCGCAGGATCGTCATCCACTTCCCGCCGCGCGTCGCGGTGCTCGCCTTCAGCCAAGTCAGTGCTTTGACCAAGCGTTGTTCGACCGGAGTGAAATCGCTGCCCAGCGGATAATCGGGCAGGGTGCCGTCCTTGCGGAACGGGGCCAGGGCCGCTTGCAGCCGCTGCGGGCGATTGTGGTCGGACACTCTGAACTTCACCAGGGTGTCGTGGAGCTTGCCGCTGAAATTGGCGCTGCTGAGCAAGGCGTGCTGGAAGCGCGCATCGGCGATGCCCGCCATCGCCGTTACGCAATCCTCGTCGCAGGCTCCGCGCAGATCCGCAATCCCATATTCGCTGACGTAGATATCGCGAAGATGCCGCGGAATGGTGGTATGCCCGTAGTTCCAGATCACGCTGGAAATCGCTGGCTTGCCCGGTTCTTCGCGCACCGCGCGCAGCATCAGCACCGAACGCGCATCGGGCAGCGCGTGCGCCATCGCCACGAAGTTGTACTGACCGCCCACACCCGAGACCACACGGCCGTCGGCCAGGCCATCCGAGACTGCCGCGCCAAGCGCGGTGGCCATCATGCAGGTGTTGAAGAAACGCGCATCGCTGCGCTGGGCTTTTTCGAGCATTTCGCGGCCACCGTAGAGTTCGTTGACCTCGCTGACCCGACGCATGCCGATACCGCGTCGGTCGTGCTCGTTCAGGCCGCGCAGCCAGTCGTAGAACTCGTGCGAACCGAGATAGAACGCGCCGTGCAGGAATTCGCCTTCGCGCTCGATGCGCGCCCTGTCCTCAAGCGTCGCTTCGCCGCGGTTGATCCGGCGCATCAGCTCCAGATCGTCGATGATCTTCCGCCGCAGTACCCCTGTCTGCACAAGGCGGCGGAAACCTTCGTTGATCATCTCGCTGCAGCCGTACAAACCGTGCTCGAACGGGCCGAGCCCGCCGGAAGCGACGACCGCGGGATGACGTTCGATCTCCGGGTCCAGGGCCTGCAGCACGCGACGGTAGGCCGCATTGTCGGTGTGGCGCAGCACCAGCGCGTGGCATAACGCATCGGCCAGTGCGCCGATACCGATCTGCAGCGTGCCGCCGTCGCGCACCAGCGCGCTGGCGTAAAAGCCGATCGCGTATTCGGCGTCGGCCACCGGTTGGCGTGGCAGCGCGAACAGCTTCGGATAAGGTCCGGGCGGCGTGATCACGATATCGAAGAAATCGGCGTCCACTGCTGCGCCGTTGTCCAGCCAGGGCAGTTCGGGGTCGATTTCGGCGACCAACAGAGGCCGAGGCAGACCGCGATCGAGAACCGCGTCGATCGCATCGAAGGTCAGATCGGTGTTCGACGACAGCGACAACCGCGACGCATCGGCGTTCGCCGCGACTTTCTGCACCAGACAGTTCACGCCGCGTTCGGCGATCGCGCGGGCGACGTGGGTGTAGTTGAGACTGGCGTAACGGCGCTGCGCCTGACGCGAACCCAGTAACGCGCCCGATTGCATGTAGAACTCTTCGATTTCGATATGCGCCGGCAGCGCATCGCGCTTCTGCGCCTGCACATAGGACAGCCGCGGGTAATCGTCGCCGAAATGCCGGCTGAGAAAAGGCGCCAGGAACCGCTGCTGCAGATCGTTTGCCGGCGTCGGCGGGTCTAACGACAGTGCGGTGTACAGATGCAATGCGCGTGAAGGATCTTGCTCCATTCGCGCGTAAAGAACATTGAGCAGGCGATGGGGTTTGCCGATGCCCAGCGGCGCGGCCACGTGCAGGGGGCCATCGATATGGGCGAGCAGGGCGTCAACGGCGGCGTCGAGACGGTCGAAGCGGAGCGGGGGCGAGCGGTCGGAGGTCGTCATACCGCCATCATCGCCAAGATTCGCGCGGCCGTCCCGCGCAGGATCAAAAAGCCGGTTCAAAAACGCTGGAAATCGAAATCGCCCCGCCGAAGCAGAGGCCGAGGCCCTCCCACCGTTGGTCGCCTGCGTCTCCTTGAGGGCTTGACATTGCTGTTTACAGATGTAATCTGAAGAAAATTACAGATGTAAACGACATGCAGATCAGCGAGGCGGAGTCGGTAGTGATGGAAGTGCTCTGGCAGCGTAGCCCGCTGACCTCGGAAGAGGTCGTCGCGGCCGTGGCCGTGACGCAGCAATGGCAGGAGGCGACCGTGAAGACGTTGCTCAACCGCCTGCTCAACAAAGGTGCGATCGAAGCCGAAAAGGATGGTCGGCGCTATCTCTACCGCCCACGCCTGCGTCGCGAAGACTGGGTGATGGACGAAAGCGAATCACGGTTGTCGCGCCTGTTCGACGGTCGCGTCGCGCCGTTGGTCGCGCATTTCAGCCGGCATCGCAAACTCAGCACCGAGGACATCGACGAATTGCGGCGGCTGGTCGAGGCCCTGGATCAGGAGAACGACGATGGCCGCAAGCGCTGATCTCTTGCAATGGCTGTGGTCGGCCAGTCTCGCCGGCAGCGTGGCGTTGCTCTTGCTGAGCGTGTTGCCGCGCGTTCTGCGCCGCCGTTTCGGCGCGACGGCGGCCTATGCGGCGTGGACTCTGATGCCAGCTGTGCTCATCGCCTGCCTGTTGCCCGCGCCCGTGGCCGAGACCATCGCGAACACGGAGACGCAAGTCTCCGCACCGGTCACCACACCGTGGGTGCGGGCCGCGATCAGCGCGCCGTCGACGCCTGCCGCGATCTGGTCCTCCTTCGGGCTGTGGCTGTGGGCGGTGGGCGCATCGCTCGCCGCGCTGTGGCAATACCGACAGCAGCAGCGTTTCGTGCGTGGCCTCGGTCGCTTGCGTCGCCTGCGCGGCAGGATTTGGATCGCGCAGGCGCAGCGTGGTTTGCCGGCGTTGCTGGGCGGCGTTCCCGTGCGGATCGTGCTGCCCGGGGATTTCGCCCGCCGTTACGACCGCCGCGAACGTCGGCTGATGTTGGCCCACGAACGTCATCATCGCTCTCGCGGCGATCATCTGGCCAATCTTGCGGTGGCGCTGGTGCGCTGCCTGTTCTGGTTCAACCCGCTTGTGCACTTGGCGGTGCCGCGTTTCCGCCACGATCAGGAACTCGCCTGTGACGAGGCGGTGATCGCGGCCCATCCCGATTCGCGACGCGCGTACGGCGAAGCGATGCTCAAGACCTTGATGGCCGACCGGCAGGCGCCGCTGGGTTGCCATTGGGGCATCTCCCATCCCATGAAGGAGCGAGTCATGCAATTGAAATCATCTCTCCCGCGCCCGTGGGCGCGGCGGGTCGGGCTGGCCGCGGTGGCGGTCCTGACCATCGGCGCCGGTTTCGCGGTCTGGTCGGCGCAGCCAGCGCGCAGCGACGTTTCGCCAGTCGCGCGCAGCATGCACGGGCCGGATTTCCGGGCCGAGATCAGCGCGCGCATCGACGACGGCGAACCCGCGGAATTCGCGATCGGCGATCGCTACGGCGTGCCGTTCGCGTTCGCACACGAAGATCGAGGACAACGATTGAACGCCGAGGCCACCGTGCGCCCGATCGGCGACGGTCGTTTCCACATCCAGGCGCGGCTGATGCGCAACGGTAGCGTGATCGCCGAGCCGCGTCTGATCACGATGGCGGGACGGCCCGCGGTGATCAGGATCGGCGACGAACGCGATCACGGCGATCTGCGTGGAATCGAAATCGCGATGACACTGATATCGCCATCGTCTGCGCCTGAGCCGCCGGAACTGCCGGAACTGCCGGAACCGCCGGAACTGCCTGAGCCATCTGAACCACCCGCACTGCCTGCATTGCATGTGACCGAGGCGCTCGCTCCACTGCCGGTCCAGCAGCCCGCGCCTCTCGCGATGCTCAGCGTCACCGATAAGCTGTCGCCGTCGGCTCCGCTCGCACCTGTATCGGCATCGTCGCAGGCGCTCGATCCGCTCGATCGGGTGTCCATCGAACAAGCCGCCGCAGCGCGGCAGCAAGCCCAAGCAGCCAGGGCGCAAGCCGAAGCAGAGGCTCAAATGGCGAAGCAACAGACCGAAGCGGCGCATCAGCAGGCTCAAGCGGCGCATCAGCAGGCCCAAGCGGCGCATCAGCAGGCCCAAGCGGCCAGAGAGCAAGCTGCAGCGGCTCAGCAAGAGGCTGGCGCGGCGAAGCAACAAGCCGAGGCGGCCCGGCAAGAGGCGCAGGCCGCCAAGGAACAAGCCAGGGCGAATGCTCGTATGCAAGCGCCTACGGCCGCACAGGCGGATGGTCAGCGCTGAACATTCGTGCGGATGGTGCGGCCACCACGCGGTGGCCGCACCGATACGAGGGATGCGTCATCGGCCATCGACCGCTCAGAGACTCTGCACGAAGGGCTTGGGAGCGAGCCAGTCCGGGATGGACCGGACCGGCGGATTGACTGCGCCGGCAGGCGTCGGCGCGAACGGCAGCACTGGCCGCGAGGCGTCGAGTCAAACGACCTGGATGCTTGTTCTCAACGCATGCGAGTGAGGTCTTTCTTCAAGTCGTTGTTGTGATGGAGTGACTCGATTCAGCGGCTTTGGAAGCCGCGCCGCACTGGGGCCAGGCATGTGCTTTTTTGCGATTGCGACGGCAAGCGCGGTGAGAGGTCGAACAGGTGTTCAGAGCAGCAACTTCCCCGCAGCGATCAGCAGCACCTCTCCCAGCGCATACCGCAACTCGCGCACCGGTAGCCAGCGC
>SSEV01000138.1 GCA_008015095.1 Lysobacteraceae bacterium | reverse complement strand
ATGGAGGGAGTCTCCCTATCGGCCGTCCGATCGCGAACACGCGGATCTACATATTGGACGGTTACGGATCGCCGGCGCCGATTGGGGTGTCGGGCGAGATCTTCATTGGTGGCGCGGGCGTGGCGCGCGGCTATCTGAACCGAGCGGATCTGACGGCGGAGCGGTTTGTGGAGGATCCGTACGCGGGCGAGCCTGGCGCGCGGATGTACAAGACGGGGGATCTGGGTCGCTGGCTGCCGGACGGGAACATTGAGTATCTGGGCCGTAACGACTTTCAGGTGAAGGTACGCGGGTTCCGGATTGAGCTGGGGGAGATTGAGGCGAAGCTGCAGGGATGCGCGGGCGTGCGCGAGGCGGTGGTGCTGGCGCGGGAGGACGTGCCGGGCGAGAAGCGACTGGTGGGGTATGTGGTGCCGGAGGCTGGCGAGACGGTGTCGGTGTCTTCGCTGCGGGAGCAGCTGCAGCGTGAGTTGCCGGAGTACATGGTGCCGTCGGTGTATGTGGTGCTGGAGCGGCTGCCGCTGACGCCGAACGGGAAGGTGGACCGGAAGGGCCTGCCGTCGCCGGAGTACGGGGAGGTGTCGCAGCGCGTGTACGAGGCGCCGCTGGGCGAGGTGGAGGAGGCGGTTGCGGGGATTTGGAGCGAGCTGCTGGGTCTAGAGCGTGTGGGTCGCGAGGATGACTTCTTCGAGCTGGGCGGTCACTCGCTGTTGGCCATCAAGATGATCCATGCAATCAAAGCCAGATTGAATGTTGCGGTTCCTCTCTCTGTCGTATTTTCAACGCCGACAGTTCTTCAACTCGCTGCATTGATAGGAGGAAAAAAAGTAACAAAAGATCTGGTGGTTCCAATTGGCAGAGAAAGTGCTGGGCCAACAATCTTTTGTATTCATCCGGTAGGTGGGCAGATCTCATTTTATTACTCATTAGCGAGACATCTCACGTCGAACTTTTCAGTAAAGGGAATCAGGGCGCCTGAATCGATTGATGTTCCAGTGCAACACTCTACGCTGAAGAGTATGGCGCAGATATATGGTAGGGCGATTCGCGAGGCGCAACCAATTGGTCCATACAAGCTGTTGGGATGGTCGACTGGAGGTCTGATGGCGGCCGCTGTTGCCGAGTATCTGACAGAGCAGGGTGAAGAAGTTGATTACTTGGGCTTGATAGACACTTACTGCATAGATAATGAAGACGACTTGCAGGGAGACCCTTGGACAATGTATGCGGCTTGGACCGAGCTGAGAAGTAGAGGGTTCGCATTAAAGAAAAATCCGCGAGATACCTTGATGGTGGGTGTGAACAATGACGCGCTTAATGCGTTGAGGACTTTATTAGAAGCCCCATATGAACAGGCGAAATACCATCTTGAGAAGTGGCTTGAACAGGATATGAGCGCAGAAGTTTACGAGCATATCAAAATGCAGCTGCCTGTGACGCGACAGCATTTGAAGGTCTTATCTGGCTACATACCACGTACGAATAGAATCCCGGTTCACAGAATATGGGCGAGTATGAAGTTAGGAAGCGTACTTGATCAGTCAAGTGAGAAGAATCAATGGTCGGAAGGCTGCGCGATTCAAACGGATTGGATCGATACAGATCATTATGGCCTCATCAGAGAGCCATTCGTCACGGAAGTGAGTGCTGCAATTTTGCGCTTCATTTCAGGGCGAATGGCAGTGGAAAACGCAAAGAATTTTCATGCAGTTTCTTGAAAGGTGTGGTGCTGTGCAAAAGACTCAGTGGTTGATCAGGTCGCCATCGGTCGGTCATAAGATGCGCTTGTTTTGCTTCGCTTATGCCGGAGGGAATGCGTTTTATTTCAATTCCTGGCGCTCGGCCTTGGATGCGAGGATAGAAGTTTGTGCAGTGCAACTGCCTGGCCGCGGCTCGCGCATTGCTGAGGCCCCGATAGGCACAATGCCAGCAATGCTCAAGGCATTGGCTCCAGTGGTTACACAACATGGGTGTATGCCTTATGCGTTTTTTGGCCACAGCGTTGGAGCTTTGATTGCATTTGAATTGGCGAGGTATTTGCGTTTGCATAGCATCGAAGGGCCAAAGCACTTATTCGTATCCGGGTGTCAGGCGCCACGCTATAGAAGCCATACAAAACGGTTACACCAATTGCCAGATCATGATTTCATTGAACAGCTAAGGTCATACAACGGCACTCCGGCAGAAGTGCTTGGCAACAAAGAATTGATGTCATTGATGCTTCCAACGATTCGAGCGGATTTTTCCATATCGGAAGAATATGCGTATCGGCCAGGACCACTTCTGAAAATACCGATCAGCGTTTACGCCGGCGTTGACGATGACAACAAAGAAATTGGGCAGGTCGATGGGTGGAGCCAAGAAACGACTGGAGATTGTCGCGTCACTTGGTTCGACGGCGGACATTTTTTTATAGATACCCAGACGCAATCTGTGCTCAAGCAGCTCGATTACGAATTGGCGGATTATCTTAGGGAAGAAAAACCGCCAAGCCTGGTAATAGAAGAGGCAAATAATCTCATTGATTAGTTTCAGTATGGATATAACGCCTTTTGGTTTGCAGAGAAAAAGACCGATAGAACATATCGATCAAGCCTGGCTTGATTGTCACGAGAATGAATGCGGAGAACACAGAATGAAAATGGATTCATTGTTTTCGACGTCCGATCATTATCCGATCGTAATTAGGCCAGGGGGTGATGCCAGTATCAGCGCATTGCACGAATATCTAGTTTCGCAAGAAGCTGATATCAGAGCTCTGCTGTTGAAACATGGGGGTATTCTATTTAGAGGGTTCAATTTCGGTGGGGCGGAGAATTTTCGTTTAACGGCGGAAAAACTCGGCGCGAAACCGTTCAGTTATGTGGGGGGGGATTCTCCGAGAAATCGCGTCATAGCCGATGTGTTTACTTCGACGGAATACCCAGCGACGGAAGTAATCACATTGCATAACGAAATGTCCTATTTGCCTGAGTGGCCGTCGAGATTATTCTTTTTCAGCCTTATTCCAGCTTTGTCTGGTGGGCAGACATCATTGGCGAACAGCGGGGATGTAATGAACGCCATGTCGCCTGAAATAATTGGTAAATTTCGTGAAAAAAGAATCAATTACGTGCGCAACTTCCATTCGAATATTCCGTTCGGAAAAAGTTGGCAAGCGACGTATCAAACGGAGGATAGGGGCCGGGTTGAAGAAATTGCTAACGGGCAAGGATCTACCTGCTCGTGGATGCCTAATGGCGTTCTTCGCGTCACAACCAAATGCGATGCGTTTAAGGTGCACCCGGCGACTGAAGATGAAGTTTGGTTTAATCAGGCAGAGCAGTGGCACTCGACTTCCATCAATCCAATGCTTCGCGGAATGTTCGAGCAGATGGTTGGTAAAGGCAATCTTCCGCATGAATGCGAATATGGAGACGGAGACTCTATGGAAGAAGAGCATCTAGTGGAGATTAGACGCGTTCTCAATAGCCATAAGTTGCTATTCGATTGGCAGAAGGATGATTTTCTGATGATCGATAATATTCTGATGATGCATGGAAGAGAGTCGTTCAAAGGTGAAAGGAAGACACTCGCATACCTGTCGGCCACATAAGATCAGCAGGCAGCAGCTGGAAGTACAACGTTACACCGAGAAAATCCCCATGAATTTGAACGACCTAGTTTATTTGAAACCTGAAACTAAACTGGAGCCGCTCGTTTGCGGCTGGTACGCGTGGCCTTACCTGGTCGCTCCGGTACAGTTTGCACTGAATCTCCATTCGCGTCTTTTGCCGCTATTGGAATCATTTGTAACCAATCCAGAAGCGCATCTGGCAGCTAGCAGCGACCCGAAAATGTTCGGTGGCCCCTTTATTAGTTTGTCCGCTAATGATGTAGAAAAGGCGAATAGGCTCATGGAGGAGACAAAAGTGAAATGCGCTGATGCGCTGGTGTTCGCTGAAGATCTGAAGAACTTCGTTTCACTGCTTGAATCCGATGCTGTGGGTTTTTCATTGAATGGGTTCTACGCTAGATTGCCGCCTTCATTACAAGGTCTTGTGGAATGCCTATATGACATCAATGATCATGCGAGAGTCAGGCTGTTCGAGGATCTGGTCTACGATGAAAAAATGACATTTGGGCTGCAGCAGATTTGTCTGCAATTGATTGACGAACAGCAGCGCCATTTTTTTATGAGCACGCCGCGGCTATCAGGTCCGGATAGCACATGCTTCGACATGAGTTTTCGGGATAAACGACTCGATATGCTCGCGAAGATGCGGAAAAACCCGATGCCGTTCGGTGAGGTTGTCGATGAATTCGCTGTGAGCGCGTCTGAAATCGAAGGGTTTTCGAAATATTTCACTTCTATTCCCCCCAGCTTGAACGGCCCTTCGGAATACCACGGTGATGGCGTTCGCATGAGGTATTTTTGCCATGCATGCGTTTTGTTTCAAACCGATGAAATTTCAGTCTTATTCGATCCGATGCTGGCTTTCGAGACCAAGAGCGACGGTAGGTTCACTATTGCTGACCTGCCGGAGCGGATTGATTACGTGGTTCTGAGCCACTCTCATCAAGATCACGTATGCCCTGAGATGTTGATCCAGCTGCGCCATCGCATCGGGCGAATCATTGTCCCGGCGAATAACAGCGGTAATATCGCCGACCCGTCCGTCAAACTTATGCTCCGGGAGTTGGGGTTCGACAATGTCGATGTGCTGAATGCATTCGAAAAGGTCGAGATTACGGGAGGTGAGATCCTCAGTTTGCCGTTCACAGGAGAACATTCCGATCTTGATATCCACAGCAAGCATGCGATTTTTATGTCGATCAAAGATAGGCGGTTGCTGTTCTTGATCGATTCGGATGGGGTCGACCGCATGCTTTATCGCAGAATCATGCGCAGGATTGGAAAAGTCGATGCCGTCTTTTTGGGTATGGAGTGCCACGGGGCGCCCCTGGCTTGGATGTACGAACCTTTGCTGGGTAAGCCAGTCACCCGAAAGAATAATGAATCCAGACGATTGTCCGGGGCAAATTGCGAGCGCGCTTTAAACGTGCTCGCTGAAATCAATACGCCCCGAGTGTTCGTGTATGCGATGGGACAAGAACCGTGGCTGCAATACATGATGGGGCTAAAATACGAGCCGGACAGCATACAGTTGACCGAATCCGACAAATTCCTCGATCACTGCAAGCAGCATGGAATCGAAGGTGAGCGCCTGTACTACAACAGAGAGATCGAGCTCTGATCAATCGCCGTTTGCAGGTCGATAGCGCCGTGGCCGTGTTAACAGCTTGCGCGATGAAATATTTTCAAAAAGTATGAACATAAAATCTGCCGCTATGCTGCGTGTTACGCAAGCAATGCAAGTCTCTGTTCCTAATTGGAACAGGGCTTCCTCTCGCACTGAGTTGCGGCGGAATCTGGTTTCTGCCTCGCCGGAGGCGGCAGCTGTCTCGAAGAGATGGTTCGAGAAAGGATGTATGGTCGACTCTTGTGGCTTTGTGGAACCCCATCATGCTCTCGCCGCTTGTAACGGCGGAAGATGGAGTGCTATCGGAATGGCAAGCCACATGTCCGCTGCGATACGCGACGCAGGGATCGCTCGAAGGGTTTCGCTGCCTACGTTTGGGCAGGGGCTCTGTTGGTGGAGATCGTATCAGCGTGTCCGGTGTCCGGGCTGGTGTCCGTGCGGACGTCACGGCGTCCGCTCGGACGTTAGTTGGATTATAATTCCCTTGTTATTCAGTTGGTTGAAAGTGGCATGGAGTTTGCTTTCCTCCTCAAAAATAGTTTTTGGAAACACATACAGATATGGATGAGCAACGTCGCATCCGCGACACTTCGGCCCAGGATACGTTCATCGGTGCCCCGGCGCTGGCCGCGCGTCGAAGACGAACCAGAATCATCGGCGTCATTTCGGCGCTGATTCTCCTGGCGCTCGCTGCTTGGGTGATCGGCAGATGGAATGGCGCAGGTCGTTCTTACGATGCGTCGCGACTTCGCATCGCTGAAGTCAAGCGTGGCGACTTGGTTCGTGATTTGACCGCCGATGGTCGGGTGATCGCGGCCAACAGTCCGACCTTGTACGCGATCGCTGCAGGCACCGTGACATTGCAGGTGGTCGCCGGCGATTCGGTTAAGAAGGGCCAATCTCTGGCTGTGATCGACAGCCCTGAGTTGCGCAGCAGATTGGCGCAGGAAGAGTCGACCATGGCTAGCATGGAGGCTGAAGCCAGTCGGGCCGTGTTGGATGTCCAGTTGGCGCGCCTGACCGCGCGTAAGGCCCTGGATCAGGCGATGATCGAGCGCACTGTGGCGTTGCGCGACTTGGAACGTTATCAACGCGCATTCGATGGCGGCGCTGTGCCACAGAATGACCTTGCTAAAGCACAAGACGACCTGAAAAAAGCCGATATTGGTTACTCCAGCGCTCAGAAGAGTTATGAGTTGGAAAGCCAGGGCGCCGAACTGGACGCGCGCAATAAGCGCTTGCTCGCGGATCGTCAGCGCGCCGTCACTATGGAGTTGCGCCGCCAGGTCGATGTGTTGACGTTGCGTGCTCCATTCGATGGGCAGGTCGGCCAGGTTCAAGTTGCGCAGGGGACGAGTGTCGAAGCCAATGGCGGCGTACTCAGCGTCGTGGATTTGAGCAAGTTTGAGGTCGAGATCAAAGTGCCGGAGAGTTTTGCGCGCGATCTGGGCATCGGCATGCCTGCGCAAATCGCTACTGGCGGGAAGAACTATCCCGCGGAACTTTCCGCCGTGTCGCCAGAAGTTGTCAACGGACAAGTCAACGCGCGCGTGCGATTCGCCAATGGCCAACAGCCGCCCGGTCTGCGGCAGAATCAGCGCCTTTCCGTAAGGATTATGATGGACACGCGGCGGAATGTGGTGATGGTCGAGCGCGGACCGTTCCTCGAACAAGATGGCGGCAATACGGTGTACGTGGTCGGAGCCGGGGGGCGTGCTGTCCGCCGCCCTATTCGTACGGGTGCAACCAGTCTGAATGCCGTGGAAATCGTCAGTGGTTTGCAACCTGGAGAACAGGTTGTGATTTCTGGTAGCGAGCTTTTCGAGGATGCTGAACGAGTATTGATCAATTGAGTCGGTTCATATACAGGCATGTGCAGGCATGGAGCTGTGAATAGCCCGGATTCGGACCGTCGACTTTTGAGATGATGTTGTTTACCCAGCGCCAATTTGTGGGTTCGGGACAAGTCGCGACGATTGAAGCCGAGAACAGTTTCCACCGCCACATCTTACAAACATGTGTTATCACGTCATTGCAGGAATAATCCCATGCTAGAGATGAGCAAGATCACCAAGGTGTATCGGACCGAACTGGTGGAGACGCACGCGCTGCGCTCTTTGGATCTTCATGTCAAAGAAGGGGAGTTCGTTGCCATCACCGGCCCATCCGGTTCCGGCAAGACGACATTGCTGAATATCGTGGGTTTGCTGGAAACATTTACGAGCGGCACCTTCCGGCTTGATGGCGACGACATCAGTGGTCTTTCGGACAATGCGCGTTCCAAACTTCGCAATCGCAAGATCGGTTTTGTTTTCCAAAGTTTCAATCTGATCCCAGACCTCAATCTTTTCGACAACGTCGATGTGCCATTGCGCTACCGCGGAATGGCCGCGAGCGAGCGCAAGAAGAGGATCGAAGAGGCGTTGGAACGAGTAGGGCTGGCCTCGAGGATGCGGCATTATCCGGCGGAACTCTCGGGTGGGCAGCAGCAGCGCGCTGCGATTGCGCGTGCGCTTGCAGGCAGCCCGCGCCTGCTCCTGGCCGACGAACCGACAGGTAACCTCGATTCGCAAATGGCGCGCAGCGTGTTAGAGCTGATTGAGGATATCAACAATCAGGGGACGACCATCGTGATGGTGACGCACGATCCGGAACTGGCCGCCCGCGCGCGGCGCAACGTCCATATTGTTGATGGGGTCGCTACCGACATTTCGGTCGATTCGAAGCGTGCGCAGCCAGAAGCGGGAAAGCAGCCGGGTCAAGAGGCATGAGATGGCGGATCTCGCAAGGCCGACCCGCTGATCTATGAGAGATGGCTCATTGGGCGGTTATGCCGCAGATCGCCGAAACGCGAAGAGAAACGATTATGTACGGATACTATTTCAATCTCGCACTGCGCAGTTTCAATCGGAACAAGATGCTGACCGCGCTGATGGTATTCGCGATCGCGATCGGTATCGGCGCCAGCATGACGACGCTAACGGTCTTCCGCATGCTGTCGAGCGATCCGATGCCAGGGCGCAGCCATACCTTGTTCTATCCGCAAATGGATGTCGGCAGCATGGAGGGATACGCCCCTGGCGAAGAGCCTGGCGACCAGATGACCCGCTATGATGCCGAAGAGCTTTTGCGTCAGAAGCGCGCCGATCGTCAAGCTATAACGAAGCGGGGCGACGTGTTGATCAAACCGCAAAAGGCGGAGCTATCGGTGTTCCCGGCCGATGCTCGCTATACGACCAGCGATTTCTTCACTATGTTCGAAACGCCGTTTCTCTACGGGAACGGTTGGAGCAAGGCCGAAGACGATGCGCGCAGTCGGATCGCCGTGATCTCTAAACGATTGAACGAAAAACTATTCGGCGGCGGTAACAGCGTCGGCAAGACTTTGCTGGTCAATAACAGTGAATTGCGTATCGTCGGTGTATTGAAAGATTGGAGACCGACCCCGAAATTCTACGATCTATACGGTGATCCGTACGGCAACGTCGAGCAGGTGCTGCTTCCATTTTCGACATCGCGCGATCTTCGTCTGGATGTCTCGGGACGGATGAATTGCTGGAAAGAAGATGGAATAGACGATGATCCGGAAGGGCCGACTGCGGTCAACAGCCCTTGCATGTGGTTGCAGTACTGGGTGCAGCTCGACACTCCGGAAAAGGCCGAAGCATACCTTCAATATCTGAAGAACTATTCCGATCAACAGCGCGCCGCAGGTCGCTTCGAGCGCCCTACCAATGTGCGCCTGCGCAATATGAGCGAGTGGCTTGAACACAGGAAGATCGTGCCGGAAGACGCTCGTCTGCAGGTCTGGCTTGCGTTCGGATTCCTGTTGGTGTGCTTGTTGAACACAAGCGGTTTGCTGTCGCGAAATTTTTGCGCAGATCCAATGAGATCGGTGTCCGACGAGCGCTCGGCGCGACGCGTAAGGCAATTTTCACGCAGTATCTCGTTGAGTCTGGTGTCGTTGGCTTCGTCGGTGGCCTGATCGGCTTGGCCGTGGCGTTGGCGGGCCTATGGGTAGTCCGGCAGCGTGCGGCCAGCTATGCCGATCTGGTGCAGCTGGATCCCATCATATTGGCCTTGACTTTCGTTCTCGCGATCGCGGCCAGCATGCTCGCCGGGTTGTTGCCTGCCTGGCGTGCTTGCCAGGTGCTGCCGGCGATCCAGCTCAAATCGCAATAAGTCATTGGTTCAGAGAGTAAGCACTGGAAACGGATCTTAGGTTCATGCTGCTGTCGCGATGCCTGATGCTATCCAATAAGGACGCCGCGCTGCTTGAATCGCTTGCTGCCGGAAATCGAGACGGCCACAGGAGTTGATCATGGATATTCGCCCCATTCTTTCCGCCCTGCGCCGTCATAAAATCGCGGCCACGCTGATCGTGCTGGAAATTGCGCTGAGTTGCGCCATTTTGTGCAATGCGGTTTTTCTGATTCGAACCCGCATTCAGATGATGGATCGCCCGAGTGGACTCTCCGAGACGGATGTCGTTCGCATACAGTTGAACAGGAATAGCACGGAACAACGCACAGCGGCGCAGGCGGAGGCGGATCTGGTCGCTTTGCGTGGATTGCCTGGGGTCAAATCCGCTGCGGCCGCCAATACGCTGCCACTGACCGGACTGGGCAGGAGTCTCGATGTGAGGATGTCTCCAGAACAGGAACCATTGTTTGAAACCGCTTATTACATGGGCGATGAGCAACTGTTCGATGCTATGGGCCTGAAGCTCGTCGCCGGTAGGCGCTTCAATGCGGACGAACTCGTCGACTGGGATGAATTGAACGCGGAAGACAGCCGCCTCGGAATTCCGTCGGCGATCATGACCAAGAGCATGGCCGAGCGGCTTTTTCCCGGAGAGAATCCGATCGGCAAAACTTTTTACGCATGGAACGATTCGCCGATCACCGTCGTCGGCGTCGTCGAGCATATGGCGCAGGCGCACGGATACAACGATCCTGCCGTCTACGATTATTCGTTGTTGCTGCCGGTGAAGGGTGGGTTCCCGAATTACGTCATCCGCGTCGATGCCCCAGCGCGGCGGGCGGACGTGCTGAAGGCTGCGTCCGACGCCTTATGGCGGGTCGATCCAAGCCGCATCATTCTCAAGCAGGAAACTGCCGAGGAAATGCGTGGTGGTTATTATCAGCAAGAGCGCGAAATGGCGTGGCTGTTGGTCATCGTCTGCATTGCGATGCTGGCTGTCACCGCATTAGGCATCGTCGGACTAGCCAGCTTCTGGGTACAGCAGCGCACCCGACAAATCGGGGTGCGCCGTGCGCTCGGTGCTACCCGGGCGCAGATTCTGATGTATTTTCAGACCGAAAACTTCCTGTTGGCCTCGGTCGGGATTGCTCTCGGGATGCTGATGGCCTATGGGCTGAATCAGTTGTTGATCGGGATGTATGAGCTGCCGCGCCTGCCGTTGGTTTATCTGCCTATCGGTGCGATTTCGCTTTGGCTGTTGGGCCAGTTCGCAGTCCTGGGGCCTGCGAGTCGTGCGGCTGGGATATCCCCGGCATCCGCGACACGCTCGCTTTAACAGTGACGCGCCTATCACGCGGTCGAGAACCATGCGGTCGAGGGCAACGCAGTTGAAGACAGCCCGCAGACGTTGACTACGTCAACGAGCCGTAGGTGTCGGCGATGGGGTCATTCGAGAGCGACGTCCCCCCATCTTGAGTAGCGGGACGAATTAGAGTCCGGCGCTACTGTACTGCATCGCGTTTCATTTGTTGGGCATACGCCGATGGGGTCAGCCCTTTCAAGGACCCTTTGGGTCGTTCTTCGTTGTACTCACGCCGCCAACGCTCGATCAGCGTTCGCGCGT
>SSEV01000224.1 GCA_008015095.1 Lysobacteraceae bacterium | reverse complement strand
TACGGCCATGAGCGCATGGGCTGGTCGCTGTCGACGCACAACCCGGCTTCGCCCTGACGCAGCTGCGGCTGTCGTTTAGGATGCGTCGATGGACGGCCCCGAGCACAACCGCACCCCGTCGTCGGGTCACGACGACGGGGTGCGCATCGCCCGGCGCGATGGTTCCGGGCGCCGTCCAGCGCTGCTGTACAAAACGCTCGCATTGATACTGGCCGGCGCTTGCGCCGGCTATCTGTTGATGATGCAACCCTCGTCGCCAGCCCCCGAGCACGACGGCTCCAACGAAGATGGCGCGGGCGGCGAACGCATCGCCGCGGCCTCTTCCGACAATGCGCTTGCGCCTCGCGCCGCATCCGATCGCGCTCTGATCGCGCGGCCCGCGCACGGCCAGAGCCTGCAAGACCCGAATCTGAGTATCGATCTGGCCGATTACCTGGCGCCAGGCAGCCCGGTCCCGACCGGCGCGGAGGTGATCGAACGCCTCAACGCCGCCGGCATCCATTCGGGCATCGGCGCGTTTCAGCCGCATGGCACCAGTCCGCCGCTGATCGGTCTGGCCGTTCCGGATGATTTCGAACTTCCGGAAGGCTATGTGCGCCATTTCCAGGCGACCGACGACGGTCAACGCATCGAACCGATCCTGATGTTCTCGCCCGATTACCAGTTCTTCGACGCATCGGGCCGTCCGATCAACATCCCGGAAAATCGCGTCGTGCCTCCCGAGCTGGCGCCGCCCGGATTGACGATCCGACCGATCAAGCTTCCACCGCCGTTGACGCCGGGGCGTCCGTGAGGCCCGTCGCCGCGATATGAGTCTCCTCAGCCGCAGGCCGACGGCCGCATCGCGTCCTGACCGCTCCGCACGCCCGTGCTCACCGCGACCAGACGCGGTCAAAAGACGGGCTGCGTTGGCGCGCGCGCGCTGGCGGTCATGTCTGCACGCATTCTCTTGTCCTCGCCGCGGACACGCAGCGCCAGGACCGACTATGTTTCGATTCATGTTTCGGATCTGACCATGACCCGTTTCTCCCATCCCGCCTGGCGCATGCTCGCCGGCATCGTCGCGAGCACGGTCCTGCTCGGTGTCTACGCGCGCGGCGGCAATGCCTATGTCCTCGGCTTCGTCGCCCTCGCGCCCTGGCTGCTCGCATTGAACGGCGTGCGTGGTTTCGGCGCGAGCGTCGGCAGCGGTCTGGGGATGAGTCTGGGGTTCGTCGCGGCGGTCTTCGCATGGTTCGGTTTCGCGATCGCGAAATTCACCGGGCTCGGCGAGATATCGGGCCTGTTGATCCTGTTGACGACTTCACCGCTGCTGCAACCGCAATTTCTCGTCTTCGCCGTGGTGCGCTCGATCGCGGGCCGACGACATGGCGCGACCATTCGCGCGCTTGCGGGCGCATCGGCCTGGGTCGCGACCGAGTCGCTTTACGCCAAGCTGCTCGGCGATACGCTCGGTCATGGCCTGTATCCCTCGCACGTGCTGCGCCAGTTCGCCGACATCGGTGGCGCGGCGGGCATCACGTTCCTGCTGATCCTGGTCAACGAATGCGTAGCGACGGCCATCGCGCGGCGGCGCGAAGGCGCAGGCGCACTGGCGCGGCCGCTGGCGATCGGCGCGATCGTCGTCGCGCTGATGGCGGGCTATGGCCTCATGCGCTGGTCGGCGCTGACGTCCACGACGGATGACGCCGATCCACCGCTACGCATCGGCATGGTCCAGTCGAATATCGTCGACTACGAACGGCTGCGTCGCGAGATGGGCGCATACGAAGTGGTCCGCCTGGTGCTCGATACGCATTACGCGATGTCTCGCGAAGCGGTCGAACAACATCGCGTGGACGCATTGCTGTGGTCGGAAACCGTGTTTCCGACCACCTTCGACCATCCCAAGAGCGAAGACGGCGCCGCGCTCGACCGCGAAATCTTCGATTTCGTCAATGCGGCCGGAGTGCCGCTGGTGTTCGGCACCTACGATATCGACGAGCATGGCGAATACAACGCGGCCGCGTTCGTAGAGCCGTCGCGCGGGACGCTGGGCTTTTACCGCAAGGCCAGGCCGTTCCTGCTCAGCGAATACGTGCCGGCCTGGATGGACGGACCGACGTTCCGGCGCTGGCTCCCCTGGACCGGCACTTGGAAACGCGGAACCGAAGCGCGGGTGTTTCCCCTGCGTTTGGCCGATGGGCGCGAGATCCCGGTGTCGCCGATGATCTGTCTGGACGATGTCGACACCGGTCTGGCGATCGATGGCGCACGTCTGGGTGCGCAGGCCATCGTGGGCATGTCCAACGACTCGTGGTTCACCGAGCATCCGCAAGGCGTGGACCTGCATCTGGCGGTGGCGGCGTTCCGCAGCATCGAAACCCGTTTGCCGCAAGTGCGGGTGACCAACAATGGCGTCAGCGCGGTGATCGACGCGACTGGCACCGTCGTCAGCGCAGCCGCGATGGGCGAACGCAAATTACTGATCGGCGAAGTGCGGCCGCGACAACCGGCGCCGACGCTGATGGTGGCCTGGGGCGATTGGGTCGGGCGCGCGGCCATCGCATTGTTGCTGGCGCTGGCCGCGCTATCGTCGTTGCGCGCATTCGCGCGTCGGCATGCGCGCGACACGGCTGCGCGCGCTGCGTCCACGCAGGCTTCGGCACAGACCTATCGCGCTGAGGTCGCGGTGCTGTCTCCGCCATGGCGCATCGCCGCGGCTTCGTTGCAAACCTTGGCGATCGGCAGTCTGCTATGGATGGGCATCGCCGCATGGCTCGGCGACGACAGCCAAACGCAGCCGCTGTCGCAGTTGCGGATGTTCGCGGCTCTGTTTCTCGCGCCGATGGCGGCGGCCTGGGCCATCCTGCGCGCCTCCCGCGCAACCGCGCAGATCGAGAACGGCGTACTCCGACTCGATCAACGCGAGCGCCGTATCGAGATCGACGCCCGTGACATCGTCGCGTTGCATCCATGGCGTCTGCCTTTGCCGGGGACAGGAGCAGGATTGACGCTGGCATCGGGCCGCCGCTGGTCGCACGCCATCGCGCTCTCCGATCCCGGCGCGTTGGCTGCCGTATTGGCCGAGGCCGGCGCGCAGCCCGCGCTAGCTCAAGCCTCGGGCGCGCGCGCGAGTCTGTATGCGCGCGCCCGGCATGCGGTGACGTCGCGCATGATCGATCGCCCGATACTGAAGTTCGTGCTGTTCCCATTGGTTCCGGCATTGCCCGCGTTCCGCCTGCATCAACACATCGCCTACGGCGGCACCTTCGGCGAGTACTATACCTACGGCCTCAAAGCGTATCTGCTCGCCTTGCTGATCTGGTGGGCGTCGTGGGCGGTGCATCTGGTCATGTTCGCGGGCGGATTGCGCGCTGTGGTCGAAGCGGGCACGCTCGCTGTCCTTGCGCTGCGCCCGGAGCGCACGACCACGGCCAGGAAAATACTGTTCGTACTCGCCCGCCTGATCTATTACGTCGGCATGCCAGCCTGGTTGTTGTTCCGTTTCTTAGGGAACCTCTGAACAGCTCAGACGTTCCGCGCACGATGGAAGGCGATCCGGTTGCGCGCCGGGCCGCGGTCTGTTTGGTAGCGACATCGGATCAGGCCAACGCGCCGCCGATCGGTTTGTGCACCATCAGCCAGAAAATCCAGATCACGCTGAGAAAAGCCGGCCATCCCAACCAGAACCACCAGCGCATCACCCGGAAATACGCCGGCGGCAGCGGCGTCCCCGTGGCGACCGCGGCGCGGGCGAGTCCGCGCGCGCGCCATTGCAGCCACAACACCGGCAGCCAGCATGCGCCGACCACGAAGAACAAAACCAAGGCCGACTTCAACCAGTACACCGACAACGGCATGCCGGCCATCATCGCCAACCACAGTCCGCTGGCGAATTGCACGATCACCGCAGGCGCGGTGAAGCAGGCGTCGGCGATCACCACCGTCGCCGCGGTATGCGCGATCGTCCTGGCGTCGCCGCGACGATGCGCCATCCACATGAAGAACGCGATCCCGAGCCCGGTGCCGAACAGCAGCGTCGAGGACAGGATGTGGATCCACTTCAACCACAGATAGGGCATGTCACCTCCGTTCGATCAACACCCACAGCACCGCCAGCGCCGGCAGCACGATCAGATTCTTGAGCAAACCGCCCAAAGGATCGGACCACGTCTGCGGCGCAAGCACGCCGAAGATCAGCGTGTAGGCCAATACGCTGAGCATCATGCACGCGATCGCGGCGCGCGGACGCCAGCCGCTGCCCAGCCATAACGCGAGCGCGAGATCGAGCCACGCGCCCGCACGCGCCAACGCGACGGGCGCGAGCGACTGCAACGCGGTGCCCGCGGTTAGGCGTTCGATCTCCGCCGCAGGCGTGGTGAATCCCACCCGGGCCGACAGCACCCATACCAGCACGATTACGGAGGTCAACAACGGACCGAGGAAATACGCCTGCGCGTGCCAGCGATCCTGCACCTGGCTCGGATGCGCGGCCAGCACATCCTCCAGCGCACGCGGCGCGAAACCGAACGCCTGCCGAAGGCGCGCGTGCGCGCCTTCGGCGGCGACATTGCCGCGGCGAAGCATTCGCCAGGTGGTCTCGCCGACCGGGCCGCTGCCCAACGCCTGCCACAGCCCTGCTTGCATGCCGACCAGCTTTTCCGGCACATGGATCGCGCCATCGCCACCAATCCGCAACCACCGTCGCCAGGCCTGCTGGTAGGCATACAGCGACATCGGTTGCGGCCCGCCGACTTCGAAAACGCCACGCACCTCGTTTTCAACCGCGCGTGCGACCAGCTCGCCGAGATCTTCAACGGCCGAAGGATCGATCAGCCACTGCCCGCGACCGGGCAGCACCTGCCGCCACGGCAGAGCCGCGAGCGCACGCAGCAGCGAAGTGCCGCCGTAGGAACCTGAGGTCGCGTAGATCACCGATGGGCGCAACACCAGCGAAGACAGCGGCAGATTCTGCAGCGCTTCGTCGAACAGATGCTTGGATGCGATGAATTCGCCGTCCTCGGGTGTGCCCAACGCGGAAATCTGCACGAAGCGGCGGATGCGCGCATCAATACAGGCGCGCGCCAGGGCCAACGGCGCATCGACATGCACCGTCGCGAACCGCTGCGCGCCGCGCTCGCGCAGGATGCCGGAGGCATTCACCACCGCGTCCACGCCCGTCAGCACGTCGCGCCAATCCTCCGGCATGCGCATACGGGTCAGGTCGCAGAGGCGCTCATCCTCTCGCAAAGCGCGCCCGGGATCGCGAATGCCGCGCAAGACCCGCCAGCCGTGCGCACGCAGGGCGGCGACAAGATAGCCTCCGAGAAACCCATTGCCGCCCAGCACCAGCGCGGTCTGCGAAGACCTGGACCGGGCCGCGGCTGAGACACCTGCGGAATCGATAGTGGCGGGCATCCGTGGAAGCTACCGCAGCCATGATCTCGGCGCCATCGTTTCACGGCCATCGCATGACCCTTCGCGACCTGCCCTCGATACCTGTTAAGGCCTCCTGTTCGAGGAACAGGCTGCGAACGCAGAGGCGTCCGCTCCGGGCAAAACGACGGAAGCTGATTCGTATCAAAATCCAAAGCGTGAGGGGACACGATACTGTCGCGGCGGAGGCATCGTTATTGGCCTGGAATCATAGGGCGACCGTCGGCAGGTCGAGTTCGGAAACAGGTCGGCGCGGTGGAAACACCGTAGCGCTTGCGTCAACCGAACATGACGGCTGCGACGAGTTGTCGGCTTGACCAAAGCGATTGCGGCCTTCCGACGGACACCGCGATGGCGGCGTTCGGGCAACACAGGGGGAAATCGTTATGTCTTTAGAACCGTCGACGGCCCTTGCGCCGCCGCTGTTGATCGACAGCGACCGCGCGCTTGACCGCTACCTTCACACCTACCCGCGTGTCGCTTTTATCGGCGGCGAAGCGGAGCCCGGCATCGGCCTGACGGACTGGCAATCGCTCGGCGACGATGCCGTCGAACACACCTGGCAACTCGCGCGCACGCTCGGCCTGCCTTTGACGCGGCTGTCCGATCTGCATCCCGACCCCGAAGCCATCGCCCTGATCGGACCGGACATGGCCCGGCAACTGCGCGCCGTGCCGTTGCGCGCGCACGGCGGCATGATCGCCGTGGCGATGGAAGACCCGGGCATCCAACGCATCCAGGGCATGCTGGATTTCATCAGCCGCGACCGGGTGATTCCGCTGGTGGCATCGCCACGCGACATCCGCGAGGGCATCGCACGTTGTTACGACCGGGTCGAAGACCGCAACGTCGCGCTGCAACTGGGGATCGATCCCGATTCCTCGGGCGGCGAGACCAATCCCGCAGAAGCGCAGCGTCTGGCCAAGGAACGTCCGGTGGTGCGCATCGTCAACACGCTGATCGCCGACGCGGTGGCGCGGCGCGCCTCGGATATCCACCTGCGTCCGGGGCGGCACGGCACCGACGTGCTCTATCGCATCGACGACGAACTGGTGCCGGTGCGTGAATTGCTGCGCGCGTTGCATCCGGCCATCGTCGGCCGGATCAAGGTGCTCGGCGGGATGAATCTGGCCGAGCACCGCAAACCGCAGGACGGTCGTATCAGTTTCGCGCTCGACGATGTCCGCCGCGTCGACCTGCGGATCTCGGTATTGCCGGCGGTGTTCGGCGAAAGCGTGGTGGTCCGCCTGCTCGATCCCAGCGAGAGCCTGTGGGACCTGGACCGGCTGGGCCTGAGCGCGAACGATCGCCGGCGCATCGGCGATGTGATGGACATGAGCCACGGCATGTTCCTGGCGACCGGTCCCACCGGCTGCGGCAAGTCGACCACCCTGTACGCGATGCTGCTGGAAATGCGCAAGCGCCGGATCAACATCCTCACCATCGAGGATCCGGTCGAATTCCGCATCGCCGACGTGCAACAGATGCAGGTCAACCGCGCCGCGGGTTTCGGTTTCGCCGATGCGATGCGCAATTTCCTGCGGCATGATCCCGACGTGATCATGGTCGGCGAAATCCGCGACCGCGAAACCGCGGATATCGCGGTGGAAAGCGCGCTGACCGGGCACCTGCTGCTCAGCACCCTGCACACCAACACCGCCGCGACCACGGTCACCCGCCTGCTCGATCTCGGCGTCGAGGCTTATCTGCTGCGCGCCTCGCTGCTGGCGGTGATTTCGCAGCGCCTGGTGCGGCTGACCTGCCCTCACTGCCGCACGGTGGAAACAGTGGATCCGCACATCCGCGAGGCGCTCGGCGTCGGCGCCGACGAGGTCTTCCATATCGGCCGCGGCTGCAACCACTGCGAAGGACTCGGCGTGTTCCGGCGTCAGGCGGTCTACGAACTGATGATCGTCGGCCCGCGCATCCGCAGCCTGATCGTGCCTGACGCCGAAACCGACGCCATCCATCGCGCCGCGATCGAAGAAGGGATGGTGCCGATCACCCAGGCCGCGGTCGCGCTGGCGCGCGAGGGCAGAATC
>SSEV01000025.1 GCA_008015095.1 Lysobacteraceae bacterium | reverse complement strand
GTTCGCGGACCCTGGCCTGGGTCAGAGGCCTACCCTGCGGGCTGAGGTAGATCGTGCGCACCGGTCGCGGATCGGCGGCCCGGGCCGCGCGCAACCCGGCCTGTAACGGGTCAATCAGCATGACCATGCCCGGCCCTCCGCCGAAAGGACGTTCGTCGACCCGGCGGTAATTGCCTTCGGCGTAATCGCGGGGATTCCAGGCCCGCAGTTCAATCAGGCCGCGTTCCTGGGCACGCCCCACCACGCCATGGCTGGCGATCTGGGCCACGAACTCGGGGAATAGGCTGATGATGTCGAAACGCATCGGCTTAGAAATCCGCATCCCAGTCCACGGTCACGAGTCGGTTGTCGAAATCGACCGATATGACGTAATCCGGGCGAGCGAAGGGGATCATCCGCTCGCGTTCGCCACGTACTGCGATAACGTCGTTGGCGCCGTTGGAGAAAACATGGTCAATCACGCCGAACTCGATGCCTTCGCGATTGACGACACGCAGCCCTTCGAGATCGACCCAATAGAACTCGCCCGGCTTGGGCGGCGGCAACATGCTGCGCAGGATGTAGACCTCGGCGCCGTGCAGCGCTTCGGCCGCATTGCGATCCTCGATTCCGGGCAGGGTCGCGACCAGCCCCTTGCCGCCGGCACGGCCGCGAGCGCCACTGATGTCACGCTCGCGTCCCTGTGCATCACGCACAATCCAGGGCTGATAACGCAGCAGATTGCCCGGCGGGTCGGTGAAGGATTCGAGCTTGATTTCACCACGCACGCCAAACGCGCCGTGGATCCTGCCTACCAGGATGCGGCGCGTCGGGTCATTCATCGGAAGGGCGTCCGGCCGCGCAACGCGCAGCCGAGGAATCAGGCGGCTGCAGCCGCGGTCTTGACGGCCTGCTTGTAGAGATCAGCGACCTTGTCGGTCATCTGGGCGCCATGGCCGATCCAGTGTTTGGCGCGATCCAGATCGATTTCGACGCGCTTTTCGTTACCGGTGGCGATCGGGTTGTAGTAACCCAGGCGCTCGATGTTGCGGCCGTCGCGGGCGTTGCGGCTGTCGGTGACGATGATGTGGTAGAACGGGCGCTTCTTGGCGCCGCCACGGGTGAGGCGGATCTTAACCATGGTGAGTTTCGGTGGTGCCCAGCTGCCGGGATGGCAGGGTAAGCCGATTAGGATAGCCCGGCGGCCAATTCGAATCAACCACCGCATCGGACGCAACTTATTGATTCAAAGTGGCTTATGAGCCGACGGCGTCTTGACCACGAGCATGAATAAAGCCCGTATTGAGGCCACGGACTTTCCGGGCGATCAGCGGAACGGCGGCATCCCGCGCCCACCCATCATTCCCTTCATGCCCCGCATCAGGCCCTTCATGCCACCGGCACTGAGCTTGCTCATCATCTTTTCCATCTGCTGATACTGCTTCATCAGTTTGTTGACGTCGGCTGGAGTCAGGCCGGCGCCTCTAGCGATGCGGGCGCGGCGCGAGCCATTGAGCAGATCAGGATGGCGCCTCTCCTTCTTGGTCATCGAATTGATGATGGCGATCATCCTTGGCACTTCCTTGCCGGTGACCTGATTCTTCAGATGTTCGGGCACCTGTCCCATGCCCGGCAGCTTGTCCATCAGCCCATGCAACCCCCCCATGTTCTGCATCTGCTCGAGCTGGTCGCGCATGTCGTTGAGATCGAATTTCTTGCCCTTGACGACCTTCTCGGCCAGCTTGGCGGCTTTGTCCTTGTCGACCTGCTGCTCGACCTGTTCCACGAGCGAAAGCACGTCGCCCATGTCCAGGATGCGGCTGGCGACGCGGTCGGGATGGAAGACATCGAGGCCGTCGGGCTTTTCGCCGACACCGATAAATTTGATCGGTCGGCCGGTGATATAGCGCACCGAAAGCGCCGCGCCGCCGCGGGCGTCGCCGTCGGTCTTGGTCAACACCACGCCGGTCAAGGGCAAAGCCTCACTGAAAGCCTTGGCCGTGGTCGCCGCATCCTGACCGGTCATCGAATCGACCACGAACAAGGTCTCGACCGGATTCACCGCGGCATGCAGTGCTTTGATCTCGGCCATCATCGTCTCATCGATGGCGAGCCGGCCGGCGGTATCGACGATCAACACGTCGACGTAGGATCTGCGCGCATCGTCGATCGCCGCCTTGACGATGGCTTCCGGCTTCTGCGCGGAATTGGACGGGAAGAACAGCACATCGACCTGTTCCGCGAGGGTTTTGAGTTGGTCGATCGCAGCCGGACGGTACACATCCGCAGAGACCACCATCACCTTTTTCTTGCGCCGCTCCTTGAGATGCTTGGCGAGCTTGCCGACGGTGGTGGTCTTGCCCGCACCTTGCAGGCCGGCCATCAGGATCACTGCGGGCGCAGGCACGTTGAGGTTCAGATCGGCCGCCGCAGACCCCATGATTGCGGTCAGTTCGTCGCGGACAACCTTGATCAGCGCCTGCCCCGGAGTCAGCGATTTCAGCACTTCCTGGCCGACCGCACGGACCTTGATCCGCTCGACCAAGGCCTGCACCACGGGCAAAGCGACATCGGCTTCGAGCAGGGCGATGCGGACCTCGCGGGTCGCTTCCCGGATGTTCTCTTCGGTCAGTCGGCCCCGGCCGCGAAGGCGCTCGATCGTACCGGACAGGCGCTGGGTGAGGGATTCGAACATAAGTCGCTTGCCGCTGCGGAAAAGAGCGCGATTATAGCCCCGCCCGCGAGATCGCCACGCTTCGGCGCGAAGCTGGAGAAGCTGTTCCGTTGTCGCAACGAGAGCAGAACCTGATCTCTCGGCATACTCCGCGATTGTTGGGCTCAAAACTCCCTTCCAAAGCGCGGTGCGCGCACAGGCACCGTATGCGACACTGCAACGATGGCAATCATTCTCATCTCATCGGCGTTATATCTGTTGTCCGCCGGATTGCTGGCGCGTCATCTTGGGCGGGCCGAGTCGGCGATTGCCAATGCCGTTTGGCTGCCCGCCATCCTGGCCATCTGCCTGCATGGCGGCACTCATGTCTGGATCTGGCGCGATGCCGGAGGCGCGAATCTGCACTTCTTCTCGGCCCTGTCGCTGGTGGCCTTGGGTATGGCCGTGTTGACGATGCTGGTGGGCGTACGGGGACGTACGGCGGCGCTGGGGGTGATCGTGTTCCCAATCGCAGCCTGCGCGCTCACCGCCTACGGCCTGATTGGCCGCCAGGATCCGCAACCGCTGACTTGGCGAGTGCAATTGCACGCCTGGTGCGCCCTGCTCGCTTACGCCACGCTCGCGGTCTCCGCATTGCTCGCCATCCTGCTCTGGCTACAGGAGCGTGCGCTGCGTCAGCGCCTGCGCTACGCCTGGTTGCGTGCGCTGCCGCCGCTGGTCGAATTGGAAACACTGCTGTTCCGCACGATGGGCGTGGGCTTCGTGCTGCTGACCGCGACCTTGCTCAGCGGCGTGTTGTTCGTCGAAGACCTGCTGGGACAGCATGTCGCGCATAAAACCGTTTTCAGCGCCTTGTCCTGGCTCGCATTCGGCACTTTGCTGCTCGGCCGCAGGCGTTGGGGCTGGCGCGGCGTGAAAGCGGTGCGCTGGACGCTGATCGCGATGAGCCTGCTGGTGCTGGCTTACTTCGGCAGCAAGGTCGTGCTGGAGCTGATTCTGGAGCGCGCCTGAATACGCGCACAACATTTGCGTTCCCACTGCTAAACATCTTCGCGAATGGGGCAAGATTTGCGACGTCGGATCGAGAAAAAACAACCGGACCACTGGAAAGCGCGCGCGCTCTGACGTAAGTTGCGCGCCACGGATACGCCCATCTGGGTATGGGCCTTGCGCGAGGAATGCGATCACACACCTTCGGCAAGGCCTGAGGTACCTCACCACAGGGGGATACGCTATGAAAGCGAAAGCATTGGCCCGTTTGGCCTGTCTTGCCGGACTCTGGGCAGGCGCCGTGACCGCCCAGGTCGCTACCGAGCCGCCTCCGGCGGTGGCGCAATGTCCCGCATTGCCCGACGAGAGCGCCCAAAGCCTGCGTTGGAGCGCGATGAGAATCCCCGGGATGCTCCTCTGCCGCGCCACCTCCATCGAGAACGGCGAAGAAGCTTTCGCCCTGACGTTCACCCGCGAGTCGCCGTTCCGGCCCCGCCGCAGCCAGCGTGCAGAGCCTGGCGTCTTCAACGGCACCGAGATCTATTGGTATCGCGGGGAAGTGGCCAACAATCCGAATGCGCTGATCCGCGAAACCCTGATCGAACTCGAAGAGGACCAACTGGTCCACATCGTCATCGAAGCCAAGGATTCGGAGACGTTAAACCGCTACCAGCAACTGACATTGAGCCTGCCATTAACGCCGGCAGCAGATTGAACAGCGGAAGGCCATCGCCAAGGCGTGCCTCCCGGCGAAGCGTCAGCCCCCTAACCGTTCCCGGACGCGACTCACAGGAGACTCACCATGCTCAAACGACTCTGTGCGGAATTCATCGGTACGTTCTGGCTCGTATTGGGCGGCTGCGGCAGCGCCGTGCTCGCTGCGAATTTCGGCGGCGACGGCAATCCGCTGGGGATCGGCCTGCTCGGCGTCTCTCTGGCGTTCGGTCTGACCGTATTGACCGGCGCCTACGCGCTGGGCCACATCTCGGGTGGACATTTCAATCCGGCGGTGAGTATCGGCGTATGGGCCGGCGGCCGCTTCGCAGCCAAGGATCTGCCGGCTTATGTCATCGCCCAGGTGATGGGTGCGATCGCAGCCGGGTTCGTCCTGCTGCAGATCGCGCAAGGGAACCCGAATTTCGCGATCGATCCCACCGCCGCCGGTGCGTTCGCCAGCAATGGCTACGACATGTTGTCCCCGGCCGGCTACAGCGCAGCTGCCGCGTTCTTGTGCGAGGTCGTGATGACCGCGATCTTCCTGGTCGTCATCCTCGGCGCGACACATGCGCGCGCTCCGGCCGGCTTCGCGCCGATCGCGATCGGCCTCGCGCTAACGCTGATCCATCTGATCAGCATCCCAGTGACCAACACCTCAGTGAATCCCGCGCGCTCAACCGGCGTGGCCTTGTTCGCCGGGAGCGCGGCGATCGGCCAATTGTGGCTGTTCTGGGTCGCGCCGATCCTGGGCGGATTGATCGGTGGATTCCTCTACAAATGGCTGGGCGAAGACCGGGGTTGACCCTTTGTTTGAAAAGCGCGTTGTTGAAACGCGCTTCGCACGCGTTGTTGGCTCGCTGCTCCGCTGTCGCCGCCATCCATGGCCGCCCTGACATACCGCTTTCAGCGGCATGTCTTCGAGCGTCCCCCGATTGAACGCCGAGCCCTTCGCTCGTACACGTCGTCACGGCCGCCTCATCCAGGCCGGTCGCAGATATCTCGGCAGATGTCTGGCCTACGCTGACGATGTCGAGAAGCCCCAATCCGAACGGCCCTCCGCTCAGAAGCGGCCTTCCCGATAATCGACGAAGGCCTGCATCAACTCTTCCCGCGTATTCATCACGAATGGCCCATGCCTTGCGACCGGTTCGCGTAAGGGCCGGCCAGCGACGACGACCAGGCGCGCACCGCTGGCGCCGCTGCTCAAGACGAGACGCTCGCCGCCGCCAAGCACGCCGAGTTCGTGCGCGCGCAGGGATTGTCCACGGTCACTTTCACCGACCCGCACATCCCCATCGCAGACATAGGCGAAAGCGCTGTGGCCCGAAGGCAGTGGCAATGACCAATCTGCCGAAGGCGCGAGATCGATATCGACATAAAGCGGTGCGGTCGCCGGCTGCTCGATCGGCCCACGAATCGTTGCACCGTCGATTCCGCTAATTTCGCCTGAGATGACTTTCACTGTGACGGCATCGGAAGGACGGAAGACCGGAATACGCTCCCGGGCGAATTCCTGATAGCGAGGCTCGGTCATCTTTTGCTGGGCTGGGAGATTGATCCATAACTGGAATCCGCGCATCCGCCCCTCTTCCTGCTCGGGCATCTCCGAGTGGATCAAACCGCGGCCAGCGGTCATCCATTGCACCGCCCCGGGCGTCAACAGTCCCTGGTTGCCATGGTTGTCGCGATGACGCATACGCCCGTCGAGCATGTAGGTGACGGTTTCGAATCCACGATGCGGGTGATCGGGGAATCCCGCCAGGTAGTCCTCAGGCCGATCGGTACCGAACTCGTCGAACAAAAGAAAGGGATCGAGGTCAGGCAATTCCGGCGAGCCGATCACACGGCGCAAGCGCACACCGGCGCCGTCGGATACCGGCATTCCTTGAACGCGACGCAGCACTTGAACGGTATCGGAAGTGGTCATCGCCATGGTCATTTCGGGGCAGTTTTGGTCCCAACGAACTGGGGCCAGGCCGGGTCATCTCCAGTGATCCCTGCTGGAACGCACTGTCTTGATTGGCACGCGACTTGCTTTGAGACCGTACCCGACCTCGGTCACATCTTCGACGTTAACCCTTTCACGCTACGGAATTTTCAAGATGCATTCGAACAGACTCGCCTCTTTCTCGCTCGCCCTAATCATGGGCGGTCTGGCCGCGTGTGGAGGCGGCTCGGTCTCGGGGCCGGAGCCAGCGGCGGCGACACCGGCCGAAGCCATCGACGCCGAGGAGAAAGTCCTCCATGTCTATAACTGGCCCGACTATATCGCCGAGAACACGATTGCGAAATTCGAAACCCAGACCGGAATCAAGGTCCACTACACCTTATATTCGAACGCGGATGTGCTTGAGGAACGGCTCAGGGCTCATCCGGACGCCTACGATGTGATCTTCCCGACCGCGCAACCGCATGCGCAACGGATGATCTCGGCCGGCCTGTTGTCGAAACTCGACGCAGGACGCCTCGGCAATCTTGCGCATATCGACAAGGATATCCTGCGCGAATTGCAGAATATCGACCCTGGAAATCAGCATGTGGCGCCCTACATGTGGGGCACGACGGGGCTTGGCGTCAACGTCGGGAAGGCGCGCGCCGCACTCGGATCGGCCGCAACGCTGGACAGTTGGGGACTGCTGTTCGATCCGGCCAATGTCTCGAAGCTGTCCTCCTGCGGCATCGGCATCATGGACAACGAAATCGAAGCGCTGCCGGCGGCGCTGATCTGGCGAGGCCTGAACCCCAACGATTTCAGTCCCGAGGCGATCGCCGCCGCCGAGCAAGCGTATCTGCGAATTCGTTCGCACGTCCGCAAATTCGGCAACGACAGTGAGCTGATCGATGGGCTGGCCGACGGCAGTCTCTGCCTGGTGTTGGCCTACTCCGGAGACGTGCAGCAGGCGCAGGTGCAGGCGGGCGAAGCCGCCCTGGCCGCTAAAACTCCCGCACCGGAAATTCGTTACGTGATCCCCCGCGAAGGCGCGATGCGCTGGATGGATGTGGTTGCGATTCCGAAACAGGCCAAGCACGTCGGCAACGCGCACCGCTTCTTGCAATATCTGATGCAACCCGAAACGATCGCCGACATCAGCAATCACGTCGCCTACGCCAACGCCAACACCGGGGCCGATGAATTCCTGGACGAGGCGATCGCAAAAAACCCGGGGATCTATCCCCCTGCGGAGGTCCGCGCGAAACTCCACAGCGCCCGGCAGCCCACGGCAGCGGAGGATGCGCGTCGCAAAGCGGCTTGGCAGAAGATCCTCTACGGCGCGATCTGATGCGACCGTCGGCATCGGATCGAGACATCGCCCGCCAGGACAGGACATGCCGCAGCTGATACGGCATGTCTTGCCGCATCAGCTGCGACGCACGGATAGCGGGGCGGCGATCGCATAGTGACGCTGCGCACGATTCACGACGAAGCTCGCCCGGAAAGGTCCGCAAACCGTGCGCACGCATTAAGCTTCGGGGTTTGACCGGAAACCCCGGGACGAATCAGACACCATCACAGGGGAAGGAGTCGCAAGGATGAATCGGAACAGGGGAAGTTTGCTGCTCGCTGTCTTGATCGGAGCAACCGTCGTCACGGCATGCGATGGCGAACACAGACAAGATGTCTCACCTGCCAGCGCCGCCGCGCCGCCGCGCGCTACGGCAGCGGGCGGTGAGCAGATCGTCAACGTCTACAACTGGCCGGACTATATCGCCAAAGACACGCTTCGCGATTTCGAGGCGCGCACCGGCATCAAGGTCAATTACTCGGTCTATTCGAACAACGATGTGCTGGCCCAGCAGTTGGAGTCGTCACCGGACGCGTATGATGTGGTGTTTCCTTCCGCGCAGCCTTATGCGCACGAACTCCTCGCGAAGAACGCTTTCGCCCGCTTGGATCGGTCCAAGTTGACCAACTGGAAGCAGCTGGACACGGAAATCCTTGGCGATCTTCGTGGCATCGATGCCGACAACGCTCACCTCGTGCCGTACATGTGGGGCACAACCGGGCTGGGCCTCAATCTAGACAAAGTCCGCGTCGTGCTCGGCGCCAATGCGGCGCTCGACAGTTGGGGACTGCTGTTCGACCCGCTATCGGCCGAAAAGCTGTCCGCATGCGGAATCGGAATCCTTGACGACGAGTTGGAGACCTTCAGCGCCGCGCTGCTGTGGATGGGGCGCGATCCGAACAGCAGCGACGAGGAAGCGGCCACGCTGGTGCGCAGCACCTATGCCGGCATCGACCGCTACGTGCGCAAATACACCAACTCGTCCGAACTGATCGCCGGATTGGCCGACGGGAGCCTGTGCGTGGCCTTGACCTATTCCGGAGACGTGCGTCAGGCGCAGGATCGAGCGATGGAAATCGCGGAGGAGAAGTCTGCGCGCGCGCCGGAGATTCGCTATGTCATCCCGCGCGAAGGCGCGCTGCGCTGGACGGACGTGATCGCGATCCCCAGACAGGCCAAACATACCGACAATGCGCATCGCTTCATCGACTACCTGATGGAACCGCAAGTGATCGCCGCGATCAGCAATTATGTCGCCTACGCGAACGGGAATAGCGGCTCGACCAAACTGATCGACAGCACGATCGCCAAAGATCCTGGCGTGTATCCGCCAGTGGAAGTGCGCACGAAACTGCGCACCGCCCGGCAGACCACCGACGATTTCGCCAAACTGCGCAAGTCGATCTGGACCGAGATCGTCTACGGCCAGCTGTGACGCCGACGGCGGGATTCACCGTGCCTGCAATCGCCAGGCGCGGTGGATGCGCGGGTTACGGGCGAAATCCGCCGGAATCGTCGATGCGGTGATGTCTTCGCAATGCGCGAAAGCGGCGAGCGCAGCCTCGTCGAGGCGGAATCGCCGATAGTTGTTCGAGAAATACAGCGCGCCGCCGAAGGACAGGCGGGCTACCGCCGCGTGCAGCAGGCGGACATGATCGCGTTGCACATCGAAATCGTCGGCGCGCGCGGAGTTGGAAAACGTCGGCGGGTCGCAGAAGATCAGGTCGTATTCGCCACGATCGGCGAGCAGCCAAGACAACACGTCGGCCTGGACCAGCCGGTGCGCCGGCCCGGATGCTGCGTTGAGGCGCAGATTCTCCGCACACCATTGCAGATAGGTCGCGGACAAGTCTACCGATGTGGTCTGTGCGGCGCCGCCGACGGCTGCGTGCGCAGTCGCCGCTCCGGTATAGGCGAAGAGATTGAGGAATCGTGCGCCTGGCGCTTCCGCAGCGATGCGATGCCGCATCGGGCGATGATCGAGGAACAGGCCGGTATCGAGATAATCGAACAGATTGACCCGCAAACGCACCGCGCCTTCGCGCACGTCGAGTGTCTGCCCTCGTTTGAACGCACCGCTGTCCGCGTACTTGCTTCCACCCTTGCCGCGCGCGCGCGTCTTGACCGCGACCCGCTCACGCGGCACGGCGAAGACTTCACGCGCCGCGGCAAGCAAATCCTGAAATCTGCGTTTGGCCGTGGCCTCCGGGATCTCCGCCGGCGCAGCGTATTCCTGCACGTGCAACCAGCGCTCGTCGCCCGCATTCGCGGCATAGACGTCGATCGCGGCTGCATATTCGGGAATATCGGCATCGTAGGCGCGGAAGCAGTGAACGCCTTCTCGCTCGCGCCAGGACTTGCTCGCCTTCAGCGTCTTGCGTAGGCGATTGGCGACCATGATTGCGCCTTCGGAACGCGCGGTCGGGGCCCCATCGCGACCTTCCGACGCATGTTCGCGGGTCGGCTGCGCGACCGGATCGCAGACGATCAGGACACATTCAATCGCGCCGTTGAAAATCTGGTATTTCTTCGACGCGCGCAGGCCGGTAGCGCGCGCAAGTTCGGAATCGCCGCACAACAGACTGGCGCGCCACCCCGGAGCCACACGTTTGAGCGCATCGCCCAGCATGCGATAAAGCATGGGATCGGCGGCGAGTCGCGCATCGTAAGGTGGATTGCAGGCCGCCAGACCGCGCGTTTCCGCCTGACGGGGCGCATCGGCGAGATCGCACGCCGTGAATTCGATTGCCGCCGCGACTCCCGCGCGCTGCGCGTTCTCGCGCGCGGCGCGGATCGCATGCGGATCCAGATCGCTGCCGCAGAACACCGGGCGCAATGCGGCGAGTCCGGCCTGCGCGCGACGAGAGGCTTCGGCGAAGGATGCCGCCCAGTCGGCGGCATCGAAGCCGAGCCAGCGCGACGGCGGCCTCGCATCGCCATCGCTTCGCGAAACGCCAGGCGCGACATCGGCGGCCATCAGCGCGGCTTCGATCGGCAGCGTGCCGCTTCCGCACATCGGATCGAACATGGCGCCGCCTTCTTCGGCGTAGAGCGCGGGCCACCCCCCGCGCAACAACACCGCGGCGGCCAGGGTCTCCTTCAGCGGCGCTTCGCCCTGAGTGAGACGCCAACCGCGGCGATGCAGAGGTCCGCCGCCGAGATCCACGGACAGCACCGCGCGAGTCGCCGCGCGTCCTGCGCGCACGACCAGATTCAGGCGCAGATCCGGCGACTCCAAGTCGACATTCGGGCGCTCGCCGCCGCGTCCGCGCAAGGTATCGACGACCGCATCCTTGATCCGTTGCGCGGCGTAGCGCGCATGGGTGATCGCTTCTCCGGACACATGGGCGTCGACCGCGAGGCTCAGCCCGCTATGCAGATGCGTCGACCAGTCGATCGCCGCGGTGCCCGCATATAACGCACGCTCGTCCGGACAATCGTATTCGGCGATCGGCCACAGCACGCGGCTGGCCAGTCGCGACCACAGCACCGCGCGTTGGGCATCATGCAATGAGCCCTCGGCATTGACGCCGGCGCGGGCCGCGGTCGCGCTTGCGCAGCCGAGCGCGCGCAATTCGTCGACCAGCAGATACTCCAGGCCTTTGGCGCAACTGACGAAAAATTTCATGCTTGCAGGGTCGAAAGCAAGGCGGCGAAGGCTTCCGCCGAACCCGGCACGTTCGCGGCGAGCCGATGACTGTCGTCGACCAGCAGCAATCGGGCGCGACGCGCATGAGCCCACTGCACGACCTCCATCGCCGGAATCAATTCGTCGTCCCAGCCATGCACGATCGAGATCGGCACGGCAGGCGCGTCCAGATCGGGCAGAGGGCCCATACGCAGCGGCGGCGCCATCAGGAACAGAGCGCGTACCGGATATTCCAGAGCGATTCGCGCAGAGATATAGGCCCCGAGACTGGATCCGCCCAGCACCAGCGGTCCACGCGCAACCGCAGCCTGCGCCAATTCGCGCAGGCGTTGCAGGCGGGCCGGGACATCGCCGAGAGGACTGACGCCGCGACGCGCGTCGAGGTCGGTGTAATCCGGACGCTCATGCCCCCAGCCCAGGCGTTCGGCGACGCCAGCCAGCGCCGCGACTTTGGCCGCATCGGGGCCGCTCTCGAAACCATGCGACAGAATGCAATGACCGCGCATATCAGGTCTCGACCCAACTCACGCGATCGCCGAGCCGCAGAGCGCCGCCTTCGAGAATACGCGCGCACAAGCCGCCATGGCCGCGCATCGCGTTGTAGCCGCCGGGCCCGAGGGCCAGCTCCATCCGCGAACAGGGGTCGCAAGGGGCCGTGCCCTCGCACAACACGTCTCCGATGCGGAAGCGCCTGCCTTTCAACGCGATCACCGGAATGCCTTCGACCATCAGATTGCGTCGCAAGACGATGGGGTCGATCTCGGCGTGGCCGCTCAAGGCTGCGATGACGGGTAAATGCTCGGCCTGGATCAAGGTCAGGCCGCGTTTGCCGCTGCCGGCCTTATAGCGATCGCCCTCCAGGCCGGCGCCGGCATGAGCGATGGCCTGCTCGACGACCCGCATCGGATGGTCGCGGCGCGGACGCAGGCCAATCCAGCGCAACCGCCCGCTGCGCGGGAAATGGCTCATCAAGGCGTACAACTCGCTTTCGGGCGGCGGCAAGATCATCGGCGAATGCTAGCATTCGCGCATGCTGCCCGACCTTCCGCCCCTCCCCGTCGTCATCGACCCGCTGCCTTACGAACTGCGTCTGGACGCCCGGCCCTTGTCGCAGATCGATCTGGTGGTGATCCACTGCACCGAAACTCCGACGCTGACCTCGGCCCGCGAGTTTGGGGAGAAAGTGCTTTATGAGGGCAGCGGCACCGGCAACAGCGGCCACTATTACATCGATCGTGACGGCAGCATCACTTTGTACGTACGCCCGGATCGGGTGGCTCACCACGTGCGCGGTTACAACCCGCGCTCGGTCGGGATCGAGTTGGTCAATACCGGCCGTTATCCGCATTGGCGCGACTCGAAACATCAGGCGATGGACGAGCCCTATCCCGAGGCCCAGATCGCTGCCCTGCTCGGTCTGCTCGCACAACTGCGCACGCAATTGCCGAATCTGCGCTACGTCGCCGGACACGAGGATCTGGACACTGCGATGGAACAGGCGCTGGACGATCCGGACGTGCAGGTTCCGCGCAAACGCGATCCCGGCCCGCTGTTCCCATGGCAGAGACTCATTCCCGACCTGGGATTGGAGCGCATCGCCCCGTCGCCTATTGATTGAGGCGAAGGCATGCGTCGACAGCATCGGGCCTGTCGCTTGCTCTTCGGTCATGCCTAATGGATCTCGCTGCAGGCTGGCGCGTCACGGCCTTGATGGCGACCACCGGATTTCGCATGCACGAAAGCGAGGAACTTATCGCGCACCGTGATTTGCATGAGGATGACTCGCCCCGCACTGTTCTTTAGTTCAGATCATGGTCGTCACTGCCTCAGTGCACGCCAAGAATTCTGCGCCGCACATCCCAGAACGATACAATCGCCAGCCCGCTTTCACGATTCCGTCAGCCGTACATAGGCAGCTTATCGCCCTTATGTTCGCGCTGCTTCGCTTGAAGCGCATGCATATGGAAGGCCCTCCCGATCGACAAGGAAGTGGCGGACTCATCCGGCACGGAATTTCTTGCGCAGCTCCGGAAACTTCCTCACCGCTGTCGAGCCGTTCAAGGCGGTCCGATAGACGGCCAGGCATGAGCGCCAAGGCGGTACCAGCGCACACGCTGTTGATTTCTCGGAAGCGGGACAGGCTCATGCCATCTCGCGGGCTCGAAACGCAGATGGCTTGCGCTGTCGGCCTCCCGTCCGGATCCCGCCACATCGGATCAAATCACCGGTCCATTCGTTTCCCCCACCATCGCAAAGGATTTCCGATGCCCCCGCTGCACAAGATCCGTTTCCTGTCGCTATTGCTCGCAATCCCCTTCGCCGCCAACGCTCAATCCACTGAGAGCGGGTCGGAGCCCTCCGGCTGGAACGTCGGCATCGCCGTCGCCGCACGTGACCAGCTATACGCTGGCGAGCGTGGTCAGACCTATGTTTTCCCTTTCGTGAACTACCAGGGAGAGCGCTTCTACTGGGAAGGTCCGACCGTCGGGCTGCGCCTGATCAAGCGCGATCACTTCACGCTTAGCGGTTTCGTCGCCGCACGCGGGGACGGGATCGACGCCGAAGACTTCGGCAGAGCCGAACTGGCCCGCCATGGCATCAATCGCGATCTGCTCGAAGACCGTGATTTCAGTGCCGACGCCGGGGTCGCAGCAACCTGGAAGGGCGCCGCGGGCGAATTCGAACTGGATCTGCGCGGTGATATCGGCGGCGTCAGCGATGGTTTTCAGGCGTCCGTCGACTATCGCTATCCGGTCACCATCGGCAAGGTCACCCTGGTTCCGGGCGTCGGCGCGAGCGCGCTGTCGAAGGATCTGGCCAACTATTACTACGGCACCTTACCCGAGGAGGTCGCTCGTGGCGTCGTCGACTATCGCCCTGGCGAAGTGGTGGTGCCCCATCTGGGCATCGCGGCCATCGTCCCCTTCGCCGAGCGTTGGATGTTCATCTCGGGGGTCAAGGTCGATATCCTCCCCAACGAGATCTCCGACAGTCCGCTGATACAAGACGACACGGAAGCGGCGCCCGCGATGTTCATGGCCGTGACCTACGGCTTTTAACCGCCCCGCAGCGCCCCACTCAGATCCGAAGCCCCGGCCAATCCGGGGCTTCGACATTGTGGACCGGCATTTAAAGACCGGCATTTAAAGACGGAGATGGCGGATCGCCATGGTTGATCGGGAGTGGACGCTAGAATAGGTCGATATCCCCGCACGGCCGGCGCAACCATGTCCTCCCCCGTATCCGAACTCATCGAGCTGTTGTCGCTGGAACGGCTGGAAGACAATCTGTTTCGCGGCCAGAGCCGCGATATCGGCACCAAGTACGTCTTTGGAGGACAGGTGCTTGGCCAGGCCTTGTCGGCGGCGCAGGCGACCCTGGATTCGGCCAAGCCTTCTTCCAGCCAACCCTCTCAGGCGAACCCACCGGTCTCGGCCGCGTCCGGCAGCGGTCGTTCGGCGCATTCGCTGCACGCCTACTTTCTGCGCGCCGGCGACATTGAGCACCCGATCATTTACGACGTCGACCGTACCCGCGACGGCGGCAGCTTTTCGGTGCGCCGGGTGACCGCAATCCAGCACGGCCAGCCGATTTTCGTGTTGGCCGGCTCCTTTCAGATTTCCGAGTCCGGCGCCGAACATCAATTGTCGATGCCGGAAGTGCCGCAGCCCGAAGACGTCGCGCCGCCTGCGCAATTGGCGCCGGAAGTCATCGCCAGGCTGCCGAGCAAAGTCCAGCGCTGGCTCAACCGGATGGGGCCGTTCGAATTTCGTCCGATCTATCCGCGCGACGAACTCAACCCGCCCAAACGCCCCCCCTACCAGCAGGTCTGGTTCAAGTTGAGCGAGCAGGTCGACGATTCGCCTGAACTGCATCGCGC